>JANXEO010000001.1 GCA_025058215.1 Candidatus Methanomethylicia archaeon
TTATTTAATCAATTTATCTTTAAATGTATATGTCCAGTAAATATTACTGCTAGATTTGCAAAAGCCATTAAAAAACTCCCTTTCCCATTAACATTTATGCCAACACAAGAAGGATTTGTACTAATAATACTTTTGCCACCATTAGGAATATCATATTTAGGTGAAGCATTACAGAAGTATGTAGAGAAAGTAGAGTTTATGTGGGCTGATTATAGAACAAGTAGAAGATATTACTTCTATGGTGAACCATTTAAAGGGGGGAGATGGCAAGCAGATAAGAAAACACTTGTAGACAATGTATTGGAAAGATTAAATCTTAAATAAATTTTCTTTTTCCATCTTAATTTTGAATTATTACATTAGATTTTAAGGTATTAAGTAAATTAAAGTAAATAAAAATTTTATTGTAGTTTATGGTAAAACAGCATTTCTATAGTATTCATTACCAGTTGCTGTTACAATTTTCACAGTAATTACTCTACCACTCTTATAGCCTGATTGCTCCCAATTCTTAATGGTAAATTTCTCTCCAGCTCCTGCAGTTAACGTATATGGTAAGGATGGACTTGGGGTAACCGATGATTCATCTATGTATATTGCACTTATGGTTGTTGTGGATGGTCCAGTGTTGTTAACAACAATCGTTATATCCCATTTCCCCGTTTTCCTCTCTATAGTAATTTGTGTTATGGCAATTGATTCATATTTTGTGAAGGCGCCCATTAATCCTGTCATCCAGAAGGCTGCTGCAATACTCATTACTATAGCTACTGCCACCATTATTATTGTTGCTATTACTGGAGATATACCTCTACTCTTCTTATTCTTCATATACTTCTACCTTTGTTTTATGTTTTAATGGTTTTTATTATTTAAAGCTTTTCTTTTAATTTTTGGTTGAGGGTTTTGTTTATGATATGTTTATATGTTTTTAATGTATTTAGTTTTTTGGTTTTGTATGATTAAGTTTCCTTTTATTAGTCCTAGAGTTCGTATTGTTAGGAGGATTATTGCTGAAAGAGCTTTAGAGTTTCTTCCTTTTGATGAAAGGTTTGAAGTTTTAGAGAGTTATAGTGTTTATGAACCTTTTGCTAGGGTTTTTATTGTTAGAATTCCATGGGAAGGTGGTTTAATTAGTTATTATGTGGATGAATATAAGCTTAGTGAGGGGGAGAAGGATGCTTATGATAGACTTGTGGATTTGGTTACTGAGGAATTAAAGGTTTATAGTTTTTCTGATGATTTGAGAGGTCATGTTTTTAGTGAAATTAAACGTATTGTTGATAGATATCGTGGTAGTTTAAAGCTTAGTGGTGCTAGTAGGGATAGAGTTTTGTATTATGTTGAAAGAGATCTTCTTGGTTATGGTCCTATTCATGTTTTAATGCTTGATCCCAATGTAGAAGATGTTAGTTGTGTTGGTGTTAATAAGCCTATTTATGTTTGGCATAGGTATTATGAAAGTATACCTACAAATATTATTTTTAGAGATGTTAAAGTTTTAAATGAATTTATTTTGAAGCTTGCTCATAGAGCTGGCAAACATATTAGTCTTGCATATCCAACTCTTGATACTATGCTTCCTGAGAAACATAGGCTTGCAGCAACTTTTGGTTCTGAAGTTAGTACTGCTGGTCCAACTTTTACCATTAGGAAGTTTAGAGCTAAACCATTTTCTCCAATTGAACTTATAGCTGATAATGTTATTAGTGATCTTATGGCTGCATATATATGGCTTATGCTTGATTATGGTAGAACTATTATGATTTCAGGTGGTACTGGTGCTGGTAAAACTACTCTTTTAAATGCTTTAAGTTTATTTATTAGACCTGGACTTAAAATAGTTACAGTTGAAGATACACCTGAATTAAATCTTCCACATGAAAATTGGATTCAATTAACGGTTAGACCAACATATACTGTTGGTATAACTTTAACTGAAATTAAACTTTTTGATCTCATTAAATTATCTTTAAGGTATAGACCTGATTATCTTATTGTTGGTGAAATTAGAGGGGAAGAAGCTTTTGTACTATTTCAAGCTATGGCTACAGGTCATGGTGGAATATCTACAATACATGCTGAATCATTAGATTATGCTGTAAAAAGGATTACATCACCACCAATGAATATACCTGAAACATATGTTAAATTATTGAATATATTTATGCATATTGATAGAGTTACCATTGGGGAAAGAGTTAGAGTTGAAAGAAGAGTTCGAATTATACAAGAAGTAGAAGATTATGGAGAATATAGAGTTATATCTAGATGGGATCCAATTAGAGATGAACATATATTTACATTGGAAAATTCATGGTTACTTCAAGAAATAAGTAGAATGAGTGGTAGAAGTATAGGGGAATTGAGAGAAGATATTGAGAGGAGGAGAGCTGTTTTAAGATGGCTTATGATGAAAGGAGTATATGATTTTACAGAAGTAAGTAAATGGATATTTAGATATCATTATAATCCAGAAGAAGTTTATAAAGAAGCGGTAAAAGAATTGGGAATTAGGAAAATTGTATAATACGTAGAAAAATTAAATTAAATAATTTTTAAATATAATATCGAGTATTCACCTTTAGTTTATTGGTGTATTTAAATGCTTAATAGTGGAAATAGTGATATTAAACTCTTAGATATCGTAAATTTAGCTGAAGAGAAATTAAGGAAGGTAATAGAGGAAATAGAGAAGTGTAAAGGTAATAGGAGGATTAAAGGATTAATAATATATCATCATGCTAGTTTTGATTTACAATTAAATTTTAGAGGGGGAAAGCCTTCATTAGCAATAATGAAGCATGGAGATGAAGAAATTCTTGGTAAAGAATGTTGGGTAAAGATTTCTGAAATTATGGATAAAATTACAGGAGTTATTGAAGTATATGAAATTAGTGAAAAAGAACTATCAATAGATGAACAAAAAAATCCAAATGCAATTATTAGATGTGAATCAGAACATAAAGTGAGAGTATTTGAAAAGATAGAAGAATGTAGTGGTAAAATATGTGGCATACCATTAATTAGACATTTAATTTTAAGGGGTAAAATGCAATTGAAAAATCAAATGAATATGTTTGAAAGCATGGAGGATATAGGTGAAGTAATTAAAAGATTCATCACAGAGAGTAAAGGTAAAATACTGTATATGTTTGTAATACTTTTAGATTCAAAGAATTGGAAAAGTTTTGAAGTAATATTTAAGGATGGTGAAGCTATTTCAGCATCAATTACCCATGAAAATAGGACATTAACTGGTAAAAGTGCATTAAATGAAATATTAAATTTAAATAAAATTGAGGGAGGAGGAAAATATACAGTTTTCCTATATGAATTAAATGAAGAAGATTTAAAATTATTGGAGAAAGATGAAATTGAATTAAAGAAAATTGTAGATGAAATTGAATCTTCAAAAACAGTTTTAGATGTTAAAGCCAGAGTAGATAAACCTAGAAGAATTTTAATGGTGGAACCTGTTAAAATTGATTTAGAAAGAATTAAAGCTAGAGCTTTAGAATATTTTAAAAGTACATTGGATTCTGCTGGATATGTAATTAATGAATTAAATATAAAATTAATTAATGAAATTATTTTATTTGAAGTTAAAATTAAGAAGAAGGGATTTGCAATTAGAAGGTGGAGTACATCTGATGTTGAAAGTAAACTTATTGATGATGCACAATGGGTTATGAAGAGTTTAGGTTATAATATTCCAGTAAAAGTTAATTTAATTGTTTAAGAATCTATATTTAATTAATTTAATTTAGATGATTATACTCCTTCAACCATACCTAGCATATATGCAATTCTTGGGGTTAAAATTAGTGTGATCATGGATACTATAGATAATATGAGGGCATGTTTAAATCCAGAAGCAGTAATACCAGTAGAAACTTTACCTGCAATTAAACCCATGAATAAATTATTGAAGATTATTGCTGGAATAATGATTTTAATTGCAATTTTAAATTCTATTATGCCAACAGCTAATGTAGACATGAAAACAGTGAGAAAAACCATTGAACTTACAAGTATAATAGCACTAAGATAGGGTATTATTAAGAGTATTCTAACTGTTGCAGCTCTTTCTCTTTCAATAGCTTCACTCATCTCAGCGAAATAAGCTATATTTTCAAGTGTTTCAGGGGTTCCTCCACCAACATCAATTGCATCTATGAGGTTATATAGAAATACATTGGCTCTCCAAGCTCTAATTCTAGTTATTAAATCTTTGTAAACTTTAGATAGAGGAAAACCTAAAGCTAATTTACTAGCTGCTTCCTTCAAATATTTAGAAAATAAACCATAATCTCTTTCAGCTAAAGTTATAATACATTTTTCAGGGGATAAACCAGTTTTTCTAACTTCCACTACATCTCTAAGAAATCTTACAACACCACTTACAATTTTAGTATGTTTTCTAAATACTAACATTTCATATAGAGTTGAGGGTATTAGAGATAATGTGAGAACTATTGACATAGATAATGCAGGTGCATAAATAATATCAACTTTAAATATGTTTAAAATATATGTGATTAATGATGATGATTCAATAACTAAGTAATTTAGTAATGGTGTAGTAATAGGATAGAAAAAGGGTAAAACCATTATGTATGTTAGGAAGATGAAGAGGGGAATTGTTGTTAACATAAATATTATGTATGGATCCCATATTATACCAGGTTCTCTATACTGCAATACATCAGATAAATATAAAACTACTAAAGAAAGAAAGGGCATTAAAATATATGAAAGAAAGAACAATGTATAGATATCTACACCTGGAATATATATTCTTGCAATAGATAAGCTTACCAAGTACATAACACTTATTGTCATTAATAAGACAAATGAAATTGCAAGATAAGATTCTAATAATGTTGACATTCTTTCACCAGCAGCTTTAATTCTAGCAATTAAACCACTAAAAGTATCTCTAGACCTCTTAATTAAATAATCAATAACGTCTCCACCAGCACCAACTGTAGCGATATAACCAAATAGAACATCAGTTATCAACATGCTTCTAACTCTTCTAGCAATATCTTCAAATGCTGAGAGAGGATCCCAGCCCATAGCTCTAACTAAAATCTTAAATCTTTTAGCAACTTTAGAAAACCTTTTAAATAGGAAATCAGCGTTTTCAAGGCGTTCAAATGCGGTGTATGGGGATACGCCACCGGTAACCATGACACTTAAATAAGCAAATACATATGGAGCTTCTTGATCAAATCCAGCAGCATTATTTAAACTTAAAGCTTTAGGTAGAATAAAACCTGAAATTATAAAGACACCTATTGGAAATAATATTGAAAATATTGTTGTAAAGAATATTAACCATATTGGTAATATAATTATTGAAATTATCATTACAATAATGCTTACAATTATAGATAGAATAAATGTAAATCCTCCAATAGAAGCATAAATTTCAGGATGAATACCTATACCAGAAGTTTTAATATCCTGAGATATAGTGGGATATATTGAGAGTAGAAGGCGACCAATCCAATTAAAACGTCTATGAATAAAATCTACAATAGACAAATAATATCAAATTTCCTTTAATTAAAGTAAATTATTAAGTTTTCTTTTCACTTTAAAGACTTTTAAAGGGAAAGATATATTTAAACATAAAAATAAAAATAATAGTCTGAAAAAAGTTTAGTGGTCTAGTTATGGTAAGTGAAATAAGAGAATTCAAAAACGTTGCAGAGTTGGTAGGATACTTGAATAAAAGAGTGGGTGAAATTGTTGAAGATATGAAGAAATATCATGGCTTATTAGAAGATATTAAAAGGAGGATTGAAACTTATGGGAAATTTATTGAAATGATGGGTGTAGATGTTTCAGAGATTACAAAGTTACAAAATAGGCAAGAAATAGATTTTTATGGTGTTGGAATAATAGTGAATCCAAGACCTGAAAGAGAAATTGAATTGATAAATGAAGTTTTAATTAAACTTAATGAAGAACTTACAGCATTACATAAGATTAGGAGGGCTTTAGAGCTATTGGGTATAAATCCTGAAGCTAGAATAAATCTTCAAGTACTTATAGTAAATGATGTACCTAAAAAATTGATTATAAAATTATGATTGTTTAACTTCTTTAGAAGATTCTGATTTAATTGATCCTTCAACTTCACTTAGAAATCTCCTTATTGGTGTTATCAATTCTGAGAATTCCATTGGAAATATGAATTTTGTAGCTGGAGATTGACCTAAACTCTTTAATGTTTCAAGGTATTGTAATGACATAGTTTTATAATCAAGTCTACTTGCAGCTTTAAATATTGTTTCTAAAGCTTGAGCATAACCTTCAGCTCGAAGTATACTTGCTTGTCTTTCACCTTCAGCTTTTAAAATATTTGCTTGTCTTTCACCTTCAGCAACTTTTATTGCAGATTCCCTTTTACCTTCAGCTTCTAAGATCATAGCTCTCTTATTACGTTCAGCAGCCATTTGTTTTATCATAGCATCTTGAACATCTCTTGGCGGTAGTATTTCTCTAATTTCAACACTACTAACTTTAATACCCCAACGTTCAGTAACTTCATCAAGTTTTAAACGTAATACTCTATTTATTTCTTCTCTTCTAGCTAGAACATCATCAAGCATTATATCTCCAACAACTGCTCTAAGAATTGTGGTGGCCATACCCACTGCTGCACCTTCAAAATTCCTAACTTGCAATGTAGACATTAATGGATCTACAACTTTATAGTATATTAGGAAATCTATGTCTACTGGAGCATTATCTTTAGTTATACAGGTTTGCCTTGAAACTTCAAGATATCTTTCACGTAAATCAACAACTACAGGTCTATCTATAAAGGGAATTAAGAAGACTACGCCTGGACCCTTAGCACCAATACATCTACCAAGTCTAAATATTACTGAACGTTCATATTCTCTAACAACTCTAATAGCACTTGCAATTATTATTACTATTATTAAAATTGCTATTAACATGAGAATTAATGAAGTTAATCCAATAGGTATTATTTGATCAATTAATAATAGATTCTTCATATTACTTTCAAGGTATATATTAAGTTGAACTACCTAATAATTTTATGGGTAAATGAAGAAAATTAAACTTTATTAATTTATTAATTACACTAAGTATTATCTAGAGTGATGATATTTGGCAATTAAGTCTTTGATTATTGCTAAGAGATATTTAAATCTCGATTTAAAATATAAGTTTCAATTATTAATGGATTCATTGGTTATAGGTGGAAGTTTTATTGGATTTGGGGTTATAGGATTATTTCTAGATGCTAGAGGAAATGTTTTACCTGAAGGTTATACTTTTGAGAAATTTATGTTAACTGGAACATACTTGTGGATTATGCTTGCAAGAATGTATGATGAATGTATAAAACTTTTAGGGGAAGAAGCTAGTAGGGGAACTATATTGTTGATGATTGAAAGTAATATAAGTATTATTGAAATGGTTTTAGGTAGAGCATTAGCATCAACTATAAAACACGTATTAATAACATCAATATTTGGATTACCAATTTTAAACTATATTGGAGCATTCAAATTAAGTCTACAGTACATACCTTTTCTAATTTTGAGTTTTATATGTTCATGGATATTTGTTTTTGGATTAGTTATAGTGTTGGTTTCAATGACATTGATATTTAAAAAGATTGGAATGATTACTATAACTGTAATGGAAGTAACTATGATGGCTATTGGATTCTACTTTCCAGTAGAATTACTTCCAAGTCAATTATGGCCAATAATAAGCATAATACCATTTACCATTGGAATGCAGATATTTAGGGATATAATGATATTAGGATACCCAAGAAATAGTATTGATGCAGTGTATAGTAGTATTAGTATGGGGATTACTAAGATGATTATTTCATCATTAATATTCATTGTAATAGTGTCTATAATAATTAGATATTCAGTAAAGAAAGCTGAAGAATGGGGTACAATAGAACAATATTAGGTGATTAAATGAAAGCTGTTGAATTCATAAATGTAACTAAAACTTTTAAAGGTGGGGTTTGGGGTAAGAAGGTTACTGCTTTAAATAATATTTCATTTCAACTTGAAGAAAGTGAATCTATGGCTGTAATTGGACCAAGTCCTTCAGGTAAAACAACACTACTGAAACTTACTGCTGGAATATATAGACCAGAAAAAGGGGAAATAAAGATTATGGAGAAAAGTATAATTAAAGATCTTAGTTGGGCTAGGAAGAATACATATTATATTTCAGAACAAATGCAATTAAATAAAAAGTTAACTATAATAGAGGAAATATCATACTTTCAAAAGATTTTCAATAAAAATATAGATGAAAAATGTATTGAAATGCTTGAATTAGCTGAAATATCTAAAAATGATTTTAATAGAAGAATAGAAACTCTATCTGAAATGCAAACAACAATATTAAAGATGGTACTTGGATTAATAAAGAGACCGAAGATCATATTGATTGATGGTATTCTTGGAAGTTTAAATCATGAAATATTTAAGGAAATTTCAAAAATATTTAAATCTATAAGTGGATTAACTATGATGATAACTGATAGAAATATTGATATACTGAATGATTTATGTAGTAAGGTTATGTTACTTGAAGATGGACGTATAATTGATTTTGGAGATTTAAAATCAATTTTATTGGATTATCCATATAAATACGATGTTGAATTAACATGTAAAGGTAAAATTATTGATAGAATAGATGTTTATGGATATCCATATCAAAAGTTTGGGGATATGATTAGATTCCATTTAAAAAATGAATTTGAAGTAGAAGATTTAGTGAAGAAATTGCTTAAAGACATGAAAGAGAAAATAGTAAGTATAAATATATCTGGATTAGATATTGAAGATGTATATTATTGGAAGATAAAAAAGTAAATAGTGATTGTTTTAAGAAAAATTAAATAACGAAAAAAATAAGTAAAAGAAAGTTAAAGGTTGATTGAAGACTACGTTATTATGTGGAGGAACTTTCTTGTCTATGGAATGTAAACCTACATGTCCAAATTTTAGATGTGCTAAAAAAGCTTTAATGAAAACTACATCAAAATATAAGAGGGATTATAAGGGAATGGATGTTCAAGCAATATGTTCGTGGGTAAATGATTATTGTAGTGGGCATAAATGTACATTTGCATTTTGTGAGATAAGAGCATTACTACCAGATGGAAGATGTGAATTAGAATTGAGAAAGAAGCCAATTAAGATTAGAGATATTGAAGAAGAAGCTAGAAAAGAGGATTTAGGTGTAAGTGATAAAGTTTTGAAGAAAATTAAGAAATGGGAATTTTAAGTGGATCTAATACCGAAGAGCCTTCGATAATAACCACTATATATAACTACAGCTGGATTATGACCTGTAACTCTATCTTTAACTATAAATGTTACAACTGGAGCTTTAGAATATCTATAGAATAATGAATCATGACCAACACATAAACCTACAACTATATTTAGATCTGTGCCTACAGCATTCAATACATATGCTTGAGCAATTGGATTACATATTGCTTCTATGGGTCTTTTACTAAGTTTATATTGTTCTGGAATACCAACAATAGTTTTATCAATACCTCCAATCTTACAACAAACTGAAAAAACTTTTAAATCAGCATTTTCAAGAGCTTGAGAAATATAATTTGCTTCATACCTTAAACCAATACAAAAAGCTAATCCAATTTTAGAAATTTTAAGCCTTTTACAATACTCTATTATTTCCTTTAATCTAGTCCATTGCATATACCCTAAGGCTTCAATTATTGATGCTTCTATAGCGATCTTCCTCGAGTAATCATTGTTTAAAAGTTCATTTTTAGCTTCCTCTATATAATTTCCAAAAATTTTCATTGGGCAATTGAGAGGTAAACGATTAAAATCACCGGAATAACATGCATAAACTTCACAATATGCACATTTTGGTGATTCCATTAAATTCATTGTTAAATGCCCATAAACAATTTATTTATGTTTAAGCTTAAAGTTTATTAATTCATTTATTTAATTGGAATACTAAATTTATCTTCAATAATACTCCTATGAATACTATTATGAGTACAAAATGGTCTAATAGTTCCATCTGGTAAAGCATAATGTATAACACATCTATTAACTCTTTGAAGATCAAAATTCCATAAATCCATGAAATGCATACAGCCAATCATAACGATTTTCCTCATAAACTTCCCTAAAGCTTCATAGCTACCCTCTCTTAAAACTGGGAAAAGTAAATCCTTTAGAAAACCGAATTTAACATATCTTAAACTTGAAATAGTTCTCAAATACGCTTTTCCCTTACTACCTTTAGATGCATCTTCATAAACTTTTTGCATAGAATTAAAGAATTTATCTACATCAGCTAATTTAGTTATAGGTTTCCAACCTTCATCAGTTTTAATAATAAAGGTTGCTACACCACAAAATGGACTTGTGGTAAATTCCACGTAACGTTTACCTTTAAGTGCACCAATAGCTCTTGAAAGAGGTACAACACATGGTACGGGTCTAAAATCATATTTAGATATCAACCCATTAGTTTGCTCTTCAACTAAATTCATAAAATCAGATGTATTAATTCTAAGAGCATCTCTCTCAAGTTTAGTTGCTCTTCCACTAAAAGAGATAGGTTGAAAGTTTACACATCTAACAACATCATGATTATCCAATGCAAATTTAATAATCTCACCAATTTGATTATCATTAACACCTTTCGTCAATGTAACTACTAAAACTATACTTTCATGACCAATCTTCCTAGCATTTTCAATAACCTTCAATTTAATATTCTTCATTGGAATTCCTCTCAACCTAATGTACAAATCATCATTTAAACCATCAAATTGAAGGTATATTGTACTTACTCCAGCCTCTAATAAACTTTTATAATAATCTATATTATTTGCAAGTACAATACCATTAGTATTAACTTCAATATGCCTAAACCCCATTGATTTAGCCATTTTAATTATTTCAAAAAGATCATTTCTAACAGTTGGTTCACCACCACTTAATTGTAATGCTGGTGGTGGAACAGGACCTATACTTCTAAGTTTCTCAAGCATAACTTTAATTTGATCTAATGTGGGTTCATACATTAAACCTGAAGCTGCAGCATTAGCAAAACATATTGGGCAACGCATATTACATCTATTCGTAACATCGATTATTGCTAGAACAGTTGCAGATTTATGATTTTGACATAAACCACAATCAAAAGGACATCCCTTTAAATTATTAGTTATAGGGGTTGTTATACCACTGGGTTCATGAGCATACTTTTCAGCCCACTTATATAAATCTGGATTAGAGAAAGTATATATTTCAGTAAATTCACCATGATCAAGACAAAATCTTCTAATTTTAACTAAATTATCATTATCGACGTAAATTTCAGCATCTAAAATCTTTAAACATTCTGGACATAAACTTTGAGTTTTATTTAGAACCTTCATTGTTAACACCTAGTTGAACTTTAGTATTAAAATAATGTTATTAACTATTTTACTCTAAAGGATATAAATATTACGAGGAAAACAAATATACAACTATATAATAAACTTTGAAGAATTGAAATAATAATTAAACTTAAATTATTATAATTACTATCTTATACTAAGTTATCTTAAATATTCCAGATGAATTTATTGAAAAACTAACCCAATTTGTGCTATGTGGAACTCCCTTCATCTTTCTAACTCTAAATTGTTTAACTAAAAAGCCTTGTTGCATATAGTGTGGGTCATATCTTAAATCAATAATTCCATCAACTATATACTCAAGTATTTGTTCAACATCATCAAAAGGCTTAACCCCAAAATGAAATGTTCCAAATATTGGGACATTCCTCTCTTTAGAACATTCAGCTCTTAAAATTTTAATAACTTCTAGTGCTATAGTAGTTTCAGTTAAACTAAGTAGTTCAGTTAATGAATCTATGAATACAGCCCCCCTACTATTCATATTCAATTTGTCCATTAAATTTGTTATTGCAGTAACCAATCCATACAAATCTCTAGGATTTTCAATATAGGTAATGTATGGAGGTATAGTTGACCTATCTGGAGCCATTCTAAAGGAGAAGCAATCTATAAATCTAAGTAGATCTCTATTAGCATATTCAAGTAAATTCCATTTAAATAATAATGATAATTGAATAACTGCAATTGGAATATCATCAAAACATATAAAGATACACGGTTCATCAGCTAGCAATCTTGCATACATTAAGTGAGTTATTAAAACTGATTTCCCAGTTCCACCTTCACCTAAAATTAACACCATGTTATTTCTAGGTATACCATTTGGAAGAATTTCATCTAAAACTTGAATACCAGTTTTAAATGATTCTACATATTTAAACAATATGTGCACCAGAAGATTTATGTACATTAAGAAAATAAAATGTTTTTGCAAACGATTTATCAATAACATTATTTAAGATTATATTGTGATAGTTTATGAAAATTATATGTATAAGACTTCATGAAGGTTATGTTGAAATCATAGATGAATTGATAAGAGCTGGAGTATATCCAAGTAGAAGTGAATTCATTAGAACAGCTATAAGGGAGCAATTAAAGAGAGATTTAGAATCAAAAGCTGTTATTAGGAGGATTATAAGGGAGATATAGTGTAACCATGAATTCATTTCAAAAACTACATAGTAAACTTAGAGAAATTATAGAGGATTACGGGTATTTAGAACCTACAGAACCTCAGGAATTAGCTATACCTGAAATACTAAATGGGAGAAATATTCTATTAATAGCTCCAACTGGATCCGGAAAAACTGAAGCAGCATTATTCCCAGTAATGAGCATGATACTTAATGGAGATTTAAAAGGTATAAAGGCTATATACATAACACCATTAAGAGCATTAAATAGAGATATATTTAGGAGAATGGTGGAAATAGCTAATGAAATTGGATTATCAATTGAAGTTAGACATGGAGATACACCTGAAGCTGCTAGAAAAAAGCAAGCTATAAAACCACCACAAATATTGATAACAACTCCAGAAACATTACAAGCTATACTTCCAGGTAGAGTTATGCGTAAACACTTATCAAAAGTTGAATATGTTATCGTGGATGAATTACATGAATTAATGTCTGATAAAAGAGGAGTACAATTATCATTAGCATTAGAAAGACTTGAAGAAATATGTGGAAGAAATATTCAAAGAATAGGTTTATCAGCCACTATAAGTAGTAGACTGGAAGCAGCAAAATTCTTAGTTGGAATTAATAGAGATGTAAAAATAATAGATTCAACTGAAGAAAAGAAGTTTGAGATAAATGTCGAAGTAGCAATGGATTATGGAGAACAAGAAAATAAATTAGATTTACCAATAGATTTAATTGTAAGATTAAGGAAGATAATAGAAATATCTTCTGGGAATAGAGCTACACTATTATTCACAAATACAAGAGAAACAGCTGAAGCACTTACAACATTAATTAAAAAATTAAATCCACCATTTAAAATTGGGGTTCACCACAGCTCATTATCAAGAGAAGAAAGATTAAATATTGAAGAAGAATTTAAAAATGGACTTATAAAACTTTTAATATGTACATCATCTCTAGAGCTTGGAATAGATATTGGATCTATTGATTTAGTCATACAATATACATCTCCAAGACAAGTTATGAATTTAATTCAAAGAGTGGGAAGAGCTGGACATAAACTTTGGGAAACTTCACGTGGAATAATAATAGCTTCAACAATAGATGACATACTTGAATCAACAGTTCTAGCTAGAAGAGGAGTTATTAAAGAAGTAGAATTATCAAAAATCCATGAAAATGCTTTAGATGTACTTGCACATCAAATTGTAGGTTTAATACTTGATTGGGGTTTAATAAGAGTAAATGATATTAAAAGGATATTTAGTAGAACATATCCATATAGGAATTTAACTGAAGAGGAAATAGTAAAAGTAGTATCATTTCTATCTGAAATAAAGATTTTGAATTATTTTAAAGAAGAGGGAGTTATAAAAGCTAAGAAAAGTAGAACTTGGAAGTACTATTACGATAACATATCTATGATACCAGACATAAGGAAATTTAAAGTTATATCAATTGAAGATAGAAGACCTATAGGAACTTTAGATGAAGATTTTATAGTAATCCATGGTAAAGATCCATTTATATTATCTGGTAGAACTTGGAGTATTGTAAATGTAGATGAAGATGAATTGAAAGTTTATGTAGAGTATGTTGGTGAAGAGTTAGCAGCTATACCAGCATGGATTGGAGAATTAATTCCAGTACCAATGGAAGTAGCTATGGAAGCTACAGATTTAAGAGAGAAAATAGTTAATGGAGAGAATTTAGCCAAATATCCATTGAATAGAGAGTTAATAGATTATGTTAAAGGAGAATTGAAAAAGCATTTAGATATTGGATTACCAATACCCACATCAAAAAGAATTTTAATTGAAGGATTTGGGAAAATAAACGTTATACATATACCTCTTGGAACAAATGGTAATAGAGCTTTAGCAGCTTTACTAGCTTTTAATATTATGGAGAAATTGAAAATGGATGTTAAAATTATAAGTGATCAGTATAGAGTGGCATTGATAACTCCAAGATCAATAAATCCAGAGTACGTATTTGAAGTACTTAGAAAATTAAATGTGAAAAATGATGAATTCATAAAAGCATTGAAGAAGACTCGAGAATATAAATGGAAGATATTTCATGTTGCTAGGAGAATGGGGGTTATAGAAAAAGATGCAAAGATAAATAGAATTGAAAGTATAATACCAATTTTAGAGGATACAGTAGTTGAGGAAGAAGCTATTAGAGAAGCTTTACAAGATTATTTTGATATTGAATCATTAAGTAGGTATTTGAATAAATTGAAAATGGGGAGTGTTGAAATTGAAATTTGTATGAGGGATTTAAATAAAGATATTTCACCATTAACAAAACAAGTATTAATGCAATTGTTACCACATGGATTAATACCGAAATTAGAAGTTCCATTAAATTTAATGGAATTAATTAAGAATAGACTTGAAAATAAAGATGTTGTATTGGCATGTATACATTGTAGAAAGTGGATAGCTAAATATAAAATAAAATATCTTCCAGATCAATTAATGTGCCCAAAGTGTGGAGCTAAAGCTATTGGAACAACATATAGAGAGGATATCTTAAAATTATTGGATAAATGGTTTAAAGGTAGAAAGTTAAATGAAGAAGAAGTAAAAGATTTAGAGAATTTTAGGAAGAGTGTAACTCTAGTAATGAGTTATGGGAAGAAAGCTTTAATAACTTTAGCAGCTAGAGGTATAGGTCCTACAATTGCTTTAAGAATTCTTAGAGAATCATATAAAACTGAAGAAGAATTTTATCTTAAAATAATAGAAGCTGAAAAAGAATATTTGAGAACTAGAATGTTTTGGGGTGAATAATAAAATGATAATAACTGGTATAGATGCCTATAGAATGGGGATAGTTGAAAATTTATTAAATGAAGAACTTCAAATTCAACCTGCAGGTATAGAGTTGACATTGAATAGTGTTGAGAAATTTATTGATGCAGGAATAATGGATTTAACAAATGAATTTAGAAGAGTATCTAGAACTGAACCTATACCATTTGATAATGAAGAGAAAATTTTCTTAGCTAAAGGAGTTTATAGAATTAAATTTAATGAAGTAATAAAGATTCCGGAGAATGTTGTAGCTATAGGATATCCTAGATCATCATTGATAAGAAGTGGTGTAACAATATATACAGCAATATGGGATCCAGGATATATTGGTAGAAGTGAATGCTTATTATGTGTATTTAATGATAATGGAGTATACTTGTATAGAAATGCTAGATTACTTCAACTAATATTCATTAAAATCGAGGGGAAACCACATAAAATATACAATGGTAAATATCAAAAAGAAAATATTTAGGGTAATTGAATTTATTTGACACCTATCTTTGGATATATTTCTTCTTTTAACCTTCTATAAACTTCATTATTTATTGAATCATAGAAGTTATTTCCATGTGAATCTATTACAACCATTAGCGGACCAAAATCTTCAACTTCAATAACCCAAAGAGCTTCTGGAATTCCTAAATCAAGCCAATGAACTCCAAGAACCTTCTTCATACCCTTAACTGCTAAAACAGCTGCACCACCAGTGAATATCGTGTAAACAGCACCAAATTTTCTACAAGCTTCAACAGTTCTACTACCCATACCACCTTTACCAATAACCATTCTAATACCAGTTTTCTCAATAAAATCATATTCCAATGCATCCATTCTAGCACTAGTAGTTGGACCAGCAGCAACCATAATCCATTCATCGCCTTTCTTATCAACTACTGGACCACAATGATATATTGCTAAACCATTAAGATCTATTGGCAATTTACCGCCAGAATTTAATATGGATAAAGCTCTACTATGAGCTGCATCTCTAGCTGTAACTATAATTCCACTTAAATAAACTATATCTCCAATATTTAAACTCCTAATAACATTTTCATTTAAAGGTGTTTTTAAACGATATTCCAAAATATCACCTCCAAAATTCATTCATAAAATTATGGGTTATGAAATTAACGTTACCTTCACTATTGATTGTCATAGTTGATCTTCTCACAGCCCAACAATTGAAAACTACTGCAACAGCATAAGATGCTGGATGTCTATGAGCACAATCCACATGTACGTCGAGAACTGTAGTTTTACCACCAACACCATGAGGTCCAATACCAAGACTATTTATTAAATTAATTAATTCCTCTTCAATTTTAGCAATCTCCTCCACACTACTTCTAACACCAATAGGACGTAAAAGAGCTTTTTTAGCTATTTTCACAGCTAAATCAATAGTTCCACCTAAACCAACTCCAATAAGTGTAGGTGGACATGGTTTGGCTCCAGCATCAACAACTGTATCTAATACAAGTTTTTTAGCATACTTTAAACCTTCTGTTGGAAGAATAACTTTAGCAATACATGGAGTTTCACTACCACCACCCTTTAAGAAAACTGTGATTTCAGCTTTATCTGTATTAGGGATAAATTCCCAATCAATACTTGGAATATATCTACCAGTATTATCACCACTATTTTTACCAGTTAATACATCAACAGCATTAGGTCTAAGTGGAACTTCTTTAGTAGCTCTAATAGTAGCAGTTTTAATTATATTCATTAATTTACTTTTAATTGGGAAATTATCACCTATAGATATATAAAATGATATTAAACCTGTATCTTGACATACGGGTTTACTTTCAGCTTCAGCAAGTTCACAATTCTTAATTATAGCATTTAATTGAGCTTTAGCAAGAGGGTTATCTTCAATATCTCTAGCTCTAATTAATACATTTTTAACATCTTTTGGAAGATGTATAGATGCAGCTTTAATCAACATCACAATAGCATCTTCAATTTTAGATTCAAAAGAACTCTTCAAATTTAACACCGAAATAGTTAAATAGATTTAGTAGATATAACGTTAACTACTACTTGATTTACTTGAAACCCAATACTCCCCTTTATCAGTAATTTCCTTTTTCCAAATATGAACTTCACTTTTAACTCTCTCTACAATCTCCCTTAAAACTTTAAATCCTTCACTTCTATGCTTAGATGCAACACCAACAATAAATGTACAATCACCTGGATTTGCTAAACCAAGCATATGCATAACTTCAACTGAAAAAATACCATTAATCTGCATAACATCAGAAACTATTTTCTCTAATTCCTTCTTTGCAAGATCTTCATATGCTTCATAAAATAAATTTTTAACAATACCACCATTAGCACCTTCAGACCTCACAAATCCAATAAACAATAATACACAACCAACATTGAGAGAAGAAGATTTCAATTTATTAATTAAATTATTGAAGTCAATGGATTTCAAATCTCCAACGAATACATTCATAATTCAACACCACATAAAATTTAATTTTTAAGTGATAAATAACTAATTTTGTTACAAGGCTATGTATGTACGAGGAGCTGAAAAATACATACCTTGGAAAGAATCTGGAAAATGGAGATGTATAAGATGTGGGAAGTGTTGTGTAGCTTATATTGTACCATTAAAAACCCATGAAGCATTATCATTAATGAGGACATATGGATCGGTAGTTGTATATTATGATGGAAGATACTACTTATCTAAAAAAGCCGATAATTCATGTATATTTTTAACAAAAATTGGGAATATAGCTTATTGCATTAATTATCTTGAAAGACCATTATGTTGTAAACTATATCCATTTCATATATCTAGAAGACCTATTGAAGGATTAAGTGAAAAGAATGCTGAAATAAATATCTATGGTAAAAAATTATATTTATACGTAGATGCATTATGCCCAGGTATTGGGCAAGGATATTCAATAGAGAATTTTATAATGAAAATATATGAATTATGGAGGTTATATGGAACTACCATTTAAAACCAACTTAAATCTCTAAATTTCCTAGCTACATTAACTGGATCTTTTGATTCAATTATAGATCTACCTACAATAAAATATTTTGATCCAGCTTGAATACAAGCATTTATATCACCACCTTGAAATCCAATTCCAGGAGTATATATTGGAATGGAATCACCAATAACATTTCTAACCTCCCTTATAATATTTGGATATGTTCCTCCAACAATAACCCCTTCAGCCCCCCATTTCAAAGCTTTTTCAGCAAAAATTAAGTAAATTGGTTTTAATACATTACCATCATAAATCTTTAATTCATAACTTTCAGGAGAAGCTTTATGACTCATATAAACTAGAAGTATTACACCTCTACCACCATATTCTTTAGCAACATTGAATACAGGTTCCATACCTTCACTCCAACCAACAAATGGATTAACTATTAAAGCATCAAATCCAGCTTCAAAATAGTGTTTAGTAGCCCATAAATTCGTATGTCCAACGTCACTCAATTTACAATCCATAATTACAGGTAAACCATTATCATGAGCTAAATCAATAATGTCACTAACACCACCATAAAGACCTAGGGGAAGTAGTAATTGCATATTAATTTTTACGGCACATATATATTCTGAAATTGATGAAAGGATTTTCATAGCATTATACTTTAAATCTTTAAATTCAGAACTTTTAGGGATACTAGATATATCTAAAGCTAAAACTATCCTACTACGATTCCTATTAGAAGCTGATGAAATAAAGGTTTTATAATCCAATTAAATCCCCATAAATGGATTAAATGTAGAGTAATATATAGATAATCCTTATCGTTAAAATTAGTAATTTAACTTTAAATTTAAATGAAGAAATATTTACAAGCCTATTATACATATATATTATGAGTAGAAATGAGTTTAAATGAAGAAAAGAAAAAGAAAGAATTAGATAAACTAGTTAGAGATAGATTATTATTTCATAGATTGATTGGAGAAACCTTAGATACACCATTACAAGAAATGTATTTGCGTGGTGAAGTAGTTAGATTGTTAATGAAAATTATAGAGGATCTAAATAGAATGGAGAAGAAAATAGATGAAATATTACTAATCCTCAAATCACGTAGTTAAAAATAAATATAATAGGTTGTGTTAATACATCGATTATAGGGGATTGACTATTGGGAAATTTATAGAAGAAAATGAAAATGTAATATTGTATTTAAATCAAAATGTAAATTTCATGATTAATTTAAAGAGGGGACAAGTCTTCCATAGTCATAAAGGATATGTAAATTTAAATGATATTATTGGGAAGAGATATGGATCTAAAGTAAAAAGTAATACTGGAAGTGAATTTTACATTGTAAAACCATTAATTAAAGATTACATTATGAAAAGTCATAGGAAGACTCAAATAATATATCCAAAAGATATAGCAGTAATAATACATTACTCTGGGATAAGTTCAGGTTCAAGAGTTATAGAAGCGGGAACAGGTTCAGGGGCTTTAACTATGGCTCTTGCATATTACGTTAAACCAAATGGGAGAGTGTATAGCTATGAAAATAGGGAAGAACATCTAAATCTAGCTAAGAAGAATCTTGAAAAAGCTGGATTATTAGATTATGTTGAATTAAAACTTAAAGACGTTAATGAGGGATTTGATGAAAGAGATGTAGATGCAGTTATACTTGATTTACCATCACCATGGAAAATCGTAGATAAAGCATATGATGCATTAGCTGATTGGGGTGTATTAATTAGTTATAGTCCAACAATAGAACAAGTTATAAAAACTGTTGAAACATTAGAAAAATATAATTTTGTGGGTATAGAATGTTTAGAGAATATGCAAAGAAGATGGAAAATTAAAACAAATGAAACTAGACCGGAAACTTTAATGATTGGACATACAGGATATATATTATGTGCTAGAAAAACTCTAGGTGATAATCTTGAAGTTAAGTAAATTAAGTTTAATATTACTATTACTAATTATAACATTAAACATTACTACAGTATTAATAAATACCTATGCAAAGTTTACATCACAATATAGTGGGTTATATGAGTATGCATGTTATGTTGATGATGATGGAGTAAGTAATATAGTAATAATATATCAAAACTATGTGGGAAGTGGAAGTTCATGGCTTTTAGTTCCAAGAAACTTTACGAAATACACTGTAAGTATACTTGATGGAATTATCGTTAATAGTGAAGTTAAAAGAGCATATACAGCAACAGGTGAAGTATTTACATTTTACGATAACTTTACATTTACATATATTGGAAATCCAAAATTTAAGTTACAAATAAATTATGTAATGGACAATGGAGCTTTAATAGTTGAACCAAGAGGATTCTTTTATTCACCACAAATATACTTTAATCCAAAAGATAAGGGGGTTGTATACGTATATCTACCTGGAGATACTAAGGTAAATAATGTTCAACCTCAACCTACAAACATTGAAATTGAAGGTGGTAGAAATAAAGTGACAGTACAATTACAATCTAATAATGCTAGAGTAGCTGTAGAGTACATTGTAACAAAGTTTGGAAAATTTGAAACATATAGTAGTGGAATATTCCATGTTATAACACCAACAAGATATCTTACGATAGCTAAAAACCTTATTGAAACTTACAATACGTTCTATCGAAATTTAACTAAAATATTCAATGTAAATCTTACAGAGGTAAAGATACAATTTTTTGCACCTAGAATTGCTGATCTTGGAATTGGTGGGTATATACCATTTAATGGAACACATTTGGGAAATATATATTTAAACCTACTTTATATAAGGACGGTGCAAGGATTCTGGGAGCAAATAGCATTACATGAATTAATACATCACTTCGTATGGGCTGCTGGAATATCGCCAAATTTACTATGGGTTCATGAAGGACTAGCAGAATATTTAAGTATAAAATTAACTATTGAAACCGGTTGGGAAGGAGCATTATCAAGGAAGAAGACATTGGAAAGTACAGCTTTAAAGTTAGGTGGAAAATATGGATTTGTACAATGGTGGAATCCTGTTCAAACACCGCAAAATATAGCAGATTATTACGCTGCATCATATATGATTATTAAAGAGGTAGTTGAAGGTTATGGAGGATTAACTCTCTTACAAAAATTATTCAATCGTATTAAGGGGTCAACAATCAGTGATACAAATACATTTATAGAATATCTAAATATAGCTGCTGGAAAGGATTTAACAATGAAATTCATGGGGTGGGGATTCAAAATTTCAGAAGGAATACAAGTATATCAATATATTGTTGAAGCAAAGTATTTACTTATGAATAAAAGATTAGCTCAACCAATAGCATTTATAGCTAATACACTATTAGATTTAGCTCAAAATCTACTTATATCTGGAAACATTATTTTAGCATTAATAATTGGATGGATTGGAGTATTTATGGCATATACAGCGATAACTTTAACTGTTATTCTGTGGGGAGGATTATTGGTAATTATTTTCAGGAGGTTAAAATACTATGAAAGGTTACCATAGTGATATTGTAATAGAGATAATTGGTTTAAAGGGCATTCCAGACATAAAAGCTGGAGATGACATTGGGAAAATAATATGTGAAAAAGCTGATGAACAAATAGGGGGATTAAGAAATGGAGATATAGTGGTTGTAGCAAGTAAAATTGTTGCTAAATCTGAAGGTAGAATAGTTAAGTTGAGTGATGTACAACCATCACCATTTGCAATTAGAGTTGCAGAGTTAACTGGTAAAAGCCCTGAGCTTGTGGAATTAATATTGAGGGAAAGTAATAAGATAGTTAGGATGAGGGATGGACATCTAATAGTTGAAACAAAACATGGATTTATATGTGCTAATGCTGGAATAGATAGATCAAATGTTGCTGGTGGAGAAGATGTTGTTGCACTTCTACCAGAGGATCCTGATCAATCAGCTAAGAGAATAAGAATGAAGATAGCGGAACTTAAGGGTATAGATGTTGCAGTAATAATTTCAGATACATTTGGAAGAGCTTGGAGGAGAGGACATGTGAATTTTGCTGTAGGTATATCTGGAATAAAGATTATAAAGGATTATAGAGGTATGAAAGACATGTATGGATACATACTTAGTGTAACACAGATGGCTGTAGTAGACGAATTAGCAGCGGCAGCGGAATTAGCTATGGGTAAAAGTAGTGGAGTACCAATTGTTATAATAAGAGGTTATGAGTATCCTAGAGGAGAAGATTCAATAAAGGAGATCTTTTATCCAGAAGAAAAAGATCTATTTAGATAAATTTTTAATTGTATTATTATTTATAGATCCATACTTCATTTATTAGAGTATACCCTGGATTTTTAGGTTAAATGTGTTTGTCAGATTCTTCAAATTAAAACAACTTTAACATAAAAATCCTTCTGATTACTTCAACTATTTCTGGAGGACCTATTCTGATAAAACGAACTAAACCATTAAATTTTTCAGATACACCTAAATATTACATTGGGCGCATTTATTGAGTAAACTATTGCTTCACCACTAAATTTCAATCATTATTCATGTGAAAATAATGTTCTAATAATATCGTCAGACAAAATACTTCCACATTCATCAACTCTAAAATCAAAATAAGCTAAACTCTTTAAAAGAATATTTGAAATTTTAAACTAGAAAAATCAACATTTGCACTTCTACCCAGGGAAAAATATCTAGATGATTATTATGCTTAGATAGAAATATAGTGTATAAGGGTTATTTCCCACATCCTCCCACAACATTGAGATCAATGCTTTGAAGGTTATGAGAAATTGAGATTTTAAGAATAAATTCACATATAATTAACAAATATCATCAAGAACATATATAGACCAAAATTTACTTGAAATTTTAAATTAGAATATACACTATCTCCAATAATTCTAGATTCATAGTGATAATTCACCAATATAACTTAAAGAACATTAAAACACAGTACCTTGGAAGCATATGGCTAGTTAATATCATTATTGTACCATCAAGTTTTACAAGTTTTAAATGTTTAACTACATGTAGAAAAACTGATATTGATACAAGATCAACATAAATAATATTTAATTCAGGGTAAATAACATTTTTTTAACTAAAAAATTTAACTAAGTTATAGAAAGTTTAATTGAAAGTTCAAGGGTTAAAGAAGAATCAATTTCACCTTTAACATCAGAAGTTCCCAAAAAACTTTAATTTAGAAATACGATATGAAATTATCTGAAATATTCAAATAAACTGCACTACAGGAATTATCATTAATACAAAAAGAAAAATAAGAGTTTAAATTGAAATTAAAAGGAAATTTTGTGTTTTTGCTGAGAAAAAAGAAAAAGAAAAAGGTTAAAAACATTTAGAATTGGAAATTAAGATTTAAAATCAATTTATCAAAAAAATTGATTTAAAAATAAAATTTAAAGCTTAAATTTTAGAGAATATAAAAAAATAAAGCAAGAAAAAGTTTAAATTTTAGTTTATATATGTTGAAGGGGGAAATGCAGGCAGGTGAGATTAAAGCTATTGGGAAACACATATATGGAAATCTATATGGATGTGAGAGAAATAAGCTAGAGGATATTGTGTTTTTAAAGAATTTGGTGATTAAAGCTATTGAAATTGCTAAAGCAAAGTTAGTGAGTGTTGAAACATATAGTTTTGAGGGTTATTGTGCAGCAATAGGAGTAATTTTAGAATCACATGTGTCTATACATGCATGGCCTTCACTTGAATATGCTACTGTTGATGTATTTACATGTGGTAACACAAATCCTGAAGCTGCATTTAATTTCATAATAGAAATGTTAAAACCTAAGAAATACGTAAAAAATTATGTTGATAGATCTAATGAATTATAGAGGCGTATAAACTTGTCTGAAATAGAGTGTATATATTGTGGTAAATCATCTAAGACTAGTATTTGTTATAAATGTCTATCAGAAAGGGATATTAATAGACTTAAAAATGAAATCTTGTTTAGAGTTGAGGGAAGAGTTTCATTAAATGAATTTAGAAAGTTTATTTTAACATCAATAGCTAGACATAATTTATCATTGATAGAACAATATTTTAATCAGAAAAATTTATTTCCAGAGATTTCTGGAAGGATATGGTTGAATGCTAATAGGAAAGAGGTTATTGGTAGTTTTGAGATATATAGTGGGGAAACTGTAGATATAGTTAGAGCATATGAAGTTTATCAAATAACGTATAAGAGTAAAAGTAAACATACAATATTAAAGTGGAAAACTATATGGAAAACTGAAGGGACTATGAGTGGTATAGCAACTGTACATTCATTAAGAAATTTGCATGAAGCAGGTGTAGGGATAGATAAAATTAAAATTGAAAGTATAAAATTGAATTTATGATAAGAAGGATGTTAATAAATCCATTAATATTCTTGGATATACGCCTAGTAGAACTGTGAAGAAAGCTAGAATTATCATTGGAGCTAAAACTTCTATTGATGGTTCATGAACATCTTCTAATTCTTCACGTAGAGGACCGAAAAAGACCCTTCTCATAGTCCAAAGGGCATAACCAGCTGTTAATACACTACCCATTAATCCAAGTGCAACAACTATGAGTCTAAGGGTATTATGAGAAACAATAGCTCCATAAAATGCTCCAGTAAATATAAGCCATTCACTTTGAAATCCATTTAATGGTGGAGTACCTGCAATACCTAGAAAACCTATTAATGCCATAGTAGCAGTTAATGGCATTTTCTTAGATAAACCACCAAGTTTCGAAATACTTCTTATACCATGAGTTTCAAGTATTAATGCACCTGCAACAATGAAGAGTATGGCTTTACATGTTCCATGACTAAAATAATGAAACATAGCTCCAGAAATCCCCCTTGGATCAGCACTTGCTAACCCCATTAATATATATCCCATTTGTGAAGCACTTGAATAAGCTAATAGCCTCTTAATATCATCTTGAGCTAAAGCCATAGCACCACAATAAACCATACTTATTAAAGCTAAAGTACTTAAGAAAAGACTGAATGAATCCCATATCTCAGGGAAAATTGAGTAAACTATTCTAACAGTGGCATATCCACCTAAACCAATCATAGCTGGAGATAAAAGTGCACTTATAGGTGTTGGAGCTTCAGCATGTGCATCTGGAAGCCATGTGTGTAATGGAACTATAGCCATTTTAACTGCAAAACCGAAAAACATAGCTATAATAATCCATTTAGCTATATCTCCAATATATATAAATCTACTCAATGAAATTATTGATGGAAGTTCAAATGTTCTAAATATTGAATATAAAGTTAATATGCCAGCCAGCAAAGCTAATGCACCAACATGGGTATATATAAAGTATTTTAATGCTATCTTTTCCCTTTCACCATAACCCCAAATATTTATCAAAGCCCATGATGGAAGTAACATGAGTTCCCAAAAGAAGTAGAATTGAATTAAATTGGTGGATATAGCTGTTCCAATCATACCTAATGCATAAAGCAAATACAACGCATAGTAAGCTGCATGTTGAGTCTTATGTTCACCAATATGATGCTCCATGTACGGTACAGAGAATATAGAAACTACAGTACAAAGTAGAGTTATAGTGAATATTACAGGTAGACTTAAACCATCAATTAGAAATCCAAAGTTTAAACCAACAGTTGGAGCTAATGGAAAAACAATGTATATTGGACCTTTAAAAGTGATTATTGGAAGGAGTATTAATGAAACTATGAATGTATATAGTAAGGGGATGAATGTAACCCAACCACATTTACTACCAATACGTCTACCTGCAATATATACTATTGGTAGAGAGAATAAAGGAGTTAAAATCAAAGAAAGAACTATACCTTCAAATAGCATGTTACAGCACCTCAAAACTCTAAATTACAACACAAGTCTATTATATAAATCAATATAAAACCTTTATCATTCAAATAAAGCTTTATCTCCACTTAAAATCTTATTTTTAAGTTCTTCTACGAGTTTGTAAGTATACATATACAAGCATTCAGATATTATCCCAATGTTAAAGGCTTTACGAAGGGAATTCATATCTAAAATTTTAATTTCACCATTGGGTTTAAAACATATGTCAACTTCTAAATCTACATATCTAATTCTATCACTATAGATTTCAATAGGAGTATTTACATTGATATACCCACCTAAAAATGAGCCATCGACAGAATAATATTTTGAAATATAATACCATTTATCAAAGAAGATTTTAGTGACAATTTTATCCCCAATATTTTTAGTTATATTTAAACCATCATAAACACCAGGAGATTTAACCCTTCTATAAACAATTAAACAATTACCATCAATTCTAACTTGTTCAATATTTCCAAGAGTGAAAATTTTACCATTTAATTTAACATGTTCTAATAACTTTACCTTATCAACTAAACTCTTTCTAAAATTATTTAAGCTTTCAATTAGAGTTTCTGTTTTTATACCATTGGAAATAAGAGATTCAGCATAATCAACTATTTTAGAAGTATCTATACTCAAAACTTTAAAGTAATGATGTAAAGGTATTGTTGGAGTTACAAAATTTCTAATTGAATCCATAATCCTTTTAGATGATTGTGGGAATTCAACTATTAATAATGAGTATCCTTCACTAAGTAAACTCCTTTTTGGCGATATATTAAATAAATTCATGAGTTTATTGTATTCTGCTACTAGATTTGATATTTCATTTAATATTTCTTCATGTGATGCACTTTTAAATGAAGATCTAAAAATTATGCCAAAACCTTTAGGTAGAATTTTTTCACATTTATCTATAAGTTCACGATCTATATTAACACCCATACTTCTAGCTCTTCTACTAAGTTTTAAACCACCATCTTTAAATAAAACAGTATATTTACCAGCCAAACCTATACGTGAAGTTAAATTTGGTATATCTAAACTCAATCTACGTTTATCAACTTGAACTGGAATTTCGTTTCCCACACTTAAATTTTCACCTTCAGATATATGTAAAACACCTTTAAGATATGGTTTAATAGATACATATGCTATATTTCTAAATTTATCCACAGCTTCAATAATACCTTTATAAATTCCACTAACACTATAAGGTGCAATCCTAATTACAGCATCAAATAAATATCTATGTAAAATACTTCTAATTTTATTTAAGTATTGTTTTGGTGAAAGTATGTAAACACCATGTTTATCATCCCTATCAAAAATATCCACATCATATGGTACGAAGTCCACTTCATCATCAATATCAAATCTATCTTTAATGGCTTCCGATGGTTGAACTATTGTGCAATTTTCATTCATGAAAATTCTAGATAAGGCTGTAGCATATATACCTCTAATTCTAACACGCAATTAAATCACTCCAAAAGAAAACTACTAAAATTAAAGTATGAAAAGTAGTAATATTAAGATTATTATTCCAATACTTATCCCCAATATGTTAAATGATGATATACCAGTTTGAATTCTCCTAAATACTTGAGAGAAGAATATAAAACCTTTTGCAATTAGATAGTTTAATCCATCTAAAACGGGCTTCTCAAAGTATTTGAAGACTACATTGCTAAAGGATATTACAAAATTTGCTGAAGCATAATTAAATCTATCAATTACAGCTTTCTCAAACCCCTTAAACACTTTTACACTACCATTTATTAATGAGTAAACAAATACTTTGTAGTATAGTGTGTTTATATACCATCTATTCCATAAGAAGTTGTATAAACCTTTAAGTCCATGAACTTCCACAAAGGATTCTGGATCTACTTTACGTGAAATATACATTAAATATGCTGGAAGACCTCCAATTACAAGCATACAGAAAGTGATAGATAAAGTTATTAATTGAATGGGAATTCCATAAACTGTAGCTTCAGCACCATAAACAACGTTTGAAAGATGTTTTTTATAATGAATCATATGTATTGAAGGCTCCAAGAAATAATGTAGATATTTTTCAAATAATGGTCCAATCAAACCTAAAGCTATTGTTGATGAAGCAAGTATCATATATGGAACCCACATAACCTTTGAAACTTCATGTACATGATGACCTTCATGTTCTAATTCCTTCAAATGTTCACTTTTATCTCCAAGAAATGTTATTCCAATCATTCTTAAACTATAGAAGAATGTTATAGCAGCAGTAATAGCTGCAAGAGCTAGTAATACATATTGACCTGAAATTATACAAGCTGTAAATATAACTTCTTTACTCCAAAATCCACTAAGTGGAGGTATACCTGAAAGGGATAAAGCTCCAATAAGCATACAAATGAAGGTTATAGGCATATCCTTTCTAATACCACCCATGTTAAACATATCAGTACTTTCACATACATGGATAACTGCGCCAGCAGCCATGAATAATAAAGCTTTAAATATTGCATGACTAGCTAAATGGAATACTCCAGCCACATAGCCTATAGCCACATCTTTAGCTAAACCTCCAGCACCTAAACCAAGCATCATATAACCTATTTGTGAAACCGTAGAATAAGCTAGAACCTTTTTTAATTCTCTATTAACCATAGCTTGAGTAGCTGCTAAGAATGCAGTAAATGCACCAATCCAAGCAACTGTTAAAAAGAAGTTACTTCGAGCTTGTAAAATTAATTTTTCAATTGCTAATCCATGAACGTGCTCAGTTGCTAAAACAAAAGCATCATTAAAAACTGGGAAAATTCTAGCCACAAGATATACACCTGCTTTAACCATTGTAGCTGCATGTATTAATGCCGAAACAGATGTAGGTCCAGCCATAGCTTCAGGAAGCCATTCATGTAGTGGAAATTGAGCTGATTTACCTACTGGACCTAGGAAGAAGAGAACGGTTACAGGAATTATTAAGCCAAGTCTAGCAAGATCAATTATCCATTCATAGTGTGTTTGAAGATCTATGAAATTGAATGTCCCGGAAACTATGAATATTATGAAGGCAGATATCATTAAGAAGAGATCGCCAATTTTAGTTGTTATAAATGCCTTCATGCCAGCATGTGATGGTGGAATATTACCAATCCACTTCTTCTTCTCATCACTATAGTAAAAACCAATTAATTGATAGCTGCACAATCCAACACCTTCCCATCCAAATAACATTTGCAAGATGTTATCAGACATAACAAGTAGAAGCATATTACCAATGAAGAAATTCATGAAAAACCAATATCTAGTTAAACCTTCTTCACCATGCATGTAACCTAAACTATAAACCATTATTAAAAATGAAATCCAGGCAACTATTAAACCCATAAAAGCACTAAGTGGGTCTAATAATACACCAATCTCTAGTGGATATCCTGGAATGATAAACCAACGTAAGCGCCAATCAATTGGTACTTTAACATAACCTAAACCAGGAATCTCCATGCCACCAGAAACAACGTAATTAAAGTTTATAGTAGCCATTAAAGCAGCTATGAAAGATACAAAAACAGCAAATAAATCTCGAATTCTTTCACTAAAACGAGCAATTAAAGGTGTTAAAAGTGCACCAACAATGGGTATTATCCAAACAAGCCAAGGGGAATAAATTAACATTACTATACCCTCCAAGAACTTAATGAACTAATAACAAAATCAATTCAATGTAACAAAATAAAAAGTTAGCGATTCAAATTTAAATTAAAATTAAATATTTTAAATTGAATGAGTATGGATGAAATGGAAGAAATATATGTAGAGCCAACAGAGAAAGTTATAAAAGCTTTAAAAACAGCTATGGAAACTCTTGGTAGAAATAGATTTATTGTAGAATTGAATTTAGAAGATGAAAAATTAAATAAGTGGATTAATGGTGTAGAATGGATACCATTAAGAGTACTATATGAAACTTGTAGAATAAATTTGAGATTTAATAAGCCATATAATAGATTGTCTGATACAATTGAGGGAGCAACAGTAATATCTAAAAGGGAAACTAGAGAAACTGCAAAAACTGAAGCTATAGTTAAAAAGATTGAAGAAGAAAGAATTCCTGTAGAAAAGGAGGTTGAAAAAGAGCTTGAAGAAAAGAGAAAGAGGGTATTTATGTATTTAATGAGTAGGAGTATGGTATTATTAATGCTGATGTTACCATTAGCATTAATTGGATATGTTATTGGAGCTAGAATAAGTGGATTTTATGCAGGAGTAGGAATGGTTATTGGTGTATTAATATGGTTAATTATAGTAACCGTATACATAATTTTAAAACCAATTAAATATAAGTAGTTATAAAACCAGATGTTGTAAAAAGAATGTGAGCTGATGAACTTGTTTGGCGTATTGAGGTATGGATTCATAAATACTAAGATTAGAGGTTTAAAAAGAGAGTATATAACTTTAGATAAATATCAAAAATTAATTGAAGCTTCGTACAATGATATCGTTAAGATATTGATGGATACACCATATGGTAAAGAGTTAATGAATATTGGAGTAGAGCCAACCCCGGTAGAATTTGAAAAAGCATTTTTAAGAGCATTAACCAAAGCATATCTAAAAGTTTTAAGATGGCTTCCAAAGCAATCTATGAGGGTAATAGCTTTACACATGATGAAATATGAAATTGAAAATATAAAAACAGTATTAAGACTTAAAACTTTAAATTCTCCAACAGAGAAATTAAAACAACATGTAATTCAAATACCATTAGGAATTAAAGTTGAAGAATATGTTGAAGCCTACGAAAAATCAAAAAACTTAATGGAATTACTGAAGAATCTTATTGAAATTGGAGTGCCGATACCATTAGATAAAATAATTAAGAAGGGAACTTTTGAGGATGTAACGATTTTAGAAGCAGAATTGGAAAAATTAATTTACGCAACGATATTGAAAGAATCTGAAAAACTTGATTCAAAAAGTTCAAAAAGTATGAGGGACCTCATAGGATTTGAAGTAGATTTAACTAATATAAAGAATACCATAAGAGCAAAGAAACTTAATATGTCTTGGAAAGATTTAGAAGTAAACATTATAACACCAACATATAAAGTGAAAACTGGAAAAATAAAGATAGCTTTTGAAAAAGATGATTTAAAAAGAATGTTAGAAGAAATGATGATGAAGAATTATAGTGAATTATTGAAACCCAGTGTAGAAGTATTAGAAAAGGGGGGTTTAGAAGCATTAGAGAAAATGTTCAATAAAGAAATTTATAAGGGTTATCAAAGAATTTGGAGGAGGAGAGGCTTTCAATATGATCTCTCATTAACATTAGCATACTTAACTAGAAAATGGATGGAAGTAAAGAATTTAAAGATAATAGTTTATTGTAAACACTTTGGATTACCAAAGCAAAGGATAATGGAGGAAATAATAGTCTAGTATTGGTTAATCAAGAAATCTCTTAATAGCACCTTTACTTTTACTTATTGATGAAGATATTGCAGAATTCATTCTAGTTGTTGATGATGAAATTACATTCTCCATTCTAGTTGTTGATGATGAAATTACATTCTCCATTCTAGTTGTTGATGATGAAATTACATTCTCTAATCTAGTCTTAGATGAGGAGGTTACGATGTCCAATTTAGTTTTTGAAGATGAGATCATGGAAAGATAATTATTAAGTTTAGGTTTAGATTTCAAAAAGGTTTTATTGAAATCTTTAAATCCACTAGTCAATCTGATGTATAAATTGGTATGCCATGATCGAACTTCACGCATAGATACAATGAAAGATTTTGAGTAGAGTATTGGTGGAAAAGCAAGTTTTCTGCGAATACGAAGACTCATAGAGAATATGCCAGTTAAAAATACATGTAAACCTTTATATATGTAGCTTTTAACACTTAATATCTTTGATGGTTTAGATTTTAGAATAAAGGATTGTTTATCAATTAAAGAGTAAATTTTAATTAAACTTTCATCAACGTTAAACTTACTGCTACTTATGTTTTTGATACTCTCTTTAACAGAGTTCTCTATGAGCTTAGCATTTTCGTATTTGACATTTAAAGGTTTACGAATATTACTCTTAACTGTTGAATTTGCTTTAAAAATTTTTACTTTAACTTTGAGGATCATCCTTTTATACATTCTTTTTGTATGTTTAAGTAGTTCATTTAACTTCTCTAGCTTACCACTTGTGCTCATCATTTATGTGGGCACTCCATCTATATTGTGCCTATTAACATTATGGAGATTAATAATCCATAAATCGCTAAAGCTTCTGCTAAAACAACTGCTAAAAGTGTTTTTGTAACTATCTCAGGTTTTTCAACTCCAGCTCCAGCCATGGCAGACCCAGTATATGCAATTGCAATTGAAGCAAGTAAACCGCACACAGCCATTACTAAACTTGCCGATAAAGCCTTCATAGCTGCTTCATATGAAGCAAAAATTATAGAGAGCTTTCCTATGAGCATTATTGAAGTAAGTAATCCATAAATTCCTATAGCTTCAGCCAATACTACTGCTAAGAGTAGTTTTGTAACTATTTCTGGACGTTCTGTTCCAGCTCCAGCCATGGATATCCCTGCAGTTACGATTCCATATGCTGCACCAGATATTGGTATACAGCTTGAGAGTAAAACGCTCACAAGACCGATTATTGTTTCGTCCATACCCGTCCCCCTATATAACTACTACTTACACAATAATGTTGATTTATTTATAAACGTTATTTATTTATACACATATAATAACCATTTTATTTAATACCCAAAGGTTTATATTCCTCTCCACCACCGCGGAAGTATTTAAAGCCAAATTCAACCCATGTAAGCCTTAATACATGTGTAAATGAAACCAATCCTTCAAGAGCCATTATAAGGGTTATAGTCCCTATAGCTAATATAATGTAACCTGCAGCTCCAAGTGCTGGGATGACTGATGACAATAATTGACTTAACATTCCATGTGACAATGATAATGCTAATATACGTCCATAGGAAACTGTATGTGAAAGTGAACTTATAGCTGCTTCAAATGTATGTGCAAATCCATCTATTGGACCTTCAGTAAGGATCATGCCAATAAGCATTAAAACTACTGGAAGTACTACTAAGGGTATTGTTAAATATCCGGAAATCCATTTATCCATGTTAAGTTTATATACAAATAATCCTAAGTACATTAATCCTAAGTAAAACCATAACCAACATGCTGAACCAAAAATTGCCTTTTTATATTCACCTTCAAGTATATCATTTATCATACTTAGAATTAATCCTAAACTTATATGTATCATTCCAACCATTAATGAAAGTTTAAACATCTTCATAGGCTCTTTCAATGGACTGAAGGCACGGCCAATTCCAGGTATAGCTTTAAGTATGAATTCTAATGGTGGATGATGTATATGGAAACCGAAGATTTCACCAAACATTAAACCTCCAAATATTGCTGCAATACCACATAGAAGGTATAATTCAGCTCCAGACAATACTAAATTAACCATTTCACCCCCAGAGAAACCTTTACGTTTAAGCATACATGAGAAAACGCCGAATATTGCTAAGAGAAGACCATGACCTATATCTGCAAATGCTAATCCAAATAACATTGGAAAAGTTATACTTACAATTATTGTTGGATTAAGTTCATGTGGTGAAGGAATATCATAAGTTTTTATAAGAGATTCAAATGGTTTTAAAGCTTTTGGAGATTTTGAAAGAAAGGGGGGATGGTCATGTTTACTTGGATGTGAAATGGATATAACTACTGAATTATCAGTAACTCTATTTAGAGTTTCAATAACTTCATTTACTCTGTCTTCCGGAACCCAACCAAACATGTATGTGAGGAAATCACCATGAAAAACTTTATCATCTTGATCTAAAATCATTTCAAAAACGTATTTTGCTTCTGAAAGTATAGATTCATAATTTGGAAATATTTCATACAACTTATCCTTAAGGCTAAACTTTTCTTCTCCCTCAATAAGTTTTGAAGCCTCTTTTATCTTTGAATCAAGTAAACTCAATTTATCTTCAAGTTTAGTTAAATAATCTTCATCTATCTTTATTTCTTTAGAAATAGTCCTTAGAGATTCAGCTTCAAGTCCAAGCATTCTAATTAAATTTTGAGTATTTTCCAATACACGTTTAAATTTATCACTTTCATTATGAAGTTTACTAAGAGATTTAATATCAATTTCCTTTCCACTTTCTTCACCTTCAATATAATGTTCCTTTATGAAATCAACAAATTCTTCATCATCCCACCAAGCATCTAAATGTAATGTCTTCAAATTTATTAAAGCAAATTTCACACGATAATAGTAATCTTTGGGAATAATTATCCTAAATTTACACATACTAGCAGATTTAAAGACGCTCATATTACAACGCCACCAACATACTTGAATTCCAATTAAAAATATATTTATTGAAATAAAATTTAAAATTTAAATTTTAAATTATTGACTTCATAAAATTATAATGGCATTACCCCTCTAATGTACATAATCTTTTGAAATGTATAATGAGCAGCTAATTCAGCTATCAGTGATAGTGGTTGAGGCCAAATTCCAAGAATTACACATAGTATTGACAATATAATTAAGGATAATACGATTAAGGGGGAAGATTCGCTAGCTTTAATTACACTTTCAATAGGTCTCCTAAATATCACTTGTATAATGCGAATATAATAAACTACGCCAATAACACTATTCAATAAACCTATTATAGTTAAAATATACGCTTGAGAAGCTATTGCTGCTCCAAAAATCAAATATTTACTTATAAATCCATTTAATGAAGGTATTCCAGCTAATGATAGAAGAGCTATTGAAAAAGCTATACCGGTAATGGGCATTCTCCTACCAACACCAACTAAATCATTAAGATCTCTAGTTTTCAATTCATGTATAATTGAACCTGCACAAAGAAATGCAAGACCTTTCATTAAGGCGTGATTAAAGAAGTGTACAATACCAGCCATTAAACCAAATTCGGTTCCAAGAGATAAAGCTAAAGTTAAGTATCCAATTTGAGCTATACTGGAGTATGCAAGTAAACGTTTTATATCATTTTGAACTAAAGCTAATAGATTACCTACAGTCATAGTGAAAACTGAAAGTATTGCAAGCATCCACCTATAATCAACAATTGAAACACTAAATAAAGTGTATGAAGCCCTAATTATAGCGTAAACTCCAGTTTTTATAACAACACCTGAAAGCATAGCACTTATAGGACTTGGAGCTGCTGGATGTGCATCTGGAAGCCATGAGTGAAAAGGTACAATTGCTGCTTTAACACCAAATCCAACCATTAACATTATAAATAATAAGTATAAGAGACTTGAAGGTTTAGCACCCATTAAAGATAATGCTATTTGTGCAAAACTCAATGAACCAGTTAAACCATAAATATATGACATTGAGAACAATATGAATGCTGAACCTACAGCACTCATAAGCAGATATTTAAATCCAGCCTCAATGGGTTCCCATAAGTGCTTTCTAAATCCAACAAGACAATACGATGATATACTCATAAGCTCCCAGAAAACATATAATGTTAAGAAATCTCCGGCCATAGCTAAACCTACCATACCACAAACCATTAATAGTAGTAGGGAATAGTATGAGGGTAAGCCAGTATCATGAGACATATAATCAATTGAATGTAATGTTGAAATTAAACCTAGGAAAATGAAGCCTAATGAAAATATAAAGCTAAGCCAATCTAGAACTAAGAAGCCTATAGTTGGACTACCAGTAATTGGGAACATTGAGTATATTGTTATTGGTTTAACGTAAAGTATATCCATAAACTTTAAACATACAATTAGAGAAACTATAAAACCGAATAAAGCCCATCCACTTACTAAATTCCTCAATTTCAATTTTTCACATAACCATCCAATCATTGGTGTAGAAATACCGAAAAATGCTAAAACAATTATTGGATATACAATTTCAATCAAAACTACCACCTCAATCTCTTAAGTTCTCTAATATCTAGAGTCTTGTAATGCCTATAGGCATTTATCACAAAAGTTAAAGCAACACCTATCAAGCATGCTTCAACAGATATAGCAATTATAGCTATAACATGTGCTAATGGATCTATAAACCCAAAAAGTCTAAAATATGCAAAATTCACTAAATTCAATATTGCTGAACTAAACATTATTTCAAGAGAAATAACCATTTTAATCATATTACGCTTAGATGTTAATCCATACATTCCAATAGTCAGTAAAACCCCTGAAACTGCAATAAATGTGTATGGTTCAGTGGACATCAATGCTCCACCTCTTCACGTAAAAGTGCAATAACACCTACAATTGAAGCAAAAAGAAGTAATGCTTGAGCTAACACATTGATACTACAATTACCCCATAGAATTTCACTCATATAATTGCTTAAATTATGAAATAGAGGGTCAGGTTTTAAAACATTTAATGGTGCAGTATCATAAGCAAAAAGTCCAATATTAGATACACCAATAACTAGCAATTGAGTTAACAAGAAAGCTAAAATTAAAACTAGTATGATACTTAGGAAATCACTCAATTTCAATTTAATCTACCTCCACTTTACCAGTCAACATTAAAGCTATAATGAATAAAGCGGTAACTGCACCTGCAATAACAGCCAATTGGAAAACTCCAACTAGTGGTGCTGATAAATAGAAGAAAGCAATAGCTAAAACAATACTGAAACCACATAAAGTCAAAATTGAATACATTATCTTATTAAATTCTAAACTTAAAACAGCTAATACGATCAATAGAACACCAAGAAGAACATTAATCCAACTAAAATTCAGCAATCACATCACCACATTAACAAAATCATTATGCAATTTACTAATAATAAGTTTTAAACTTTTCTAAAAAAACAAATGTTAATTAACTTGTGAAATTAAATGTAAATGAAGAAAATTGCTTGATTGGATTATTGATTTTATGTTTAAAATAGCTTTAAACTATAGCTATGTAGGAGCATTAATAATATCCATATTAGGAAATTTTCTACCATTCATACCAATACCATATTTATTAGCAATATACTATATGGCTTCATATCTTCCAGTAGATCCAGTAGTATTGGGTTTTGCAAGTGGTTTTGGAGGAGCAATTGGTAAAAGTGTAATATATGTATTGGGATTTGAGAGTAGCAGGATAGTTATAAACGATGAAGTTAAAAGAAAACAAGTGGAAAAATTTCGTGAAATACTTGGTAAATATGGCGCTATAGCAGTATTCTTTGCAACTGTTACACCATCACCAGATGATGTTGTAATAATACCACTAGGATTAATTAAATATAGTTTCCGAAAGTTCTTTATAGCCACATTAGCTGGAAAAACATTGCTGAGTATATTTATAGCTGTATCAGGTAGATATTTTACTGAATATTTAAAGATAGTCTTTGGTGAAGGTAGTATTTATGGTATAATTGTATCAATAGTAATAATGATATTAATAACTGTAATGATATTGAAAACAGATTGGATTAAAGTTGCAGATATAATAGGTAAAGAAGGTATTAAAGGAATTGTTAGAATTATAACTGAAAGAAGATGGAAGGAATTATTAATAGAGAGTAAAAAGGGCTGAATAATGAAGCTAGGTAGTTATGTAACTTCTTAAATCTATTTTAGAACCAAACATGTTTATTTTTCCATAAACACCATCGAATCCTGGAGTGATTGAGTAACGACGTTCTCTCATACATTTAATGTATAAAGCTATAGTAGAAGACAGCTTTGAAATTTCATCTATTGGAGCTTCAAGTAATACATTGAATTCAGAACCAAATCTTGAAACTAATTTGGAATATAAATTCCATATGGAACCACTATTAAGTTTATGAACTTCATCTTCGCTTATACCCATACTAAAGGCTATTATGGTTTGCAATGGTAATACTTTAATAAAATCTATGTGATCTTGAGGCATAAAACCTTTAGGTCTATCTGAAAGTTCTTCAACTCTATCTTCAACTCCTTTAGTAAGTTTTCTACCACAGATGGGACATATATAATTTAGCTTTCTAGCCTCATTTGGAGAAAGAGGTCCCACATTACAATTTCTATGCCCAGACCAGTGATACTTCCCATATGCTGGATCAACTTCTATAGTCATTAGAAATTTACTTTTATCTCTAGATTTAATTGTATTTACAAGTTCTTTGTAATTCAATTTGTTTAAGTTAAATAAACATGCTTCTCTACCAAGTCTAAATGGATATGGAGAATGAGAATCTGAAAAGCTTAAAATTGAAAACTTATTTAATTGACTTACACACCAATTCATTTCTGGATCACTGCTTAAGCCAGTTTCAATAGCATAAATTTTATTTACTTTATCACTATAACAATCTTCAATTCTATCAACACCACTAAAAGATCCAAACATGCTCCACCATGGTGTCCATATATGTGCTGGGAAAATTAAGCATTCAGATTCTACACTTAAAACTATATCTATAAGTTCTGAGGGGTGTATGTTAAATATTGGACGCCCATTGGAAATTACATCACCATAACGTGATAAACAATCGGAAAGTTGTTCTGCAACTTCTAAACTTGGCATTAAAATAACGTGGTGAACTCTCCTCTTTTTACCATTAAATTCAAATATTGTTCCAACTTCGCTTTGAGCTATGAACATTACATGTGGATTAAGTCTATAATGATATAAACCACCATCAACACTTACAAGATTTTCCTTTAATTCCCTAAGCCAACTTGGATGAAAACAATCCCCTGTACCAAGGAGATTTAAACCTTTAATTAAAGCATATGAAACTAAAGTGGGAATATTCATTTGAAGACTAGAGCCACCACTATACTTTGAGTGTATATGTAAATCTGCATAAACTTTCATTAATACTCAATTAAAAATTGTTAATTTAATAAATAATCTTAACTTTTAGTATAAGTAGCTTCTTCACTATGTAATAATAGATTACGATTATAAGAAGCTAATTCATAGAATTGTGTTAAATGTATTGCAGCTCTTGGACATATTCTTTCACATTGCATACAGAAAATGCATTTATCTAAGTAGAATACTGGTTTTCTACCATTAACGGTCTTATCTGAAGGAATCAATTCAATTGCCATAGCTGGACATTCACGGGCACATAAACCACATCCAACACATCTATCGATATAGAAAATGTGTTTACCCCTATACCTTTCAGCAATTGGGGTTTTCTCAAAGGGATATTTAACAGTTACTGGACGTTTAAATAAATGTCTGAAAACTTCACGTAGCATAGCCATTTAAAACACCACCCCAATAAACTTACTTAATACTAATTGTAGTATTGAGAGGGGAATGAGATACTTCCAACAACTAGAAACCATTTGATCAATTCTCAATCTTGCAAATAGAGATCTAATGTAGGAACTTAATATGACCACGAACACCATCTTTAAAACAAACCATACTACTGGTGGTAAAATTGGACCACTGCCACCACCAAGAAATATTGCTGTAGCTAAAGCAGAGCCTAAAACAAGTTTTAGATCTTCTGCAAACCTTAAAAATGCAAGTTTTGGACCACAATACTCAGTTAGCCAACCAGCAACTATTTCACTTTCAGCTTCAGGAATATCAAAAGGTATACGTTCAAGTTCAGCTTGAAGAGCAACTATAAACACTATGAAACCTAATGGTTGAAGCAGAATCATTGGGATTGGTTGATTTTGAGAAATATAAGTTATAGATGTTGAACCAATATACATAACTACAGAAACTATTGAAATAAACATTGGTATTTCATAAGCTAGAAACTGAAGTATTGCTCTTGTAGCACCAATAATACTAAATCTATTTGTTGAAGTCCAACCAGCTATAAAGACAAGTATAGTGTATATTGTTAATAATGTTAATAAGAGTACTACATCACCTTCAAATGGTGGTAAAATTGATTTACCATCTATTGGAATATATAGTGATGCAAATACTAGTATAGCGACTGCAAGTATAGGTATATTGTTAAATACTACTGAATCAACGTATGTAGGCGTAATATCTTCTTTAGCCATAAGCTTAATAAAATCAGCTATTGGTTGTAAAATACCGCTAGGACCAGCATATAAAGGTCCAATTCTATTTTGAAATCTTGCATAAGCTTTCCTATCAATCCATTCAAATAAAAATGCTAAAAAGGATAGGAAGCAAATTCCCGGAAATATTAGAAGTCTAAATATAAGTATTAATGGATCCATAATTTACACCTCTAAACCATAATATTTACGACTATATCTACGAAGTTCTTCAAAATTCCAAATCCACTTTTTACCATTTTTCTGATCTATAAATAATAATCTTTCAGTACAACAATAACATGGATCAATACTCGCAACTATAGCTGGAATATCAGCAATGTAATGTCCTTTCAACATTTCGCATAAAGCAGGTATATTTGCTAAAGTGGGAGTACGCATCTTAGTTCTATATGGAGTTTCTTTACCATCAGATTTAACATAATGTAAGAGTTCACCTCTTGGAGCTTCTACTCTAGCTGTAGCTTCACCGATAGGTGGAATACGTTTAACTTTAATATTTATAGGTCCAGGTCTCATTTTATTAAGAGCTTGTCTAATAGCTTTTATAGATTCAATAGTTTCATCAACTCTAACCATGGCTCTACCCCAAATATCACATGTTGAATAAGTTATTAAATTGAAATCTAGAGTATCATAGAGTGTATATGGATCATCAAATCTAACATCGCTTTTAATATCTGAAGCTCTTGCAATAGGACCTACAGCACATAAATCTAAAGCTTTATCCTTACTTAAAATCCCAACACCTTCAGTTCTAGCCCTTAAACTTGGATCTTCCATAATAACCTTCTTATAGTATTTAGTTCTTTCCTCAAGGAAATCTAAATTCTTCCTAATTATAGATTCCATTTGATAGGTAATATCGTAAACCACTCCACCAATACAATTCATTGATGGCGTAACCCTATTACCGCTAATCATTTCTACAAGATCCATAACCTTTTCCCTATCTCTCCAAACATACATGAAAAGTGTATTGAAACCAAGCTCCATACCTAAAATTCCAATCCACAATAAATGGCTATGAATCCTATTCAATTCGTTAATTATTATCCTAAGATATTTTGCACGTTCAGGAATATCAATACCATAAAGTTTCTCTACAGCTAGAGAAAAACAAGTTGTATGTGGAACATTACATATACCACATATTCTTTCAGCTAAAAATAATCCTTGAGACCATGTTCTAAGTTCCATAGCCTTTTCTATACCTCTATGAACAAATCCAAACCTAGGCTTAACATCAATAATTAATTCACCATCTAGAATGAAATTAAATTGAAAAGCTTCTTTAATAGCTGGATGCTGAGGACCTATTGGAATCATATAGTAGCTCAGATTATTTCACCTCCACCTTCCAGTCTTTCCTAAGGGGATAAACTTTTTCAGGCCAATCATCAGGTAATATAAGTCTTTCAAGTGATGGATGACCATCAAAAACAACACCCAATATATCATGAACCTCCCTCTCGTATAGAACAGCTCCAGGTAAAAGTGAAACTATAGATTGTATATGAGGATTTTCTCTTGAAATTTTAACTTTAACATTAACTAAAACTCTACGGTCAATTGGGGATAAATGGTAAATTAATTCAATAGAATCACCAAGATCAGTTCCAGTTATAGTAACTATATGTTTAAGATGATATTTATCCTTTAAATAACATATTACATCATGTAGAATCTTAGTATCAATACTGATGTAAACACTTCTTGGACCATCGGGTTTATAATCAAGAATCATATTTGGAAAAAATGCCATTAAATCTTTAATTATCATACTTAATTGTGGAATTAACATGAATACACCTCAACCAGATTTCAATTTAGCAATAAGTTTAGCTACACCATCAATAACAGCTTCAGGTCTAACTGGGCATCCAGGAATATACATACTAACAGGGATAACTTTATCTATACCACCAAGAACATTATAGCAACCCCAATAAACACCACCTGAAATTGCACATGTACCAGCAGCAATAACAAATTTTGGATCAGGCATTTGCTCATATATTCTTATAAGCCTAGGTGCCACTTGCCTAGTAACAGCTCCTGTAACTACTAATGCATCAGCATGCCTAGGACTACCTTTAAGTAGGATTCCAAAACGTTCCACATCATATTTAGGAGCTAAAGCTGCTAAAACTTCAATATCACATGCATTACAAGCTCCAGTACACATGTATAATATCCATGGACTTCTAATCCTAGACCAAGCAACAATTGAAACCATAAGGTCACCTTCTTGGAAGCATAATCAAAGCTGAAAGTATAATACAAATATATATCATGAAGTAAATTATGTTTGCATTAAATGATAAGAGTAATATGAAAATTGCAACATCGAATATCGTAAAGTAAATAGCATACTTATATAATTGAACATTTAATTGAATCTTTTCAGGTGGAAATTTATCAATACCTTCACCACAAGCATAAGGTTCTAAACTCATTATACTACGTCTAGGCTTAGGGCCAAGCCTTTTTAAACTTGTAAACAAAATATACATTAATATGAAGATCCATATGAAGATTGCAAGAGGCGAAAGAATTATTTCAAACCACAATGTTGATGCACCGCACTAACCATAATAGAAGTAATATAATTACAATTTTTAAGTTTTAAGGTTTATTTAAATGAATTTCACTTATATTTAAGAGGGGATTTAATGGGTAAAGTGAAAAGAGAACTATGGTTAAATAATTTCGGTGAATGGTTTAGAAATATACTCGATGAAGCAGAAATATATGATTATAGATATCCAGTAAAAGGTTGTGGTGTATGGATGCCATATGGATTTGCAATTAGAAAAAATGTAATTAATGTAATGAGGGAAATATTGAATTCATTAGGACATGAAGAAATACTATTACCACTACTAATACCAGAGGATTTATTTGAAAAGGAATCTGAACATATAAGAGGATTTGAAAAACAAGTATTTTGGGTTACTAAAGGCGGAGATACTGAACTAGATGTAAAATTAGCTTTAAGACCTACAAGTGAAACTGTTATAGGTCCAATGTTAAAATTATGGATTAAAGCTCATACAGATTTACCAAGAAAATATTATCAAATAGTTAGTACATTTAGATATGAAACTAAAGCTACAAGACCTATGATAAGAGTTAGAGAAATAACAACATTTAAAGAAGCACATACAACACATGCAACATTTGAAGATTCTGAAAAACAGATAAGGGAAGCTATATACGCTTATAGTAAGATATTTGATGAATTATGTATACCATATGTTAAAAATAGGAGACCTGATTGGGATAAATTTGCAGGAGCATTGTACACCATAGCTTTTGATACAATAATGCCTGATGGAAAAGTTATGCAAATAGGAACCATACATAATCTAGGCCAAAACTTTGCAAAAGCTTTTGACATAAAATATCTAACCCCGGAAGGGAAAATGGAATATGTTTGGCAGACATGTTATGGAATATCTGAAAGAGCTATAGCAGCATTAATAGCAATACATGGTGATGACAATGGAATAGTACTACCACCACACATTGCTCCAATACAAGTAATCATAGTGCCAATACCATACAAAAGTTTTGAAGAAGAAGTAGATAAAACATGCAAAGAGGTTTTAAAAGTGTTAATAGATGAAGGTATAAGAGCAAAGTATGATGATAGAGAAATAACTCCTGGGAGCAAATTCTATTACTGGGAGAAGAGAGGAGTACCAATAAGAATAGAAATAGGACCTGAAGATTTAAAGGATAATTGTGTAACTATAAGTAGAAGGGATACTTTAACTAGAGAGAAAATTGACAGAGATAAACTTGTTAACAGAATTAAAGAATTAATGGTTGAAATAAGAAAATCAATTAGAGATAGAGCTTGGGAGATGTTTAAATCAAACATACGTAAGGTTAGGGACATGGATGAATTTAAGAAGTTCATAGAATTTGAGTATGGAATAATAGAAGTAGATTGGTGTGGAAAAGAGGAATGTGCACATAAATTAGAAGAAGAAATAGATGTATTGGGTGAACCATGTGAAGAACATTATCAAGAACCAAAGAAATGTATTGTTTGTAGTGGAGAAGCAAGAAAGATACTTAGACTTTCAAAAACATATTAGAAGAGTATATAGATAGATATATCAATTAGTAGTATATTTGAATATGTGGATGGTGTAAATATTGCCTAAAAAGAGGAAGTCTAGGGGGAGGGGTAAAGGGCAAAAAGGGAAGGAATCTAGAGTACAATGTGATTCATGTGGTGCATGGGTTCCAAGAAGTAAAGCTAAAAAGGTAACTACGTATCTATCTCCAGTAGATCCACAATTAGCTAAAGAATTGGAGAGTAAAGGAACTGTAATTACAAAATATCCAGTTATAAAAACTTATTGCGTATCATGTGCAATATTTAGAGGTGTAGTTAAAGTTAGAGCTGAAGATGAAAGGAAGTTAACTAAACTTAAGAAAACTTAATTACTCAAAGCCAATTTCATCTAAGAAATTATTTATTAACCATATGCATTGACTTGATAAGTATGGTACTCTACCAAGACTAATTTTTGGAACTCCAATGAATTCTAAATACTTCTCAGAACTTAAATCTAAACCGAATTGATCACCAATAATAAAACAGTAATTCGAATTTAAATCGAATTTAAATTCATCTATTAAAATACCATTTTCATGCATATAAATAAGCTTTACATTACCTTTAACAAGTTTTTCAATAATATCCTTAAACCCCATTTTATGAATGTTAAAACCACTGAAAGATTTACCAGACATTAAATCTGCAATTACACTTGCAATCCAAACTTCATTTAAAATGAATTTCTCAACTTTAGATCCATCAATACATATTGTTTTGGGAGGAGAAGGAGGACCTTCAAGAACACTATAAAAAATAACATTACGTCTAAAAATCGATTTATCTATGAAGAAAGAATTCAATATACATCTACAAACAACATCAATTCTACCACTAGAACTAGAAATACATTTAAGATCAAATATAGGTTCTGTAAAAGCAGTTGAAGATTTAACTAGAAATATTCTCTTTCCCAATTCAATCACCAAGTATTTTTAAAATTCTATAAAACCTTTCAACAATTGTAAATATTATGAGGGGACATAAAAGGTACATTGAAATGTAAACCATGTTTAAAATTAACCCCAATGAAATTATTATAAGTCTTTCAGAGCGCTCAGCTAAACCCACACCGGCAAGTGAAACCCCTAAACATTCACCTTTACATCTAATATAGCTAACCATAAAACTACCAATTAAAACTATTAAACCAATGTTCAATTCACAAATTCCAGAGTAAATTATTGAAGAGAAAATGAAGGCATCAGAAAATCTATCTAAAACTGAATCTAGAAATCCACCAAGCTTTGACGTTAAACCACTAATTCTAGCTACAAAACCATCCATAATATCGAAAAAACCGGAAATCAATATTAAAATACCTCCAAAAAACTGATTTCCAAAGAGTATTTGTATAGAGGAGGATAAAGCTGTAAGAAATCCTATAACTGTAATAATATTTGGGGGAACACCAAGATTAATAAATATTAAAGCTAAAGGATAAAAGATTTTTTCAACAAAAATTCTTAATTTATCCATCAAGGAAATACACCAAATACATTTATTTTTATCTAAAGTTATAAAATATAAAGGTCTAATATACGTTTAGCTATATTAGATGGTGAAGTTGATGCATGATGTTGATGTAAAACATTGGGTAGATGTACTAGCAGAAAATTTAGCTTCAAAAAGAATTGAGGAACATGTAATAAATGGTGGAATGGCAGCTTCAGGAAGAATACATATAGGGAAAACCCGTGGAGAAATATTTCTTCAAGCAGCAGTAGCAAATAGACTTAGGAAAATGGGTGAAAAAGTTAAACATTTATTAGTGGTATACACGCAAGATCCATTGAAAGCTAAACCACCATTAATAACAAAGAAGTTTGAAGATGAATGGAAGGGGGTTAGAATACTTGATGTACCATGCCCAGAAGAATGTTGTAAAAATTGGGTTGAACATTGGATGAATCCATTTTATGAAACATACAAGGAATATGATATTGGAGATATAATATTCGTTGAAACATCAAAAGTATATGAAATGACTGAAATGACTGAAGTCATAAAGACTTACATAAATAAGAGAGATATAGTAAGAGAAGTATTAAATAGGTATAGAGGACAGAAGTATGGGAAAGATTGGATACCATTTAAACCTTTATGTCCAAAATGTAAAAATATATCAACAACAAAAGCCATTTCAGCAAATATAGAGAAAGAAGAAGCAGAATATGAATGTCCAAGATGTAGAAGTAAAGGTAAAGTAAAGTTAAATGAAGGTAAATTGGAATGGAGATTAGAGTGGGCTGCATTATGGAAAGTTTTGAAAGTAACATTTGAACCTTATGGTAAAGATCACGCAGCTGCAGGTGGAAGTAGAGATACGTGCACAGCATTAGCAAAAGAGATTTTAGAAATAGAACCTCCAGAAGGATTCCCATATGAATGGGTGTACTTAGATGGTGAAGCTATGTCGAGTTCAGGTGGAATATCATTTGATTTTTCAGAATGGAATAAAGTTGCAAATCCACATGTACTTAAATATTGGTATTATGTTTCAAAACCAATGACACATCTAGAATTTTCAGTGAGTAAAATACCACAATTATGTGAAGAATATGAGAAAGCTGAAAGAATATATTACGGATTGGAATCTATAAGGGATAAGAAAGTTGAAAAAATCATGAAGAGAAGTTATGAACTTGCACATAATGAAAAACCCCCAAAAGAAATGCCATTACAAATACCATATACATTTAGTATAATTCTAGTTCAAGTAGTTCCAGAAGGAGATGAGCAATTAAATGAAATCATTAATAGATTAATTAAAACAGGACACTTAAAAGTTAAACTAGATCAAGAAAATCTAGATAGAATAAGAACTATAATTAATAGAGCTAAATACTATGTTGAAAAATATGCTCCAGAAGAAATGAAGATAAAAGTTTTACAGGAGATTCCAATGGAAATATTAAATTCAATAAGTTTGGAGGAAAGAGAGTTTTTAAATAAACTTTCAGATGTTTATTTAAGTAGGAAATTTACACCAAATGAACTTGAAGCAAAAATTGTAGAAATAGCTAGAAGCATGAATCTAGATATAAAAAGTGTTTTTAGAACTATGTATAGAATATTACTTGGTAGAGATAGTGGACCTAGATTAGCTCCATTTATGTTAAGTTTAAATGATGAATTTGTAATTAAAAGATTGAAATTGATAAGTTAAAATTAAAGTTTGATCATAGCAGTAATTCTAATACCCATTAAACTAGTTAAACCTAACATAATTTTGCATGGGGGAGTAGTAGTCCATGGAATTAATATAGAGTTCTTAGTATAATTGTATGTGGATATTTTAATCCATGAATTATTGTAATAAAACCATAAATCTATGTTAATTGGATCTACTAAAATTCCATTTTCAATAAGTAGGTAATGTAATAGTATGAAAGAATTGTTCAAAATGTAATTAGGTATCAGTAGAGTTAAGTTGTATACTATAATACGTTTAAAATGTACTGAAACTATTTTAATATTGAATTCACATTTAAAGTAAACTTGAGAAAATGAATCATTGTAGTGGAAAATGGTCTGTATTAAATAATCTATTCTATTTATGTAGATACCATTATTAGGTTTATACTTTAAAATCGTATTAACAAAACGATTAATATTGAAATTAATATAACTTGAATTTAGAGGATAGAATTTTAGATTGTCACTAATATACTTATCTATGAGTATATTGATGGATTGACAATATAAAATTTCAATACCAATAGGTTTTAGTTTAATTGGAGAAGAAATTATGTGAACTCCTAGAAACATTATCATCAATGATATAATAAGTGAAGATATTAAGAAAGTTTCACCCTTCAATCTTCCACCCCAGAAATATAATGATTATCTTCCCATCAAAAGAATAAAAGGGGTAATAGAGGCGAAGAGGAATTAAAATATTTTGAGGGTAATTAAATATAACTTCATCATTTAAACTATCAACAACAATTAATTTAACAATACCATTACAATACTGCTTAAGTAAATTGTATAACTTCATGTAATTATTTGACCTATAAACATCATTTAAAAATCCAATTTCATCAAGTGAAATAAGCAATGATAAAAATTTAATATCTTCACTTGATTCACTATAATACTCGATATTATGTCTTGATATTAATGTAAAAGTAAAGAGTATGGATGATATAAGTATAAGTATGGAAAGTGAAACTTCAATATATGAAGTACCCTTATCCATCTAAATCACACTCAAAAACTCCAATGAAGTATAATGCATCGTTTAAATTCACAAAAAATGATGAATGAAAATTAACATTATAAAAATTGCAATTGTTGATGACGTAATTTACCCGTAAAATTAGAATTTTAAATGTACAATCTAAATATTGAATTGAAATTGTAGAATTTGAAATCTCAGAATAGATATTTCCACGATAAACTTCACTTATCAAAAATCCCTCTATAATAATTGATTTACGTATATGTTCAATACTTTCAATTGCAAAATCCCTTAGAAGAATTATACTATTAAATGAGAATAGGAGTGCCATAATTATTACAATAAAAGAAGTTGAAAACTCAATTGAAATAGACATATCAACCACTTGAAATACGTACTTCAATATGAGAATCATGGAAAATTACGCTTAAGATTACAAGTCCACCATAAGTTTTAAAATATGTTTCAGAAACAGATATACATGTTGGGAAAATCATTGAGTAAGTTGATTCACCTTCACCTATCATTATTAAACTATATTCATTAGAGCTAATTAGTCTAAATACATATTGTGATGGAGGAAATCTATATGGTAAATTAAATATAACTTTAACTTCTCTAATACCACTATAATCTTTTAAACTGAGAATTTCATTTATCGATGAATGTATAAATGTACATATTAAACGATTTTCATGAAACAATAATTTATTCATTCCATTATAAGTGACTATACCGATAAAAAGAGTTAAACTACTTGATAAAATTATTGATAAAAATAAGCATAGAGAAAATTCTACACTCTTAATTTCAACCACTATTTAAGTTTCTAAAGAACATATTTATTATCTATTCTGATATTATAATGGAAATTCATGACCACAATTTGGACATTTAGCATACCCACAAGAACCAAGTACAGAATAACTACAACCACTGCATGAAAATGTTCTTGAGAAAGTTAAATCAAATTTATACTTACATTTTGGACACGTGAGAAACACTGGATTTTTCGATTTTATCTTCAAATTCTACACCAAAACTTAGTTATATAAACTGGGAAATAAAATTTTCACATAAGTGCCTCGAATTAAGTCTTAATATAATTAATTTATTAAAATTTATATTAGATTTACAATGTTAAGTGGAATTCAGCTTATAAGAATTTTAATTGCAACGTTACTATTTACCATAGCGTCATGGCAAGATTGGAAGAGAAGGGAAATTGATGATGAAATATGGATAGCTATGACATTAATTGGTATACCATTACTCATTTATGAAATCTGGATAAGAGGTTTGGGATCATGGTTTATATTGGCAATGGTTTCAATAACTTCATCAATTACTATAGGATTAGCTTTATATAAACTAGATTTCTTTGGAGGTGCAGATGCAAAAGCAATAATATCACTTAGCATATTAATGCCATTAATACCTGAAGAATTAACATTAAAATTTAAAACTCATCAATTAACATCAATAGCCACATTTAACAATTCAATACTAATTTCAGTTATACCGACAGTATATTTACTCATTAAAAATATACGTAGGATTATTAATGGGGAAAAGATATTCCAAGGACTTGAAGATGAAAATATACTAAAGAAAATCTTAGCCTTAATTACTGGATGTAGAATACATTTAAAAGAACTTAAAAATAGGAGGTTTATGTATCCAGTAGAAGAGTTCACATTTAATGGTAATGTGATTAAAAGAAGATTAAATGTAAAAATTGGAGTATCAATTGGGGAAGAAAGGTACATGAAAACAATTGAAATGTATGAAAAAGGAATTATAGATGGATATGTTTGGGTTACACCTGCACTCCCATTAATAATATTCATTTACATTGGAATGTTGATAGCAATTGTTTATGGAGATATTATTTTTAAATTAGCAATTACATTAAGTAGAGCAACAATTTAAATTAATGGTTAAGTAAAATTAGAATTGGATTTAAACCTAAATTGAAATATAAATTGTAAATATTGTTTGAGATAACCAGGCAATCTACAATTCCAAAATAATGTAAATGGCTTAAACAATTACAATCTGTAGAACCAAATCTATGTATTGGAATTCCATTAAGCTTAAATATAATTCCATTTGAAACTTTACATTCAAATTTCACATTACTACGTGATACACACACAGCTTTAATTTCAGTATTACCTCCACTCAAAAAGTAATCTATATGCCACCTTAACCTCTTATTTTGAGATAAATGTCTTGAAACCCTATTGTATAATGCAAATTTTCCACCAAGAGCAGAACCAGTATAAGTGTATATACCAATATTAAAATCAATTAAGCCTAGAGATCCAATATTGGCTTTTAGAAATTTAGGAAGCCAAATTATAAGTGTGTATACTCCACCATTAAGTGATAAAAGTTCTCTTAAATCCATACTAGCAATAAATTAATTTTAAATCTTTGTATATAAATTATAGGCTGTGAGGAGGAACTCGGGTTCTGAATTTATGATGATGTTAGACCATCTGAGCCTGCGCAACGATGATAGAGGGTCAAAGCACTGATAAATGACGATGCCGCTATAATTGAGTTGCGCATTATTTAGGCGTATACTCTTTAGGCTTTATCCAAGCATAAACTGTAGGTGTAGTCTTTATAATTTCATATACTTGATCCCAAGTTAAACCATATTTACTAGCTAATTCATCAAAGGTGTAATTGTAATGCACCCACTCATAAATGATCCTATGTTTCAATTCTTCATTTATATTTGAAGTATCCACAATCTCAGAAATATCCAAAATTAACACCAGAAAAGTAGAGATGTTAAAGATGTAAATAAATTTTTATCATTTAAAAAATTGAATGAACTAAAAAGATAAATATTTGTCTTATAGTTTAAGATTGGGAAGGGATTGAGATGGTTAAAAAAATAATAGTTGTTTCAGCGTCATGGGAAGAAGCATCAAAATACGTTAGAAAAGCTGTAGCAGAATTAGTTAATGAAAGAGGATTCGAAGTGGAATTTAAAGAAGAAGATTATGATTTCTTAGAAAAATATGGTGTTAAAAATGAATTTGGAGGAATAGACATACCACAAGTATTCATATTGGATGAAAATGGTGAAATCAAGTACGTGATGTCTAGAGTACCACTAAATGAAAAAGGTCAACCAAATATAAATGAAGCTAAAAGAATTATCTTAAGAGCTATGGGGGAAATAAATTGAAAACTATGGTAATACTATCAGAAAATGGTAATGCACAAATATATAAAGAATTAAATATGGAACTTGAGAAAGCTGTAAAATGGATTGCTAAAGAAGCCATGGATATATGGGATTTAAATAAATCTGATTTCATAATAATAAGAGATAACTATCCTGCAGAAATAAAATTACCATTAACAAGTGAAGAATACGATGCATATTCAAAATTAAAAATTCAAAGAACTTCACAGAAAACTGTAATAGTAGAATTACCACTATACATAATATCATTTGATAATGAATGGCTAGATGATGGATATAAAGATAATAAAGTTTTCGTAATTACATTAGGTTCACCATTAAGAGAAGAAGTTAAGAAAGAGATTATTGAATGGAGTAAAGAGATGACTAAAGCTGTAATGGGGGAAGAGGAAGAAGAAGAGGAAGAAGGTTAATCTCCAAAAATCCAGAATTTCTTCTTCTTTTCATTTGCTGACATCATTTGCTTCATCTTCTTCTTAGCTTCTTTAGCAGCTCTTTCCTTCTCCTTTTCTATTTCAACAAGTTCTTCAATTCTCTTAATTAATTCTTCAACAGCAGATCTATCATGAAAAATAGCTGTAATTTCATCTACTATTTGACTTGTGGTTATAGCTTTAATATATGGGAATAAGTAGAAAATAGCCATCTCAGCTCCAATAAAACTTAAAGGTTTAATTGTTTCAAGAAACATAATAGCAGGGGTTTCAAGACCCCTCTTAACTATTTCATTGGCAATTCTATCTATTAACTGCTTCCTCCTTTCAGGAGATAATTCTAAATTTACATAACCCATTTACAACACCAAATAATATCTAATTGAAGGAACTATAATTATTTTTCTACAATTTATACGTACATCAAAAGATCTTTTACTTTTAAATCAGCGTTCTGCCTATATGATCTAATTATTTCAGGGAGATTTTCAGATGTTTCCACATTTCCTAATAGAAGTTTATAATAGATTTCATGTGCGCCTGGAATCTCCCTCTTCAGTATTTCATAAAGTTTTAATCCAATTTGAGCTGCATTTTCACATTTAGGATCATGAGGTATAAAATTGCTTGAGAAGAAAGAGAATACATTTGGTTTATCTCCAACTTTCTTTAAATCTTTAATTTGATTAGATATTCTACCTTCTACATAAATTCCAGAAGCCCTTTCATCAGCATATCTTTTAACACAACACTCAGGGTACCCAAGTATTAAACCTAATTCAGAAACAAATTTTGAAGATAATTCTTCAGGATAAGCTAGTAATGATGGTGGAAGATTCACATTTTGCATTTTATATATTGCTTTTCTAATTTCACTTCTAACATAAAAAAGATTCTTAATTCTCTTACCAATATTCTTATCTTTATATAGGTAAACTTCACAAATACTAGGTCTAATCTTATCCATACACATTTTAAGATTAAGTTCTTTAGCCCAATGTTCATGAGCTTTAAATATATCAGATTTCAAAACATATTTTTCAAATAATTTATCTATTTTATGTCTTAGCTCAACTATAAGTTCTCCTCTCAATTGAATATCTCTAGTGGACATTATCAATAAAAGATCATCTTTACATTCAATATCTATCTTACTACCTATTTCCTTAGCGTTTGGAAGTTCAGCTATCATAGTGAAAAAGGAAGATGGTCTAACATCAAAATAAACTGAAAGATAATCTTCAATTTTAACTCTATCTAAAATACGTTTATCTTCAAGAAAGAGTTTCAATAGTTCATTCATAAATACCACAACACTCATATAGAAAATACACAAACATGTAAATAAGTATTAGGTGTGGTGTTTGAGCCATAGAATGCCAAGATTAGAAGAATATATTGCAGGAGCATTATTAGCTAATTCTCTAGGATGGTTAACAATAGCTATAATACCATACATACTGGAATACTATGGTGAAACTATAATGTCAATTGCTGAAATATTAATATCAATTGCATACTTAATTTCAACAGTAGCAGCAAGCTATCTAGTATGTAGAATAGCATATAGAGACAAAATGAAAATTGGTTTAACTATTGGATCTACAGCAATACTAATTAACATGTTATTTCTAGCAACTATGAGAGGACCACCATTAATATTACTAATAGAGTTAATTTGTGCACAAGTTTTTGGAGGAATTTTAGGAGCATATATAGCTGAAAAAAAGTTTCCATCTACTTCTTAAAGAAAAATTTATCTAAATTTCTAATTCCGAAAATTTCATTTAAATTTACTCCAATAGCTTCCAATATTTGTCTAAGTGTAGTTTCCATATGTCCTACATATTTTTCCACATCAATTTCATCAATTCTAGCAAGTTGAACAGGTTTAACTCCAATATCGCCTTTAACCTTAACATAAGAAATTATATCGCCTGCACCAAGCTTTCTTGAATGGAATTTTTCAAGAAGTTTAGCAGCTTTAACATGTTGTGGAGTTGTTTTAACATACTTATCTAAATCCTTAGACAATTTAACTCTAAAAGCTAAATCATCTAAATTCAATCCTCTATTCTTCAATTTAATATAGTAATCCCTAACGATAGAACTAATTTTATATTTAGCTTCTTCAAAATCTCTAATTGTTTGAACATTACTTAAAACATTAACAACTTCAATAAACAATTTCTTTAAGAATTCAGGTGTATTCCTCTTCTTACCAACAAGACCTTTAATATCTACAGATCCATCAGTTAAAACTCCAAGATAATTCTTTTTAAGCCCTGAAAAAGTTACGTATCTATAAACTTTATCTACATCAAGATCTATCTTAAATTCTTTAATAGACCACTCAATAAGTTTCTTAACTTGATCTTGAGATGGTTTATAGAGGAAAATACTATCTGTATCACCGTACACTACTTCAACACCAAGATCTCTAGCTTTCTCAATACTCTTAGATATTACATGTCTACCAACAGCAGTAATACTTTCAGCGACAGGAGGACAATAAAGTGGGAAATTCTCATCACCCATAACACCATAACTAGCATTTAAAAATACTTTTAAACCTTGATCAACAACAGAATACCAAGCTCTAACATCACTACTTAAACTTTTATCTTTAGTTTTAGGTTTAAACCAGTAAACCCTCAAATTCCTTAGAATACCTATTATTATTGATGATGTCCCTCTCCTCTTACCGCAAACCCAATGTGGAAGTTCTGGAATTTTATTGTTCATACATTCTTTATGTGGGCAATTTATAGTTTCATAAGATAAATTCCACCTGTATAAAATTGATGGGTATAGAGATGCAAAATCTAAAACTGTAACATCAAAATAAACTCCAGGTTTAGGTTCAATAACTATTGCACCCATATACTTTTTTCCTTTAATTAAAGCTCTAGTAACTGATAAACCTTTAGAAGCAATTATATCCTCTTTAGATGGTATTAAGTAATTGTGTTTCCTATGTTCATAATATAGCATATTCCTAATCCAAACAGATACACCCCTTCTAACAACATCTCCCATACCAAGCTTACTAATCCTCATTAAAAGAAGTATAAGTTTCATTACTATACCATCATTGAAAGTAGTTAATTTCAAAGTTATTTCAGCATCTCTAAAACAATATGCAGCGAGATCATAATAAGACAATTCACTAATTGTACGATCTAAAGTTATTTTACCAATTCCCAGAATAGCTGTTGCAATAACATCTAAAGTTGTATCTTTATATTTATTTCCAAAAGCGTAGACTTGAATAGATCTATTACTGAAAAATTTGTATAAATCGATGTGAATTCCAGGAACAACATCAACATAATTTCTACCCATAGCCAATGGAATATTTTCACGTTTAATTCCAATTCTAGAAGCTCTATGCCTAAGATAATTTAAATCAAAATCATCACCATTAAATGTAACTATTATTGGATATGACATTATAAGTTTGAAGACATCAAGAAGCATTTTAGCTTCATCATCATAAAATATGAATTCAATATCTTCACCAAGATAGCTAGGTTTAATACCACTCTTAACACCCTCCCTCTTAAGCATAAAAACCCTCTTTAAATTGTCTGAAGAAACACAGGAAACACATATTACTTGATCTTCAGCTTTTGAAGGTTCTGGAATTCTATCAGCAGTAGATAAAACTTCAATATCTATAGCTAATCTAGGTATATCTGGAACTGGAATTAAAAATAATGGAAGCCATTCTTTAACGCAATCTAAAACTTCTACAGGTTCATTTTCAAATAATTTAATAATTTGATTGAAAACATCAATAGGTAAATTGTACTCTACAGGTTTTAATTGACCATTAACTACCCTATAATATAAACCGGGAATTAAACCTTTATCATAGATATAACAATTATTGTATGGAATTCTATCTTCCCAAGCTTTAGGTAAAATTTCTCTAATACTCTTCCTTCTTCCACCAATAGCTAATGGATCTGAAGCAATAATCTTAGACAATTTAACAAATTTATCTCTAATTAAATCGTATTTTTCAACCTCTACAACACTTCTAAACCCCTTATGAGTTACAACAGTATGTCTCTTAACTTGCTCAGGAGTTAAATCTGTTAAACAATATGGCATATGACCACTTTTATCATGCCAATAATAAATTTTCTTAGACATTGGATCATAAAGCTTGCAAAGAGCTTTACCCACAGAACCATCATAAATTACAGCTAAAAGAATACAATCGCCAGTATTCTCAGGTTCTTCAATTGTAATTGGAACAACTTCTAACTCTTCTTCTTCAAAAGATTCTCTAAGCTCCTCTTCTTCCTCTTCTTCAAAAACTTCCTCTTCAATTTTAACTATATCTCCAACGTTCATACATTTTCTCCTTCTTTAAAAACTTTTTAATAATTTTATAATGATTTTCACATAAGTAAACTCTACGTGAAACCTTTGAATCTACATTTAAACCAGCATCTAAAATAGCTTTAGAAATTTCAAAATAGGATAGAGATCTAATAGCATGACTACTACAACCAGTAATACTGCAATTTACACCTTTATCAATTCTACCCAAATACCTACACCAATAATATACATCAATAAGAAATTTATAAAATATATAGGGAGGAAAAATACGTAGAACATACTTTCTTTAATTTAATAAAAGTATTTAAATAGTATAAGTAGTGAAAAGATTATCAAACACATGTTTACTAGAGGTATTTTTCAAGTTAGTGAAGCTTTAAATATGACAGAAATTCCAGCTTCCATATTTATCATAAACTACAATGGTGAAAATATTCTGCTAGTATCTCATCACCATTTACAATATCTTTGATGAAAGTTTAAAACTTCGTTCTTACAGTATACTTATAAGGAAAAACTAAAAACTTCTTAAATTATTAGTATTTTTGATTAAAATCTTCTGCCATGTAAAATGGGCCCGTAGCTCAGTTTGGACAGAGCGCTGGTCTCCGGAGCCAGAAGTCCCGGGTTCAAATCCCGGCGGGCCCGTTAGTTTAGAGTAATTATTTCTTTCCTACTAATTATATTTTATTTCACCCATTTTCTCCATTTTGAAATAGGTATGACTTAAGAATAATAGATTTGATATAATCCTTTACAATATATAGTATTTTAAATTATAATTGTTTAATGGAGATGATTAATACGTTAATAGCTATTTGTGGTTTACCTGGAACTGGTAAAAGTACTGTAGCAGATATTTTATCAAAAAAAATTAAAGCTCCAGTTTTGAGAACAGATGAAATAAGGAAAAAAATAATTGAGAAACCAACATATTCAGAAGAAGAGAAAAAATTGGTTTATAAAGTGATGTTTATTATAGCAGAATATTTGATAAAACAAGGGATTTCCTGCATTCTTGATGCTACTTTTAACAAGGAGGAAAATAGGAAGGAGATTGTTAAGTTGGCTGAGAGGAATAACGTCCCCCTCTATTTTATTGAATGTGTTTGTAATGAAGAAGTAATTAGGGAGAGATTAAGAGGAGATAAGAGATTCTCTTCAGATGCAAATTGGGAAGTTTATTTAAAATTAAAGAGTGAGTTTGAACCAATTAAAGAAGATCACATAGTTGTTGATACAACTAAAGGTTCTAAAGAAGCTGCAGATATCTTAATTGAAAAATTAAAATTGCTTGGCATAATTAAAAGCTAAATTGAAGTATTTTCTAGCTTTCTTAATTGCAATCTTCTTTTCTCTATTTCTAATATTAGGGTCTTTTAATTTGAAACTTTCAACTTTCCCTCTAACATAAGCTCTATAACATTTATAGAACGGTAGTAATTTAAGAAGTTCTCTATCTCCTGAAATTTCAACGTACTTATTGACAAAAATATCACTAAGATCACTTCTATCGTGGAAATCTAAATCCATAGCAAGAAAAGCCACTTCACTTGCAACATCTGAAAATCTAAATCGATCTATAAATTCTAAACAATCAAAAATGTATATTTCATTTGGAGTTATGAAAATGCTTTCAGAATGTAAATCCCCATGACAGTCTCTAATTCTACCATACTTAATTCTCTTCTCAAAAAGATCCATACTTCTATGAATAAAGTCATCAATTACATCTTTTATAAAATTAAATTGATTTTCAGAAATGGTTATATTTATGAATTCTCTTGTTTGTTCAAAATTCTCATTCCAATTAAACCTTAAAATTTCAATAGAACCATATCTGTTTATTTCATTACTACTCTCAGCTTTAAAATGGAAATTAGCAATAATCTTAGCAATATTTTCAACGTCTCTACCACTAATCCTATTTTCTTCTAGAAGTTTAGACATTAGATATCTCTCAGGTATTCGCTTCATTTTTAAAGCATATTCAACAATTCTACCTCTACCATCAACTTTAATAACTCCATTATCCATGGTTATAGGAACTATTCCAATATAAAGATTTGGTGCTAAACGCTTATTCAACTTCAACTCCTTTTCTAAATCTTCTTTCCTCTTCTCTAAAGTTGAAAAATCAAAATAAGGAAATTTTACAGCTTTCTTAATTTTATAAGCAAAATTTCCAGCTAGAAAAACAAAGGAATGATAAGTTTGAATAAGTTTCACTCTATTTACCTTTACATCATAAACTTCAGGATTTAATAAGACTTTAACAATTAAATCTTGCAAATTCAAATTATCATAGTTCAACGATGTCATCAATAAGAAATATCTACATTGAATATATAAGCCTAAAGCCATAATATCCAGCTTGCAATTTGATTGATAAATTAATGAATTTAAAGTAAAATTATACATTAATCTTCCTCATATATAAATGTGAAAATGATTTAAAGGATCATTTTCTTAAAAAGTGACAGTTATTCATACCATGTATGGGTTAAATCAATAATAAACAAAACTATTTTAATAATTACTTATAAAGAGAGAAGTGTAGGTGTTAACATATGAATGTTTTTGAAGCTATAAGAACAAGACGTAGTATAAGGATTTATGAAGAAAAGCCTATTGAAGAAGAAAAATTAAAGAGAGTTTTAGAAGCAGCTAGACTTGCACCTTCAGCAGGCAATAGACAACCTTGGAAATTCATTGTTGTAAATGATAAGAGGATTATAGAAGAATTGAAAACAATAAAAGAAAGAATAATGCCACCTACTAGAAGACCTTATAGAGGACCATTAGCTACAACACCTATAGTTATTGTTGGATGCGCTATTCCAAGTGAAAGTTTCCCTGGAACAGATTTCTGGAAGATCGATGTGACTATAGCATTACAGAATTTAGTTTTAGCTGCATGGGAATTAGGTCTTGGAACATGTTGGGTAGGGGTATTTCACGATGAAAATGATATAAAGAAGGTTCTAGGAATACCTGATGATGTTCGCATTGTAGCTATGATAACATTAGGATATCCAGCTGAAAAGAAAGATCCAGTAACGGATAGAAAACCACTGGAAGAAATAGTTAGGTATAATCATTGGTGAAAATTAATTAAATTCCATTTACTAAAAATTGTTTTAAACTTAAGTTTATTTGTGATGTAAATAAATGTAGTCGATAGAAATATAAGTATTAGAACTTATGAAAATGAACTAAATTATCATTAATTGTTTACTTTAAGTGTTAGTGTTTAATACAATTATTTAGAATCAAATTTTAGATTATAGAAATTTACTTGAAAGATATACTTTCCCCTTTATCTTCAATTATCTTGTAGTTTTCTAATAAATGTAAATCTTTTAATTCTTCAATTATATCCTTATATTCAATTGTAAATACTACCTCTAATTTTAATGGACTACTTAAACTTAAACCTAGATTCTTCTTATAACTCCATATTTTACTATTAGCTGAAATCAATAATTCAAGTGCTTTTGTTGAATAATTCCACTCTGGGTTAGGGTTTATTATTCTTTCTACGTGTATACTTTTTTCAGAATATATTTTCCTCCATATAGATTCTGTTATTATTGGCATAATTGGTGCAAGGAGTTTTAGTATATTTGAAAACACGAAGTGTAAAGTATACCATGAAGCTTTTTGTTCATTTTCACAATATTTCCCATCATCATTATAAGCTCTAGATTTAACTGCCTCAATGTAGTGTGATGCAAAAAGATTCCAAGTGAAATTATATATTTCTGTTGCAGGAATATATGTATCCATTGAATCATATGCCGAAATACATTTCTCAATTAACCTATTAAATGCAGAAATCATAGCTAAATCAATAGTTCTAAACTTTAGTTCATTTAAGTTAGGAAAGGGAAATGATGATATAAATCTAGCAATATTCCAAAGTTTAGTTATAAACAATGCACCAGTTTTAATTAATTGTTCTGAAAATCTATAGTCACTTCCAAGTTTAGATGCTGCTGCAGCCCAAAATCTAAATGCATCAATACCATACTTATTAATGTAGGGCTTTGGATCTATAACATTACCTTTAGATTTATGCATTGCCTCTCCCTTCTCATCAAGACCCATACCACTAATTCTAACATATTTAAATGCAGGTTTCTTCAATAACTGATAAATTCTTAGAAGAGAATAGTAAAGCCATGTTCTAATAATATCATAACCTTGAGGTCTAACAGTATTTGGAAATAGTTTATTGAATAAATTTTCACCATATTTTGAAACATATAATACAGTTATTGAAGAATCAAACCATGTATCAAGAACTTTAACTTCACCATAGATCTTATCATTTAATGCACCACAATTAAAACATGATTCAAATGGAGGTTTATCAATCCAAGGTCTATAATATCCACCAACTTCAGGAAGTAAAATTGAATTACACTCTTTACATTTCCAAACTGGAACTTCAGTAGCATAATACCTATCTTTACTAATAGGCCAATCAGTAGATATAGATTCAACCCAATCAAGAAGTCTCTTTTTATGTTCTTCGGGGTAAAATATCATTAAATCAATTATTTTCTTAAGATCCTCTTTAAATTCCACTTGCTTCAAGAAGTATTCTTTAGCATGAATAAATTCAATTGGAGTTTTACATCTCCAACAAACTGGAAATTCATGTTCAAAATCTTCAACTTTAACTATTAAATTTCTAAGTTTAAGTTCTTCAACAATTCTACTTCTAGCTTCAGATATAGTTAAACCCTTTAGGAAACCTGAAAATTCATTCATTCGCCCATCTCTATCAATAATGAGCCTAGGCTCAAGAAACATATCCCTAAAAATCCTAACATCCATATTATCACCATAGCTACATATCATAGCTAATCCAGTTCCAAATTCAGGTCTAGCTTCATATCTTTCAACTATTGGAACTATTCCTTCATATATTGGAATAATGGCATGTTTCCCCTTTAAGTATTTGTATCTATCATCATTTGGATTATAAATTAATATTGCACATGCACCTAAAAGTTCAGGTCTAGTTGTAGCTATAACTATGGATTCACCAGATTCATATACTTTAAACTTTATGTAATATAGTTTTGTTAAACTAGATTTATATTCTAATTCTGCATCTGCGAGTGTAGTTCTACAACGTGGACACCAATTAACAGGTCTTTCAGCTTCATAAATTAATCCATGTTTAAATAATTCAATGAAGGTAGCTTGAGTAATTCTTCTGTAATTTGGACTATCTGTTCCACTGGACCAATACTCAAAACTACATCCGCTATTAATTAAATCATCAATTAACATTTTTTCAATAGCATCCAATTCCCTTTTGCAAATATTCAAAAAGTATTCTCTACCACTATGGGTTGATGCAATTTCATGAATATTTAAATTATATTTACGTTCAACTTGAACTTCAACTGGAAGACCATTCCTATCAGCGTAAAATGGTAGAAGTACATTGTAACCTCTCATTCTAAAATATCTTCCAATAATATCTATTTGTATATAATGTGCTAAATTACCAACATTCCAAGGACCAGATGTATATGGTGGAGGGGTATCGAAAACTATTACTGGTCTTGGATCATTTATATCGTAATTGAATTTATATATTCCCTCTTTCCACCATAATTCAATAATTTTAGATTCTTCTGACCTATCCCAACGTTTACTCAACAATTTAGGTTTATATTTTTCACCAATAGAAGTCACCAATCAACCATTAAATGTTTATTTACAAAATAAATTTTTCGCAAACTACATTCTTTTGGGAGCTTCAATACCGAGAATACTTAATCCATTCTTTAAAGTTTTCATAACGGATTTAACAAGCATAATTCTAGCATTTCTTAACCCTCTATCTTCACATCTCAAAACCGGAAGATTATCATAGAATAGATTGAAATCCATAGCTAAATTATTAAGGTATACACATAGAGATTCAAAACTTAATTTTGAAATAGTTTCAGATATAACTTCTGGAAATTTTGCTACATCTACTATTAACTTATGTTCAAGGGGATTCATTAATTTGTAAACATCATAATCACTATAATCCCAATCAACTTTTGCTAAAATATTATATGCTCTCGCATGAGCATACTGTATGAAGGGACCGCTATTCTGATTAAAATCTAAAGCTTTATTCCAATCGAAAATTATTCTCTTATTTGGAGATACAGAAAGTATTGCATATCTTATAGCCCCTACAGCAACAATTTCAGCTATATTTCTAACATCAGATACACTTAAATTTGGATTCCTCTTAGAAACCTCAATTTCACATCTCTTCACAGCTTCTTCAAATAAACTATCTAGATCTACATATCTACCACGTCTACTAGACATTTTAAATCCAGGTAAATGAACAAGTTCATATGAATAATGTATTAAGTTCAAAGCATAATCTATAAATCCCATACATGCAAGAGCCACCCTTAATTGAAGTTGAGCTAAAGATTGTTCATTACCAATAACATGTATAACCATATCAGCATCTTTAAATTGCCTCAAAGTATAAGCTATATCTCTAGTCGTATACAGAGTTCTACCATCAGATCTAGTTAATGTTAACTTAGGAATTTCATGAGATTCAACAATATTTAGTATTTTTTTCAAACCAAGCTTTCTACATACAGATTCAACGTCGAAAACCATCACATCATCGTACTTCACAAAACCAGATTTCTTAAGTTTATCTAAAACTGTATAAACATCTCCACTCCAAACAACATCACTTTCCCAATCCCAAAATTCATGATGAATATTAAATTTAGAAAGAGATTCTTTAAATCCATCAATAACCATTGTGCAAAGTTCACGAACCACACTTTTAACGTAACTTGAACCACGTTCATAATCTAAATCAAGCTTATTAATTGAAGTTATAGGATCTGGATCTAAATCAACGTAATTAGCTAAAACATCAAATAAAACTGTATTTCTTTCCCTCAATTCATTAGCAATTGAAACCCATTCTGAAAGTTCAGAATTTAATTTAGCAATCTCATTAACATCTGGGTTTGGAAAAGCTTTTAGAGAAGCTAAACGATTCTTTAAATGTTTAATTTCAACAAGACAATTGGTAATTGCATAAATTAAACCTACAAAATGATCAGATTTCATATTACATTTAACTTTATCTTTCACACCCATATAACCATAAGTTGCTATGGCAACTTGAAGACCAACATCATCAATATAGAAGTGTGTTCTAACTTTATGACCAATAAATCTTAAAAGTCTAGCTAAACTATCACCTAAAATAGCATTTCTACCAGCACCTATATGAAGAGGATGAATTGGATTTGCACTAGTATGTTCAACAACAATCCTCAACACTTTATCGATTTGAATAGATCCATACATATCGCCTAGAGATTCAATAGCATTAAAAGTTAAATAGGCCAATTTAGGATAATTAACTTTAAAATTAACGTATCCACTGATGGCATTAACTGAACTTACTAATTCAAATTTGGAAGTATCAATTTTTGAAGTTATACTATAAGCTAATTCTATGGGATTTAAATTTAGAGATTTTGCAATGTTAAATGTTGGAAAAGCAATATCAGCTTCAATATTGCTTGGAGGATATTCAAGGAATATATTGATGGTTGGAGTTGGATAACCAAGTTCAGATAGAGCTTTTGAAATAGCATTAGTACATTCAATTTTAAATGCTCCAAATGGATTATGTGAAGTCATATTCTCATGGAAAAATATTAATAGGACACATATAAAATTAGAGTTACATTCATTCATTGTATATTAATATTCAAACTTCTTTGGAGGTTTAAGAAGCAAGGATGTAAAAGCTGCAGTCATAGATGCAAAGGCTAGGAGAAGTAGTATTTGATTATAGGAACCGAATACAGAGTATAGATATCCACTAAGCCAACCTGAAATTAAGCCAGCCCATGCTTTAGCAGTATAAGTTAAACCATAATTAGTTGTAGCATAGTAAGAACCATAGTAATCACCTATAATAGATGGATAAAAGGCGAATGGTGAGCCTCCAAATAAAGCGATTAGAAAACTTAATAACACGAACATTACAGCATTACTTCCAAGATAAATTATGCTAAAAGTTGATGCTCCAAGTAACATATAAAATATGAACATAGCTTTAACTCTACCAAGAACATCAGAAGAAGCTCCAGCAATAATTCTACTTAAACCATTACCAATTGGAAATACTATCAATGCTAAATTTATATATTCACTAGGAATATTGAGAGATTTAGCAAACATTTTAAGTTGAGCTGCAAAAATCAATACTATAGCTACAGTGAAGATGAAAGAGAAGTATATGAGAGGCCACTGCCAAGTTAATACCATATCTAAAGGTTTAAAATCTTTACTTGTAGATTTTCTCACTTTAACTTTATCTGAGGATGTTGGATAAGAATACATAGATGAAGCTATTAAAGTTGTAATTAATATGATGATACCTGTAGATTGAAAGGTATATGTTAAACCACGATTTTCAATCATCCACTGAATAATTAAATTGAATATTGCAGTACCAGAACCAAAACCAAATACAACTATTCCGGTAGCTAAACCACGTCTTTCAGGAAACCATTTAATAGCTAATGCTGTGGAAATTCCATAAAGCACACCTACACCTAAACCTCCAAAACCATAAGATAAGTATAAATGCCAAGGTGATGAAAGCCATGATGAAAATATAAAGCCAAAACCACAGATCAATGATGCGATTACAGCTATTTTCCTTGCACCATAAGTATCTGCTAGAAATCCTGAAAAAGGTTGAATGAAAGTTGAAGTATAAGTGAATATTGTAAAAGCTAAACCAACAATAGCGGAATCCCATTTGAAAACCGTTATAATTGAATCTGCAAATAAAGACCACGAATATTGATATATGCTTATAACCATCATAACTACTACAGCTAGACAGAGGAGTATTACCTTACGCTCCAAATTTCAACACCAAAATAATTAAATAACTTAAAGTAATCAATGAAGATAAAAAATTAACTATTAACAGCTTTTCGTAAAATCAATTTATCACCAATACTAATTTTGAAAAATATAGCTGCTGAACCTTGATTAATAGATAGCTCAAGTTGCTCACCACTACCAATTATAGCAAGTGGATGCCCAATTGGAACTTCACAATAAGATTTACACATCCTAAATATCAAACATCTATTGTTAATAATGATACTTATCACATCACCATCATGTATACCAATTGAATTTAAATGTTCATGAAAAATATTTGTAACCACATTACCAAAATCATCAATGTATATAACTTCACCTTCAATTGAATTACCCCTAACAATAGGTTTAGCAAAATCTGGAATTACTGGATCAAATATCTCAGGTCCAAATTCTGATGGTGGAACCCCAATAGCTAAATATGCTGCAACAGGGCTAAAAATATCTCTACCATGAAAAGTCCTTGAAATAGTTCTGAGCATATACTTTTCATTTGAAATTAAATAGATGTGTTTAATTCCATCAACCATTGCTGATGGAATTAGAATACCATTATCTGGACCTACATATAAAGCTCTACTAGTTTCAATTACTATTGGACGCCTAGATCCACCGACCCCAGGATCCACTACAGCAACATGAATAGTTCCATTTGGGAAGTATTTTGAAGCTCTAGTAAGGAGATAAGCACCCATACGAATATTAAATTTTTCCACAGAATGTGATATATCAACTATATTAACTTCAGGACATATTGAAAATATAACTGCTTTCATTTCAGCAATATATGAATCTTTTAAACCAAAATCAGTTAATAGAGTTATTATAGGTTTAGAAGGCATTTAAATCACTAAATCTTCTAAGTCAAATGTTGTAAAATAATTTATCTAAAATGGAATTTTAAAGATATTAACCCAGCAAACATAAATAATAAGCACATAATTAAATAAATTATCCAAACTCCAAATAGATCTGCTAAGAATCCAACTATAATTGGTCCTATTGAACTAAAGAACCACGAAGAAGTTAATAAAACACCATAAGTTAAACCCATCACCCCCTTTAAAGCATTACTTGAAGCAATTGAGTAAATTAAAGGCCAAGTACCAAGCATAAACATCAATAGGAAAATAAGAAGTAGTATTGTTAATGGAATACTCTTAGTAAATGCTATTAGAAGTGAAAAAATAGACATGGAAAACAATCCAAAGATAATAACTCTAGTTTCACTTCCAGATTTAAATAATAAACCTGTGAGTGTAGGTCCTAAGAATCCTCCGAAAAGCGTTAATGCAAATATATAGTTTGCTTGTCCTTTGCTTAAGCCAATGAAATTGAGATATGTTGTTGTAAAAGTTAACGTTATTCTATAACAAGCAGCCATTACACTCAAGATAGTAAGGGGAATGAAAATTACCTTCAGAATTTCGATTATACTTCTAAAGTTAAGTTTAAGTTTATATTGAAATTGAGATTTTACAACGATATTTGAAGTGAAGTATTTGAGAATTACACTAAGAATAATCGTTGTAAATCCATATGATAGTAATGTAAAACGCCAATTAGTTGCTTCAGATAGAAATTCGGTAAGGGCGAAAACTATTGGAAGAGATAAATCTCCAGAAGCACTTACAAAACTCAAAAATCTACCTTTAAAGTCAACATATTGATTTGTAGTCATGGAGTATATTGTTGGATGGGTAAAAGATGCGCCAAAACTCATAATACACACTGAGATAAGGAAAAATTTAAAATCAAAAGATAAACCCATTAATAAAGTTCCAAAACCAAGCATAAAAACACAAAGAAAAATGATTTTTGAAAAATGAATTCTATCAGCTAAATAACCAGTGAATACTTGTAATAAAACCATAAATATAGTTGAAGCTGTCATTAGTAAACCTTGATCAAAATAGCTTAAATTCCATTCATACTTTAAGGTAATTATAATGGCTGGGATTAATGAAGTTATGAAATCATTTATAAAATGCACTATTGAGAGGAAAATCCAAATACTGGAACATTTATACATAATAAAAAATATAAGATTCACTTAAAAAGAATTTTTAAACATTACATTTCAAAACCATCTTTAAAAAGAGAAGAATTTTAATAATTTTAATAAAGTATTTAAATTCTAACTAAATGTTACTTTTTGGAGACTTATTTATGTCATATCTTGTTAAGAATTATATGAGGAAAGATGTGTATACCATAGATTCTGAAAGTACAGCTTTAGAAGCTTCGAAAAATATGTTAGAGAAAAATAGTGGATATTTAATTGTCTTAGAAAAGAATAAACCAGTGGGTGTAGTTACTGAAAGAGATCTCGTATTTAAGGTTATGGCTTTGGGGAAAGATCCATCAAAAATTAAAGTTAAAGAAATAATGAGTCAACCAATAGTGACTATAGATCCAGATGCAACATTAGATGAAGCAGTTGATTTAATGGTTAAATATGATTTAAGAAGGATACCAGTAGTAAGGGGCGGAATAATATATGGAATATTTACTACAAGAGATTTAGCAAAACACTTTAAAGAATATGAAGAAAAGATTTTAAGAGATATTATTAGAATTATATCAAGATTCTCAGTACCATTCTAAATAATATATTTTTCATCACAATTTTCAACGATTCATTAAGGTACAAGGTAATTAAAACTAAGTAACATCATTACTACACTTCACCTCAAACGTTTAGAAAAAATTGTAATAAATTGTGATACTTATTACTATAATGATTAAAATTATCGAAATTAGAAAATTTTAATGGTAGGTTATACTCAACTTATTCATGGTAAATAATGATATCAAAGGATAGAATAGATATTGCTTGTAAAATTTTAATGGATTTTGCTAATAGAACAAGTTTAATTGGAATAGAGAAACCTAAACGTTATTTATGGACAGATGCATTTGCAGTATGCAATTTCCTAGCATTACATAAGTTTACTAATAATGAAAAATATTTGGATTTAGCATTAAAATTGATTGATCAAGTACATCATGTACTAGGTAAACATCGTGGAGATGATGGCAGAGTTGGATGGATTAGTGGACTTAGTAATGAAGAAGCTGAAAAACATCCTACAATTGGTGGTTTAAGAATTGGTAAGAAATTGCCTGAGAGGAAACATGATGAACCATTAGATTGGAATTTAGAGTGGGATAGAGATGGACAATACTATCATTATCTAACAAAATGGATGCATACATTAAATAAGGTTTTCATAGTTACTAAAGATGAAAAATATCTTGCGTGGGCTATTGAACTTGCTAAAAAGGCTCATTCAGCTTTTACATATACAACTCCAGAGGGGAAGAGAAAGATATATTGGAAGATGAGTATAGATTTAACTAGAGCATTAGTGGAATCTATGGGTCAACATGATCCATTAGATGGATATATCACATATAATGAAATTCAGATTTTGTCATTAAAATTAAAAGATCTTCCAATTCTTGAAGAAGAAATAAAGGATATATTTGAAATTATGAAATCTGAAGAATATTGGGTTACAAATGATCCACTTGGAATAGGGGAATTACTTTCATCTGCATATAAAGTTGCTGAACTTATATCTATTGGAAGTTCTATAGATATTGAACTATTATTGAAGGTGCTTAAAGCAGCTTATATAAGTCTAGAAGTATATTTGAGGGAGGGAGTATTTAGTCTACCAGCACAATATAGACTTCCATTTAGAGAATTTGGATTATCAATAGGATTGAAGGCTACAGTTAAAATGAGGGAATTAATAGATAAAAATGAAGTATTGAATGTTGATGAAGTTAAATCATTAGTAAAGTTAATTTCATCGTATATTCCAATAGCAGAGAAAATTGAGAATTTCTGGCTTGAAGATAAAAATAGAAAATCTAGAACTTGGAAGGAACATAGAGATATAAATGAAGTTATGCTCGTTACAAGTTTAATTCCAAATGGATATATTGGCGTTTACATAAATGAATAAATTGTTTTAGGTGAAGAATTATTGATAATAAAATATTGTGGTAAATGCCATGTAAATGAAGCAAAAGTTCACGTACCATACATGAAAGTGAGTCTATGTCCTAAATGTTTTAAAGAATTCTACATCAATAGATTAAAAAGGACTATAGAAGATTATAGGATGTTTAAAGATAGCGATTTATTAGCAATTGCAGTTTCAGGAGGTAAAGATAGCGCAGCATTACTTCACGCATTAAAACAAGCATATCAAAATGTGAAGATGATGGCAATACATGTAAACCTTGGAATTAAAGACTACTCAGATGACTGTGAAAGAAAGGTGAGAATGTTAACTGAAGAACTTAATGTGGAATTATATGTTTATGATTTAAAAAAAGAACTTGAAATTAGCATTGATGATTTTAAGAAAACAAAATTTAGAAATAAAATATGTTCTGTTTGTGGAACTATTAAACGTCATATATTTGATGAAATAACAATTAAAATTAAAGCAAATGTTTTGGTAACGGGACATAATATGGATGATATAATAACATTTATGCTATCAAATTTCTTATCACAACGATGGGATTTACTGGTAAAAATGAAACCTGTTTTACCACCATTAACTCCAAATATGCCAATAAAAGTTAAACCATTAATAAAAACTTCAAGTATTGAAAATATGCTCTACTGCATATATTCAAATATACCATTTGTAGAAGAAGAATGCCCATATACTAAAGGCGCTGTAAGTTTAAAAACTACTAAATTGATAGAGGATTTAGCTAAGGAAGCCCCTAACATAAAATATCAAATTTTAAGTGGTTTCTTAAATCTAATACCAATGATAGAAAGAAAAATTGAAAGAGAAAAATTTATTCCATGTGAAAAATGTGGTTTTCCATCAGCTAATGGGTTATGTGCATACTGTAAAAGAGTGGAATTAGTAAAGAAGATTAAATTTGAACGTAAGTGAAATAATATTAGAAAAATAAACTTCAATTAAATGATTATCGATCGGTGTTAAATTTGATTAAACCAGTAAGCCCCTATGCAGCTTTAACAATAACAACTGCTGAGAGAGGTAAAGTATTAGTAATATCGGATACCCATATAGGATGGGAGGCATCATTAGCTGAAAATAAAATACACATACCTTCACAAACAGGTAAACTATTAAAGAAATTAGAAGAAATAATACAGATTGAGAACCCAGAGTGCCTAATAATACTTGGAGATGTTAAACATACAATTGAGAAAATAGGTTTAGAAGAATGGCGTGAAGTGCCACGATTTCTAGAAAACGTTAAGAGAATAGTGAAAGATGTAGTAATAATACCTGGAAATCATGATGGAGATATAAATATATTAATTCCAGAAGGAGTAAAATTAGAGCCTCAACAAGGGATAATAATTGATGATATTGGTTTATTTCATGGTCATGCATGGCCTGATATAAGAATTTTAAATTGTAGAACGATGATTATAGGACACATACATCCAATAGTAGTATTTAGAGATTGTATGGGATATAAAGTAACTAGTCAAATTTGGGTTAAAGCTCCATGTAATAAGGAGATTCTAGTTAAAGCTATGTTTAAAAAGTATAAAATTAAGTTTAAAAGTGATGAAGAAATTGATAGAATATTAATAGATGAATTTTCAATTAAACCTAAAGTTGAAAATTTAATTGTAATGCCATCATTTAATGATTTCCTAGGTGGAAGAGCTGTAAATAGGATTTCGATTTCTAAAGATGAAGCATTAAAAGATTTTATGGGTCCAATATTAAGATCTGGAAGTATAAGTATAGAGGAAGCAGAAATATATTTATTAGATGGAACATTTCTAGGGATGTTAAAGCAATTAACAACAATAAATTGAATAATGCCTTTCTATATAAATCCTAATTCACTTAAGGTACAGATAGCTTTAGCTCTAGAATTGTAGATAAAACGATCGTGGTAAAATATATTAAATCATGGTTTGTGAACTCTCTGACCTTATTTGTATTGGAGTTAAAAATTTATTGATTAAGACAGGTGTTGAAGCTAACAAGATTATATAAGCAAACAATTTTTACATTAATTTCCATGTTATATTCATTCCCCTAAATCTTTTATTACTTAACTAAATTTGGATTTTACCATAAATGTAAATGATAAACCTCCTTCATCATCTGGAAATACTATATACTAAAAATCTCTAGTGAATATAAATGTAGAATTATAGAATTCTGAATTCAAGATAAATGTGTTCCTTGAAATTAAATTTTCAATGTTTAATTCACCAAAACAAGAATTAAACTATTAATTACGTTACTTTTACCAAGTGCTCTTCATATATGATTCAATTTCATGATAAAAGAAGCTGAATTCCTATATGAAATAACTATTTTAAATGAATTTGTAACTCCAGGAATTATAAATTTTAAATTTGACAACGTTAAACAAGGAGGAAATCTAAAACTAGTATGGTGCAAAAGGAATATTACCTTATGCTAATAGGATTACTACTATAATTACCAATCATTAAAATGTAAAAGATTGTTTTGCAAAAACATGTATTTTAAAGTAGTAAAAGTTTTAAGCAATGTATTTAAACATGGTATAATGGTGTTTAAATGAGTAATGTAAAATTTGGTTTAGAACTTCTTCCAGTAACTCCAATACTAGATGTTGTTGATGTTTCTAAGCATGCAGAAAATCTTGGTTTTGACGTGATATGGGTAACGGATCATTATAATAATAGGAATGTTTATGTAACGTTAACGTCTATAGCTTTGAATACTAAGAATATTAAGATTGGAACTGGTGTAGTGAATCCATACGTAGTTAACCCATTATGGACAGCTTCAGCTATAGCTTCAGTTGATGAAATTTCAGGTGGGAGAGCAATTCTAGGTATTGGAGCAGGAGATAGAGCAACTTTAGAGAAAATGGCTATTGATTGGGGAAAACCCTTAGTAGTTATAAGGGAGAGTGTGGAAATTATTAGACGTTTACTTAAAGGGGAAGTGGTAACCTTTGAGGGAGAGTTTGTTAAAAGTAGAGGAGCAGCTTTAACTTATAAACCAGTTCATGAAATACCTATATATATAGGTGCTCAAGGTCCTAAAATGCTTACTTTAGCATCATCGATAGGTGATGGTATTTTAATAAATGCTTCACATCCAAAGGATTACGATTATGCTATTAAAATTATCAAGAAGGCAGCTGGAGATAGATTTAATAAATTAGATATAGTTGCTTGTACAAGTTTCTCAATAGATAAAGATAAAACTACAGCTATAAAAAATGTAAGACCAGTAGTAGCATTTATAGTTGCAGGAGCAGGAGAAGATGTGTTAAAGAGACATGAAATAGACGTAGAGAAAGTTAATATCATAAGAGATAACCTTTCTAAAGGGAAATTCAAAGATGCAGCTTCAGCTGTAACTGATGATATGATAAATGCATTTTCAATTACTGGAACACCATCAGAATGTATTGAAATGATAGATAAACTTATTAAGAAAGGAGTAACACAACTGGTACTTGGATCACCTATAGGGAAAGATAAAAAGGCAGCTCTAGAAATTACAGCTTCAGAAGTACTAGTACACTTTAAACAAAATAAATAAAATTTTTTATCAATAAAAAATATCAATAAACATAAATTGAATTATTAATTGCTAAAATAGAGTTTAAGCTGTATTAACAATTTAGGGGAAATATATGGATGTATGTTTAATTGTTTTGGCAGGTGGTTCTGGAAATAGGATGAAAGGTTATAAGCCCATTTTTAAAATTCATGGGAAACCATTGATAAAAATTATCCTAGAGAAAATAATTGATGTATTTGATGAAATATTGATAGTGGTTCGTGAAGAATGGCAAAAAGAACTATTAATTAGAGAATTAGATTTCAACGTTAGATATGTTTTTGATATACCATCACTAGAAGGACCATTAGCAGCCATATATGCTGGAGCTTTAAATTCTAAATATGAAAAAATAGCTATTGTGCCATCAGATACACCATTCATAAATTCAAGTGTTTTCATTAAAATGAGTACTTATTTAAATGAGGATTATGAAGCTGTTGTACCCATATGGCCTAATGGATATCTTGAACCACTTATAGCAATTTATCTTAGGAATCCACTCATAGAAGCTTTAAAGAAAGTTATATCTGAAAATGAATATAGGGTGCAATTGCTACTTAAAAATTTAAAAACGAGATATGTAGATGTATATGAACTTGCATTGAATCCAGAGAAAGAATTCTTTAATATAAATACATTAGAAGAACTTGCATTGGCTGAAGAAATTATAGCTAAAGAACGTTAATTTCAAACCATTTTACAGGTTTTAAGTAGTCTCTACCACCAGCTTCAAAAGAACCCAAAGTTACTTGACAATAATGTTCACCAGTTTTAACATTTTTAACTTCTTCTAATTTCCCTCTAACAATTACTTCTTCACCAGGATTAGCTAAATCTATGTATAATCCTTCATAACTCACTACTTTTGCTATTGGTTTAGGAGGAAGATTACCTTCGATAATTTCAACATTATCAATTATGTACGTAGCTGGTATAAATATGGAATCTGTTGAATCAATAACTTTTGCTTTAATCGTTACAACTCCAATAGGTTTGTAGAAAACTTCTTCCCAATATTCTCTTACTTCATGTTCTAATTTTACTGGATGAACAGAAAATTGTCTACCTCTATACAAAGCTCTATTCCACTTATACTTGCTGTAAAGAAGTAGAGCTTCTTTTAGACTTAATGGATGTATTTTAATTATATCATTTGCCCAAGAATAAAGAATTTCACCTTTTGGAAGAGAGAAATTGGAATCTTCTTCATATAATGCTTTTAATGTATTACGAACCTTAATTGCATTTGAATAACCATAAACTATTAAATCTATATCGGAATATAGTGTATTATGTATACCTAAAAGTATCGATCCTGTTACTCCTAGAAAACTTAAATCAACACCAGATTCACTTGAAATTCTAGTTACAAGCTCTCTAGCTAATTCTTCTAAGGGATCTTTAGGTGAAATAAGTAATTCTCTAAGTCTTTCTTCAGGTTTATAATGAAAATTTACTTTTTCCTTAGGAATTTCTGTTAATTCAATAGATCTAAAAACATCATACACTATATATTGTGGATAATTCTTTTTCAAAAAGCTCATGGTTTCTCTAACACCCATAGCACTATAGTATGGTAGTATTCTACCGTATGAAACACCACTTCTAGACCATTTCACCCTTATAGGAGATTCCATGTGGGGTACGTACTTCAAATATGCTAATACATGATCTCTAGGATGAACACATCCTATAACGCAAAAAATTAAACCATCTATTGATTCTATGAAATCTCTATCCCTAAATCCTCTATTCAAATTGCTCACAATAAATTCTAAACCTTTAAACATTATTAAAACTTTAATTCGCTTAATTTTAAAGTATAAAAATAAATATTTTACATGTGATAATTCTCTTGAATTTTATGGGTTGATAATTTATGATAATTGGTATAATAACTAGAAATCCTAATAGTTGGTCTTCTCGTAACATTATGAGGGCAATAGAAGAAATAGGTTGTACACCATTTCCATTTAAATTTAGAGATATCTTATCATTTATAAGCGATAAAAGTATACAGATATTTGCAAAAAATATAAACTTAATTAGAGATGTTTCAGCAATAATAGTGAGACCATTTGGTAGAATGAGTTTAGATCAAGCAATATTGAGAATAGACATACTATATGCATTACAGGAAATGGGAATACCAATAATAAATAAACCTTCAACAATTGAAAAATGTGTTGACAAGTTTAGAGCACTTTACACATTAAAAATTCATGGTTTACCAGTACCAAAAACTATTGTAACTGAAAGATCTAATATAGCTATTAAAAATCTAAATTTACTAAAGAGTCCATATGTGGTGATAAAACCAATGTTTGGATCTAGAGGTCATGGAAGTACAAGAATAAGGCTTAGAGATAGAGATGTATTATGGGAAGTAATAAAAGCTCTCTCATTTGTTGGACACACCATATACATACAAGAATTCCTACCACATGGAGGAGTAGATATAAGAGCATTCATTATTGGAGGGAAAGTTATTGCAGCCATGTATCGTAAAGGTCCAAGAGGTATGTGGAAAACGAATATAGCTCAAGGTGCTGTACCTCAAAGAATAAATAAACTTGAACCAAACATAGAAGAATTAGCTATAAAAGCCACTGAAATTTTAGAGTGTGATATTGCTGGTGTTGATATTGTAGTTATAGAGGATTCACCGTACATTCTTGAAGTAAATAGTCAACCTGGATGGAAAGGATTGCAAAGTGTTGTTACAGATATGGATATAGCTAGAGAAATAGTGAAATATGTAATTGAAAAAGCAAGAAAGTAAAAAAATATGGTATTAGAGTGTATTAGGCTATAATCCAATGGCCTTCTTTAAAATTTCATAGTTTATGTATCCGGCCTTAAATATTGACCCAGTTTTAATATTGCATACCATGACAACTGCTGGGGCAAAAACACTTGGATCAAGTTTATATAAGAAGTCAACTCCCACTTGTAATACTAATTCTGTAAAGGATTTACCATAATCTTTTGATGTTGAGCTAGGAGATTTATCTACGAATTCTTTAAGTTCAACATCGTTTGGGAAATCCACATTATAAAATGTTGAACCTCCATATAATAGCATGTCATTAGTTTTACCCAGCATAACCATTGAACTTGGATGTGGTGGTGCTATTGGGCATACGCCAAATCCATACTTTATATTCTTTATTTTAAAACCTAATACATGGAATTTGTGTATACCAGTTTCAACAATTCTAGCACTTACCTGTATAGATCCAGCAATACTACTTGGTGAAGCAACAGCTAAATATAGATTTTCAGGTTTAACACCACTAGATTCACTTATAAATTTAACAACTTCTTCAGTAGGAAAAGCTTCGGTTTCAAGAACTAAAACAGCTTCATCAGAGACTTCAGAATACCCTAATTCTTCATACAATTTCTTAGGTTTTCTTGCAAGAGCTCTAGCAGGTCCACTAGCATTAGCAAAGAAATCTCCAACCTTTATTCTCCACCCAGCAAGTTGCGAAGCCATACATGATTCAATAGGATAATCAGTATATACTAGAACAGCTGGGAAAGCAATGGAATCTATATTAAAGCTGGTTAATTTAACTTCTCCCAATCCACCTAAACACAATTTAGACAATATTATTCCAGCTTCCCATCCACCAGGAGCTTTCAATCCCATATCGATAATTGTAGCTCCACCAATTTTCATTGAAGTTATCTGTAATTCCTTTTCCCTCTTAAGAGCATCCATTACAATCTCTACAGCTAATTTATTCATAGATTTACTCAATTTCTACAACCTCCTTAATAACTTCTTTATATGGTTTCAACAATTCTTCATTATCTTGTAGGGATATATATAGCATTCCCCTCCCTCCAACAATTACATCTGCTATAAATACCATGAAAGGTTTTGGAAAAACAACTTCTCTAACTTTTATTGATGGAACTATGGAATCAACATAAAAACTTGGAAGAATACCTTCAACACGACCACCTATGATAATTCTTCCACCAATCATTCTAGAACCTGGATATATGTGGCAATTACCACGAACAATTATAGTACCTCCAGTCATATACGATCCACAAAGCATACCAACATTACCATCAATTAAAATCCTCCCACCTTTCATACCAACACCCACCTGTGAACCAGCATTACCATGTATGACTATTGAACCTCCAGACATCCCCTTACCAAGTTTTTCTCCAGGAAGTTTTCCGCCAATACAATCACCACAATCTTTAAAGACTTCTATACTTCCACCCTTCATTTTTGCACCAATATAACTTCCAGCTCTACCTTCAACAGTTATTGATCCATTAGACATTTTGTAGCCTATAAAATGTCCAACATCACCTTTAACAACGATTTTACCACCATTCATTTTATAACCTAAATACCTCAATTTATTAGTGTTAAAACCATTGACTATAATTTCTATACTGTTAACATCTTTAGGTGACGATGCAGGACCATCCACTTCAAATAAATCTTCAATAGTAGCTTCTCTACCACCCTCAAAAACTTTAAATTTCTTAATTTCATCTAAACTTTTGCCAATAAATTTATCTGGAGAAATATTTCTTACATCTATTGGTACAATAGATGCCCTTTTTAATTTAAAGATATAAGTGTATTTAGTGCTCATCTTCATCACCTCAAATAAGTTTTAATGGTAATTTCCATAGGATTTTTTAATTCACGTTTATCTATTATGAAGTTTTCAAGAGCTATAGAATAATATTGTTTAAACATCAATTTCAACTTTTCATATAATTCCTTAGTTATATCTTCAGGTATCTCGGGTTTTACATAAAAGTTCTTACCATAAATAGTTTTAACAATTTCACCATTTTTCACAACTATTTCACCATCTTTTATAGTCATGTAAGTTTTTCTAAAGGCTTTAACAACTTTTTCATAATCTCTACTGAAATCGATTTCCCTTGGATTAATATCATATATCGCTATATCAGCATCAGCACCTTCACCTAAATGACCTTTAATCTTATCTAAACCAAATAGTTTTGCTGGATAAGATCTAGTCATGGCAATTATTTCGTAAAGGTTGAGTTCTCTATCAATGGATGGTAATACACATCTCTTTAAAGCTTTCTTATTTAATTGTTTCATGAAATCATCTCTAGCTTTACGGCTCATAAGCCAACTAATCAAAATCGGGTAATCTACAAAGGGACCTCCATTAGGATGATCTGTAGTTAAGAAAACTCTCCATAAATCCTTAGCTAACAATATTACTTCAAGACCTATAGCCCACTGTATAGTGTTTACATAGCTTTTTTTACGGTACTTATATGGAACAACACCTGAAGAAGCTTCAATCTCAGTATCAGTAGTACTCCACTTCCAACGTGTAAGATGGTATAGTACAAACTCAAATGGTGCATCTGCAGTCATGGTTGTTGCAGGTCTACCTGGAATTACTTGACCTATATCTAGAGTAACATATGGATTTGCATTCAGCTCTTTAGCTATATATTCTCCCCCACTTTCTAATGTATTCCATGAATCACCTTTATAACCTGTAAATTGAACATGTGTAATATGTAATGCAGGTTCTTCTGAAACTCTTGTTATAGCTCCAGTTAAACCAATAGTTTTAATAGTTGTGAGATAATTTCCAGGATAACCAAGCCTATTACAATGTACATGAACTTTATGTGGCACATTTAATAATTGAGCAGATTCAGCAACAGATTTAATTATATCTCTTGGAGTTAAATTGTATCCTGGAAGTTGATCATCTATATCTAAACCAATACCTTTAACCATCCAAGCCATATCAGAACCTGCATCAACAATTTTTAAAGCATAAGTTTTAGTTGCATATAATAACCAACCTAAATATGCTGAAAGAATATCTCTTAAACCCTCTTGAATTAAATCCAATAATATCCAATTGGAATCTACGAGTACAAATGCCATTTTATCAATTATTGGAATAGAATTCAATTCTTCATGTGTATGTCTAGTTTTTATTGGTGGTGTAGCAGGTTCAGCTACAAAAGTGTATCCCATTCTAGCATATTCATACCCAATTTTGAAAACATTTGGAACTGTAAGACCAGTTTCAGCTCTTCTATATGGTAGTTTATGAGGGATATTTGTTAAATAATGATCTTCAGGTCTAATAAGTCTACCAATATTAACTTTAGGACCAGCTATATGTGAATGTATATCTATACCACCGGAAACTACAATCTTACCTTTAGCATCTACAACTACAGCTTTATTAATATCAATTTTAGAGGGATCAACGATTTTCCCATATTTAACTCCTATATCCATTTCTTCACCATTAATATTATTAAGTGGATCGTAAACAATACCATTCTTTATTAATATTTGAGTCATGCACCTACCTCCTTCTTCTCCTTCAATTTACTTAAAATAATAGATAAAATTTCAAAATCTGAAAGAATACCTGGAGCAGGATCAACCACTTTCTTCATTCTTATTGGGATACCATCCATTCTGTAAGCGGAACCTTCACATTCTATACCAACATATCCTACTGGAAGTACTACATCAGCGAATAATGTTGTTAAAGACCATTTAGCATCCATTACAATAACAGGTATTTTTGATAAATGTTCAACAGCTTTACGTGGAAGATGAGCTACAGGATCGCTTGCAACTATGAAAACAGTATCAACATCACCATTTGAAAGTATATCTACAGCCGTAGTTACACCTGGAATCATTTTGGGGAATCCCCTTGAGAAATCTACAGCATATGGATAACCTGTAAGCCAAAGGATGACTTCATTAGAACCAGTAACATTATAATGACCTCTCATAGGTATTATAGCAAATTTAGTCCATTCATTTAATTCTTGAACAAATCTTATTAATTCTTGAGTAAATTTATGTTTTGCACCACTCATAGTAACTCCTACACCAGCAAATATAACTCCATATTTTGCTGTAGTCATCATTTCAGATAACTCTAAGATTTTATCTCTTGAAACTCCAGCTACATTTGGCACTTCTATTTCGAGATTTTTTATAGCCATATGAAGTGCTGTTAAAAGTTCTAAATCCCTTCCAGGCTCTATTTTAATGAATAAATCAGACCTCTCAGCTATAGGGGTTTTCCTAACATCAATAACTACGATCTTCCTATCTTCACGTCCTTTAACATACTTTCCAGTACGCATTATCAATCTTGTAAAATGATTAAGATGTGCATGAGAAGGATTAGAACCCCAAAAAATTATTAAATCAGCTAATTGTATAACAGTTCCAAAAGTTGTTCTAACAGAACCTATCTCTTGAATACCTTGAATTGTAGGTCCATGACATACTGTACTTGTATTATCTATAACTCCACGTGTAATTTCAGCCAATTCAACACCAAGTTCTACAGCTTCATTACATGTATTAGCCCAACCATAAAATAGAGGATATTTAGCTTTAACAAGAATTTCTACCACTTCATCAATAGCTTTATTCAAATCAATTTCAAGAAGTTTACCATTTTTCCTAATATATGGTTTCATTATTCTATGCTTATCATAATTAAGGAATTTTGCAATAGATATAGCACAACCACCAATATTCCTTAAAATTTTTTCACCATCAGCTTCAATTCTAAGATTATCACATAAATCACCGCAAAATGGACATGGAATATTTTCAAAAACTTTCTTTTCTCCAGTTTTAACAGGTCTATCCATTGGGAAATATTCTAATCCCTTTACACCAAGAGATTTTAAGATTACATTTAAAGATGTAACATCTTCATTAGTGGGTTCTACAAATACTTTGATAGACTTTAAACTAGGCATACCAGTACCATCAGTTAATGAAGACATTATGAAATTAATCCAGGGACCCATAGGTACAAATATAGTTCCATTAGATATATTACTATTAGCTTTAACAGGAAGCACAACACTTCCATCTTTACCTATGATTTTAACTCTATCAACTACTCCAAGTCTACTTATATCGTCAGGATTCATTTCCAAAAGTGCAACAGCTTGAAAATACTTATCACTTAACTTACCTTCACTTTCCATAGATACTCCTTGAGCTAAAGTTCTACCAGTCACTAAGTAAAAAATATTGGAATTTAAATTCATCGAGGATGAGCCTCCTCCATCAATTTCTCCTTGAATAATAAAGCACCATCAGAAGCATGTGGAGTCCTAACCAATGTATCTCCATACTTTTCTATTTCACGTGCTTCATCAACTAATATAGATGCATATCTCATAATCTCATGTGCTGCAGTTAAAATTGGTAGATATCTTTCACGTTCTTTAATCTTAAAACATCCCTCCACAGTGAGATCAGCAACTTTTATTGCAATTTCATACGCAGCCATAGCTTTAGCTTTAGCATATGGATTCTTAAATTCAGCGTACATTGTAGCAACTTCTTTATCTACAACTATCCTTGGTAATGATGGTTTTTCACCCCTCTTCAAAGCATTTATAACTTTATCTAACTCCACTTGAAATAATCTAATAACTCCAGTGGAAGCAAGAACTTTAATAACATCAGCATTGAATATAACCATTTCAGTTGGATCAAGAAATCCTCTACGTGCACCAATCATAGAATCAGCTAATACAATTATGTAACCTATGCCCTTTTCATCAAGCTCTTTAGTTATCCTCCTAGCTGGAGCATCAGATACAACTATAATACTTTTACCCTTCTCCCTTAAAATCTCTCTAACCTTAACTGGACCAGGTAGAGAAGCATTAGGACTTGGAATTATATAGAGATCACATTCCTCTTTTAAAGCTCTTTCAGCTAATTCTTGAGCATGAGTTTCAGTCATTTTTGCACCAACGCTAATAACTCTGACCTCAATATCAGTTCTATCAGCTCTTTCATCCAATACATACTCTAATAATGGCGCTGAACCAATACATCCAAGCTTTAATATACAAATTTTAACAACCTTTTCAGACAAATAATTCACCTCCATTAAATTTTAACCTCAATATTTTTAACAATTTCTAAAGCTTCCTTTAAGTATAGGTGATATGGACCTAATCTACCACCATAATTACCAGCATCAATCTTTACAATACCTGGAACACTTGCTGCAGCTTTAATAGCAATACCCATAGCCTTTAACACGTCTTCTCTCCTAAGTCCATTTATTACTATTTCATAAACTGAATTTACTTCAGGTGGAAGACGAGAATCTTTAATAACTCCTTTCAATGTTGGGCAATATGGATGATTAGTTGTAGCTCTAAGTTTTGGATATTTCAATGAACCAACTTTAGAACCTGAACGAACTATTCCACCTGGAAATGGCGTTATAACATACTTTACATATCTACGTATAGCTTTAACAGCTTTCTCAGCAGCATTTAAACCTGCTTCAACATCCTTAGCTAATATTAATATATTTCCTCCAGCAACACCTTTAACAATACCGAAATAATCCTCTACTACAAATTCACCTTCCATAACAGGTATCCTCCAAACCTTCCTTCCACCCACAACATCCTCCTTTTCAAAACCATCTCCAAATTTCGCTAATGCTTTACCAATACTCATCTTCCTAATAGATTTAGTTAAACCATTGAAGGCAGCAGTTGTAGGGGCTGTAAGAATACATTGACCAATTCTAGTTAATGTTACAAGTTTAAGGATTGCTGGATCATTATGGTAAATTTGTATTACCACTCCAGGACGGAAATCAGGAGTTATTTTAGATGAAACTAAAGCTTCAATACCAGTTTCACCTGGACATGCAATTACAGAACTACCAAAACCAGTAGCTACACGAGCTGAAATAAGAGCCCAATGGGAATTAATAGCTGTAATAAGTATTCTTGTAGCATACATGGGGAAAGCTTCTGCAAATGTATCTTCAATAATAACATCATTTAATTTTAAATTCAAAAAGACACCGAAATACATTAAATTCAAACTTCATATAAAATTAACGAAATGTATATTTAAACAAATTAAAAATGGAGAACACAAATTAATTTGAATGATATACATACAATGACGTGGATGTTTAAGTGTAAATATGTTTTAAGGGGATTAAAAAGAACATTTGATTACTGGTACCCTAAAACAAACGTAGTGAGTGAAATAGTTAAAGTTTATGGAGGAGATGTAAAAAATGGAGATATAATAGTAATTTCAGAAAAAGCACTATGTGTTGCGAAAGGAAATATATATGATGAAAGAGATATTTGTAAAGTAGATCCATTAACAAAAAAGGCATCTTACATTGTTAATAAACTTATTTGGGGTAAAGTATTGAAATTTACATTTAAATCTAAAGAGATAATCAAGGTTGTGGAGGAAACACCCTTAAACCTTGTTGCTCAACACAAAAAATTGGGGTTAAAATATGGAGGTTTATTACACTTCTTAAAACCATATTCAGAAGCAGGAATAGATGCAACAAATCTACCTTACATGTACGTTTCCCTTCCAATAAGGAATGCAAAAGAGGAAGTGAGAAACATTAAAATTGAATTATCGAAGAAATTAAAGAAAAATGTAAATGTACTTATCATAGATACTGATAGAACTTTTAAAATTAAAGGTATAAATGGTATAGCTATATCCACAAGACCATCAAGTATACGTGGTATAATAGATTTAGGTGGATTGGGATATATTATGGGCAAAGTATTTAACAACATATTCTTAGATTATCCAACGCCAGTAGCATATAATGGTATACATATGGAACTCACTGAAATACTTAGAATAACAAAATTTGCTGATAAGATTATGGGATTTGGATTTGGAAGAAATATTTTGGAAATGCTTACAAAATTAGGTAAAGAGAGTTTTAACGATGTAAAATGGAGTGATATGAAGAAGATAAAGCATTATCCAGTAGTAATTGTGAGATTAAGGAAGATATTATAAAATTTACTTTATAATTGGCAGTATAGCTGTTGCATATTCATTTTTCATATACATAACATCAACTTTATAAACATTCTTAATTACATCTTTTGACAATATTTCACTAGAAGGACCACTAACTATAACTTTTCCTTCATTAATTAAGTAAACTCTATCACTAACTATTAAAGCTTCATTTGGATCATGAGTTGTGAAAATTATAGTAATACCATTACTAGATACTTCACGCATTAACTTAAGTACTCCCACCTTATTCTTCAAATCTAGATGAGATGTAGGTTCATCTAAAAGGATTATTCGAGGTTCCTGTACTAAAGCTCTACCTATCCTTACAAGTTGTTTTTCTCCACCAGATAACTCATAAACACGTCTATCCTTCAAATGCTCAATTCCAAGCAAATTAATAACACTTTCAACTATTGAATGATCTTTACGATCTATAAACAATAAATTTATGTGAGGAGTTCTACCCAAAAGTATATATTCATAGACGGTAAAAGGCAATGTTATTGTCTCTTCTTGAGGAACATATGCAACAAGTCTAGCATAATCCTTATAATCAAAGTTCTTTATACTTTTACCACAAACTTGAATATCAATGAAAGAAGTAGTTATAACTTTTGCAATTATCTTAAGTAATGTAGTTTTACCAGAAGCATTAGGACCTAAAATTGCAACTATTTCACCTTCATTAACAGTCATGTTTATACCATGTAATACCTTTCTACCACCAGGATAAGCAAAATGTAGATCTTTAATTTCAACTATTGGGTTAGGAGCCACTTTTCACACCACTTCTCAATATTATGATGAAGAGGGGGATGCTAATAAAGGATACAATAATATTAAAGGGTATTTCAGCTTCTATTAAACTCCTTGAAATATTATCACTTATAATTGAAAGAATTGAACCTAAAAGCGCTGAATTAACAATAACTTTCCTATTATCAGCTCCAACCATGGGTCTCACTAAATGAGGAGTTATCAATCCAAGCCAACCTATTATCCCAGTTACACATACAATTGAAGATACTGAAAGAACAGAGAAAACTATGGATATAAGTCTATTCAGCATTGGATTAACACCAAGGCTTTTAGCAACTTCATCTCCAAGGGATAAAACATTTATCCTCCAAGAAAGCAATATAAGAAGCACTATCGATAAAACTATGAATGGACTAAACATATAAAGCTCACTAAAACCAACTCTACCGAAAGATCCAAGAAGCCAAAAAGTTATATGGGGAAGTTTACTATATGGATCAGCAACATATTTAACATATCCTACCCCAGCATTAAATAATGCTGAAACCGCTATACCAGATAAAATGAGCCTAAGAACTTCATCACCATACTTAAATGTCCTACTTAAAAGCATAGTTGTAATTAATGAAAGTAATCCCATACTAAAAGAGAAGCCCTCAATGTAAATAGCTGAAGTAAAGAATAATATACCTAAAGATGCTCCAAAAGCTGAACCACTAGATGCACCGAGGATGTCAGGCGATGCTAAAGGATTTCTAAATAAAGATTGCATAACAGAACCTGAAACACCTAAAGCAGCGCCAGCTAGAGAAGCATATAATACTCTAGGTAATCTAACCTCCATAGCTAATTGCGCTTTCCAAGACCAGTTAATCCAATCAAATAAACTTAGTGGTAATCTACCAATAAACAATATTGATAAGAGAATAAAGATAACATTGACCAACGAAAGTAACAATGTAAAAGCAATAGATCTATTCAATACTAAATCCCCTCATTAAAATTTAAATTCACGTTCAACTAAAGCTTCTGCAATTTCACGGGAAATTTCGTAAATTTTCATATAATAACTTACTGCAAAACTCTTAACAACATTAATGTCACCAAATATATTGGGATACATCATAGAAGCCATATAAGCAATACATAAAGGCCATCTAGTTCCTGGAGCATCCCACGTAATCACAATACCAGGTACTGGGTAAACTCTATTTTCTTTTACAGCTTTAACCATACTCAGTTTATAATCATTCAATATAGCGTTAACAGCATAAGTTTGAGATGGATTATCAGAATATGTTGTCACAAAAATTATATCTGGATTCCATACAACAATCTGTTCTGGACTAACTCTAGGAAATCCAATACCACTAACTTCACGTGAAAGAGAAATGCCGCCAGCCAATTCTATTAATAAATTTTGAAGAAAACCTGAAGCAGGTATACGATAAGCTTTAACTGTATACCATAAGAATAAGACTTTAGGTTTATTTGGAATACCACTAATTCTAGAAGAAATACCGGTTATAATGCCATTCATATAGCTCACTAATTCTTCAGCTCTATTCTCCTCACCTAAAACCTTCCCAAGAATACGTACACTTTTAAAAAATGCTTCTGGGGTCTCTAAATCTAAATAAATTAATTTAACTCCTACAGATTCTAATTGTTTCCCAATTGAAGCAGCCATATAACTTCTCGTAATTACAAGATCTGGTTGAAGTTTAATTATCTCTTCAACTGTTGGAGTTTTCTCAAATAAAATTTTATTTTTCAAATTTGGATCAAGCATATTGATTAATGGATTATTACGTATACCCCAAGAGTCCATGGCAATTACTTTATCAACAGAAGTTCTAAACATATATAATATTTCAACAATGGTGACACCACCAGTATCAGATGCAACTACGATTTTCATAGGCAAATTCTTAAAAGTTACAGTTCTATTTAAGCTATCAATAATAGTAATGGCTTTAGGAATTTCAGTTTCTATAAAACGTAAACCTAAAGAAACATACACAAAACTAATGGCAACAATAATAACAATTAATAATGTATAGAGAACACCCTTATTCACGTAACTCACCTCCTTAATCTCTATCATATTTACTTCTATTAATATTCTAGTGAAGAGATAAATCTTGCTTCACATTATTCAAAATTGAAAGAGAATATATGAAAATTTAGATTTGAGTAAGCAATGTTTATTAATAGGGGGAAATGAATTATGTTGAAAAATATGTGTGAATCAAATGTATATGTAAGAATTAATGGGAAAGAGGAACTTTTGATTAAAGATGTAATATCACTAGTACCTAAAGAGGATACATATATTTTCATAGATATAACTGGAAGAAAATACGAGATAGAAAATGTAATTATAGAATTCATAGATTTCATATCTCATAAAATTGTTTTAAAAAGAAAAGTTTTGTAGGTTGATTAAATGAAGGTAACAATAGTGGGTAAAGGTGGTGTAGGGAAAACAACTATTGCTGCATGTTTAGCAAGATTGATTGGAAGAAATGGATATAGAGTTATAGCCGTTGATGCAGATCCAAGCTTAAATTTAGCATCATCATTAGGAATACTAAAGAGAGAAAGTGAAAAATTTCCAACTCTATTTAGTGAAGAAGAATTCATTAAGTCGCGAACAATGCTACCGGAAGGATTGTATATAATGAATCCAAAAGTTGATGATATCGTGGAAAAATTTGGTATTAAAGGTCCAGATAATGTAATCTTAATTAAATTTGGGGAAATAAAAAGTGGTGGAACTAGATGTCTATGTCCTGAATACGCATTTTTGAGAACATTATTCTCCCACTTAATTCTAGGTAGAGGAGAAATAGTCATATTTGATATGGTTGCAGGTTTAGAACATATGAGTAGAGGTGCTACAAGAGGTGTAGATTTAATGGTTTGTATAACAGAACCAAGTATAAAGTCAATAGAAGTAGCTGTACAAATGCAAAAACTTGCCAAAGATATTCATATTAAAGATTTTGTTATAGTAGCTAACAAAGTTAGAGATTTAAAAGATGTAGAATTAATAGAACGATACTTTAGAAAAAATATAATTCTAAGCGTAATACCATATGATGAAAATATTATTGAAGCTGATAAACTTGGAATATCATTAATAGATTATGCACCAAATTCAGATGCTGTAAAAGCTATAAACGAATTGAAAGAATTAATATTATCTATATACCTCCTGAAAAAGAAATAATATTAATTCAAACATTACTGTAAAATTACTGTAAAACAACATGATAATGTTTTTAACTTACATTAAAATATTAATAGTAGTCAAAGATGAGTGGATCTCTGAATGTCAATCCCATACAAAAATTTTAGAATAAAATTAGATGAATTAAAAAGTGCTTTTGGGGAGATTAAAGGATTAGATGTGAGAGTAGGATATGTAATAGAAGAGTGGGCAGAGCCTCAAGGTCCAACACCATTTCCATCAATTACTACATTAAGGGAATGGGATCATAAACTCTTAAATAGATACAAACCACTGTACTTACCATACTGTGATCTATGTTGTCTATGTACATATGGTAAATGTGATTTATCTAGAGATAGGAGGGGAGCTTGTGGCATAGATTTATTAGAACAGCAATCGAGGTTAGTAACTCTTGTATGTGCAATAGGAGCAGCAACTCATACAAGTCATGCTAGAGAATTCTTAGATAAATTAATTAAGAGGTATGGAAGAGATACATCAATAAATCTCGGGGGACAAGTTCATGTTGAAATGCCTATAACAAGGCTTGTAACTGGTGTAAAACCAAATACATTAGGAGATTTAGAAATAGTTTTAGAATATGTTGAAAGGCAAATAATTCAAACATTAGCAAGTGTACATACAGGACAGGAAGGTAGTTGGATTGATTATGAATCAAAGGTTCTTCATTTAGGTATGCTTGATCATGTAGCATTAGAATTAGCTGATGTAATTCAAATATCAACATTGGATTTCCCAAAAGCAGAACCAGAAACTCCACTAGTAGATTTGGGAATAGGAAGTATAAATTCAAGAAAACCTGTAATATTGGTAATAGGACATAACGTTATACCAGCATCAGCAATAATAGATTATCTTGAGGAAAAGGGTATTAGAGATGAAGTGGAAGTATGTGGATTATGTTGCACTGCACATGATATAACTAGGTATGAAAAGAAGAAGGCAAAAATTATTGGACCAATGTCTTGGCAATTAAGATTCATTAGAACAGGTATACCAGATGTTATAGTGATAGATGAACAATGTATACGTACAGATCTAGTGGAAGAAGCTAGAAGAATAGGTGCTGTATTAATAGCAACATCAGATAAAGCTTGTCGTGGATTACCAAATAGAACTTTTAATGATCCAAATACAATAGTGGAAGAACTCATTAATGGGAAGATACAGGGAGCTTTAATTCTCGATGAAGAAGTAATGGCTGAAGTTGCAGTTAAAACTTCAATGAAAATTGCAAATATGAGAATGAAATTTAAAACTTTAATATCGCAAGAAGAACTGATAAATCATGCTAAAAGATGTGTAAAATGTAGAGAATGTGAAAGAAACTGCCCTCAAAATCTACCAATATCAGAAGCTATAGTTACAGCTGCAAAAGAAAATTTAACAAAATTATCATCGTTATACGCAAAATGTTTTACTTGTGGAAGATGTGAAAAAGCTTGTCCAAGAAATATACCAATATTAAATATGATTTTGAAAGCATATGAAAAAGATATGAAAAATGAAGTATTCAAGATTAGAGTGGGTAGAGGACCAATACAAGATACAGAAATAAGAGCTGTAGGCAGGGATATAGTGCTTGGAACAATACCAGGGGTAATAGCTTTTGCTGGATGCTCTAATTGGCCTGATGGAGCATATGATGTTGCAGAAATGGCTATGGAATTTGCTTCAAGAAGGTATATGATTGTATCTTCAGGATGCTCAGCTATGGCTATTGCTATGTATAAGAATGAAGAGGGAAAAACACCATATGAAGAATTTAGTGGAGAATTTACGGCTGGAGGAATAGTGAATGTTGGTTCATGTGTTGCCAATTCCCATATAGCTGGTGCTGCAATAAAAATTGCAAACATATTTGCAAGATTACCTTTAAGAGCAAATTATGCTGAAATTGCAGATTACATACTTAATAGAGTTGGCGCTGTAGGAATAGCTTGGGGTGCAATGAGTCAAAAGGCTGCAGCAATAGCTTCTGGATTTTGGCGTTTAGGAGTACCAATAATTGTTGGACCTCATGGAATTAAGTATAGAAGAATGCTTCTTGGAAATAGAGATGATGATAGTAATTGGTACGTTTATGACGCTAGAACAGGGGAAAAAGTGTATGGCGGACCTGCACCAGAACACTTATTCTATGCAGCTGAAAATAAGGGGGAAGCTATGGCTATGGCAGCAAAACTTTGTATAAGACCTGCAGATACACCACAAGGAAGAGCTATAAAACTTACAAATTACATTTCATTATACAAGAAGTTTTATGGAGAAGATAAATTACCACAAGATATACCAATATTCATAAGAACTGAAGCAGATATACCAATAACATATAGAGAAGAAGTACTTAAAATGTTAAGGGAAGTTGGGTGGACTGAGAAGCCAGTTGTATCAAATCCAACATTATTAGAAGAGGTTGTAAAGAAAATGAAGGTGAGTGGATTATGAGCATGGAGTACTGGCTTAAGGGAGATATACCTCCAGGACCTATAAAAGCTACCGTAATATCTAATATGAAACAACTAGCAAACATAATAAAACAACATAAAAAGATCATGTTGATTCTAGGTTCAGAACTTAGTAAACTAGAGAAACTTGTAAATGAAAACATATTGGACAAACTTATAAGTATAAGTTTGAATTTAGAAGCGGATGTAGTAATATCAAGTGGAGATATTGCACGAAGATTAGATGATGAAGGATATAAAAATTATAAAATAATGTTCCCCTTAGAAGTTATTCAAAGATTAACATTAAGAAATTTAGAATATAATTTAGCAATTTTCGTTGGATTTCACTATTATTATGAATGGTTGATATTGAATCATTTAAAACATAATGCACATAAACACTTAAATACTATGTCAATAGAACCATATGCACAACCAAATTCAACATGGACATTACCATCACTTCCATTAGCAGTATGGTATAAGAATATATGTCAATTAGAAGAAGAAATTAAATCAACTACAATTAAACAATGAGAACAATTTATAAATAAAATATTTAATTAAAGTACAATGAAGAATATATACACATGAAATTAGTATATGAAGAGGTGAAGATATGAGTATAATTATAAATATTCTAGAACCATTAGAAATCAAAAAGGAAATAATAAAGGTGTATAATGTCCCTCCAACACCAGAAAAAGGTATGTTCATAGATATACCCGTAGATGTGGGACCTCAATATGAAGGACAAAGAATTAGAAGAGAAGATATGCATGTGGAATTTGGAGGACCGAAGCTCAAACATAAATTTGAAATTGCGAGGGTAAAAAATCTTGAGGAAATTGATGATGGGAAAATAATTGTTGTAGGACAAGATATTAATGAATTGAAGGAAGGAGGAACACATAATCTTGCTATAATAGTAGAAGTCGCTGGAAGAAATCTAACTGTAGATGCTGAAGGTGTTATAGAAAGGAGGATACATGAATTTTGTAATTACACACAAGGATTTATGCATTTAAATCAAAGGTATGATATATGGTTGAGGGTTGGTAAGAAATCCTTCAGCAAAGGATTAAATTCATTTAAGCATATAGGTACAGTGCTATACAGACTATTTAAATCAGCATTCCCAATAATAGAAAAGTTTCAAGTAACATTTATTACAGAACCACAAATAGTTGAAAAATTGTTTGAACAAGCAATAAAAGTTTACAATGCAAGAGATGAAAGAACTTTTGGATTAAAAGATGAAGAAGTAGACGTATTCTACTCTTGCAGACTCTGTCAATCTTTCGCACCAACACATGTATGTATTATAACTCCAGAAAGACCTTCTAATTGTGGAGCTATAACGTGGATAGATGCCATGGTAGCTGCAAAAATAGATCCAAAAGGGCCAATAGCTCCAGTATATAAAGGAAAGTTAACAGATCCAATAAAAGGGGAGTGGAGTGGAGTTAATGAAAACGTTAGAAAACTTTCTGGCGGTGCAGTTCAAAGAATAACTCTATATTCAGCATTTGAAAATCCACATACTTCATGTGGATGTTTTGAATGTGTAACGTTTTATGTACCTGAAGTTGATGGATTAGGAATTGTACAAAGAGGATATGCAGGTGTAACACCAGTAGGATTGAAATTTGGAGATATAGCTGATTCAGCAGGTGGAGGAAAACAAATAGCTGGATTCTATGGTCTTGGAGTATTATATATGAGAACTAATAAGTTTCTACAAGCAGATGGTGGATGGAATCGTATAGTATGGATGTCATCAGAATTAAAACAGAAGATTCTAGATGCAATACCATTAGATTTACGTGAAAAAATTCCAACAGAAAAAGAAGTAAAAACAATAGAAGAACTTAAAAAGTTCCTTGTGGAAAAGGGACATCCATCAGCAAAGAAAATAGTAGAAGCACCACCCACACCAATAGAAAAACGTGTAGAAGAGGTTGTACCAGCAATTTCAACAACTCCACAAGCGGAAGCTGTAGTAACATTACCAGAATTACCATTAACCATGGGTGGATTTAGTCTTATTCTCAAAAATGTGAAGATTAAAGCTGAAAAATTAATAATTAAAAGAACTTAAAGGAGGAAGTCAATTAAATGAATAAAGAAAGGAAGGAAGAAACACAAGAAAAAACTGCAATGGATAATTTATTAACGATGATAATGGAAGCTATAGAAAAAGGATTCATTGAATTACATGATGTAGAAATAGATGTAGAAGAAATGGAAATAAAATTACAACCAGTTATTAGCAAAACATTAAAACCAGTAATTAAAAAGGTGGAGAAAGCTATTGTGGAATTAAGTAAAATTACGTTCGAAGAACCAAAAATAGATTTTCCAGGGAAAATTGTAGAAGTAAAGATTGGCGCAACAAAATCTGAAGGAGGAACTAGGGATAGAAGTATATTCATTGGAGGGCATACAATGCCACCATACTATTATGTGTATGGATACGTATCTCAAAATCCTCCGGCTTTTGGTGGAGATATATTTGATATGAGAATATCATTACCTAGAGCTGTTAGACAAGTTTTTGGAGATGTACTAGATAATCCAATTGAATGGGCTAAAATGTGGATTAATGAATTTAAAGCTGAAGCAATAAATGTTCATTTAGTAAGTACAGATCCAAATATAAAGGATACATGTCCTTCAGATTCCGCTAAATTAATTGAAGAAATTCTACAACAAGTTAAAGTACCTATTGTTGTTGGTGGATGTGGTCATCCAACAAAAGATGTTGAAGTATTTAAAAAAGTATCTGATGTTGCTGAAGGGGAGAGAATAGTTTTAAACAGTTTAAATTTAGATATGAAAATTGAAGATATATGTAAACATATAGCAAAGAAAGATACTGTAGTAATAAATTTTTCACCTATGGATTTAGATAAAGCTAGAGAAATAAATAGGAAAGTTTATGATTGGATACCAAAGAGTAGGATAATATTAGATTTAAACATTGGAGGTATAGGATATGGTACAGAATACGGGTTTACAGCTATGGAAAGAGCTAGACTTGCAGCCTTATTAGGAGATGAAGAATTGCAACATCCATTTAATGTTGGTGCTTCAAATGCTTGGGGGGCTAGAGAAGCATGGATAACTATGGATCCCTATTGGGGGCCGAGGGAAATTAGAGGTCCATTATGGGAGGTATTAACATGTACAATATGTCTTCTTGCAGGTGCAGATTACTTCATGATACTACATCCGACAACTTTAAAAACATTAAAAGAATTAAGGGAAAACATGTTTTTACAAATAAAATCAATTACTAAAGATATTATAGATTGGGTTTCACAAAAATTACCGGTGATTTAAATGCCGTGGAAACCTCCAAATCCAATAGAAATATACAATTTACTACCTAGAACTAATTGTGGAAAGTGTGGAGAAGCCAATTGTATGGCATTTGCAGTTAAAGTTTCAAATCTTGAAACAGCTATTGAGGAATGTCCACCACTACTAGAAGAAAAGTACTCAAATAATTATAGAAAAGCAAAGTCTTTAGTTGCACCACCAATTAAGGAAATTATGTTAAAATCACCTAAGAGAATAGTGAAAATTGGAGGAAAATATGTATTACATAGACATGAACTAAGATATATGAATCCAACAGCTATAGCAATAGATGTAGATGACTCAATGGATAAAGATACCCTAATGAAAAGACTGAATCTTGCTGAAAATTTCATATATGAATATGTTGGAAGACAACTTAAACTAGACCTTATAGCCATTAGATCTGTATCTAATGATCAAAAACAGTACATGAAAACTGTACAAACTGTTGTTGAAAATTGTTCATTACCATTGATATTATGTTCTCATAATCCAAGGGTAATTGAAGCAGGTTTATCAGTTTTAAGTACGGAATATAAGCCACTAATATACGCAGCTAATAAAGATAATTGGAGAGAAATGGTTGAATTAGCTAAAACATTTAATTCAGCTTTAGCAATATCAAGTTCTGGAGATTTAAACTCTTTAGTGTCCATTGCGAAGACTTTAACAGAAGATGTGGGTTTGGAAGATGTTGCTTTAGATCCCGGATGCCCTGCAAATATAAATGGTTTACCTTATGTAATTAAAGCTTTTACACAATTAAGATATAAAGCAATAAATGAAGGTTACAAATATTCAACATATCCTCTCATAGGAACACCTATATCAATATGGGCGAGTAAAATTGATGATCCAATACAGAAAATGTGGTGGGAAACAATATTATCAACAATTTTAATGACGAGGTATGCTGACCTCATAATTATGCATTCAATTGAGGGATGGGCACTTTTACCATTAACTATTTGGAGATTTCAACTTTATACAGATCCAAGAAAACCTGTTGCAGTAGAACCAGGGATTAAAACTATTGGAAGTCCAGATGATACATCACCAGTATTTGTAACAAGTAATTATGCTTTAACCTACAGTATAGTTTTAAATGATATACAGAAAAGTGGGATAAATGCATGGCTAATAGTTATAGATACAGAAGGTTTAGCAGTAGATGTCTCGGTAGCTGCTAAGAAATTTACAGGAGAGAAAATTTCGGAATTGATTAAGCAAAAAAATCTTGAAGAAAAAATAAAGCATAGAATACTAGTAATACCTGGAAAAGCTGCTAGAATTTCTGGGGAACTGGAAGAAGTAAGTAAATGGAAAGTTTTAGTAGGACCTACTGATTCAAGTGAAATATCATCATTCATTAAGAAAATATGGACTCCAGAAAAGATTAGAGAGATTATGGAGAGCTAATTTAATGGGAAAATGGAGTATGTAAAAGTTTTCTTTCCACAATATAAAGTTGAAATTTCTATTGATAAAGGTACAAAAATATTGGAAGCTATACATAAAGCAAACATAGGTATTAGGAGTATATGTGGTGGAAAAGGGCTTTGTGGAAAATGTAAAGTCATTATAAGTAGAGGTAGAGTAAAACATGAAGTTAAAGATAAAGAATTAATATCATCTGAAGACATTTCCAAGGGGTATGTATTAGCTTGTTTAGCAAAAATCGTAGAAGATATTGAAGTACTAATTCCCCCAGAAAGTATTATTGGAAAAGCTAAATTATTAATTGATGTCAATTTACCAAAATTTTCTATAGAACCATATATACATAAAATCCAAATTAAAATGAAAAAAATAGAAGATTTAAATCAATTGTTTAGAAGATATTTAATGGATAATGAACTTCAAAAGAAAATTATTGATGAAATAGAAATAGGTAAAGAAATAACATTGATAGTTGATTCCTATACATCTAGAGTATTAGATTACAGTTTTAGAGATTTTAAACATGAAATTTATGGGTTAGCCATAGATATAGGAACCACTAAAATAGTTGCTTCATTAATAAATACATTTACAAGTGAAATTCTAGTTACAGAATCAAAATTCAATAAGCAATTGATATATGGAGAAGATTTAATATCTAGAATATCATATGCACTTGAAAAAGAAAATGGTCTTAGAGAATTACAACATGCTATAATTCAAACAATAAACGAAATAATTGACGATATATGTAAAAAACTTGGAATAAATCATAATAACATATACATTGTAAGTACAGCTGGAAATACCGTAATGACATATACTTTTATAGGATTGGACCCAAGTCCCCTTATAAAATCATTTAAAGAGCGGGTAAACGTAAGTAGAAAGCCGTATATAATTAATTCAAAAGATTTAGGGTTAAAAGTAAATGATAATGCGATTGTTTACGTGCTTCCATGTGTAGGTAGATTTCTAGGAGGAGATGTTATTGGAGATATAATAACATCTGAAATGAATTTTTCAAGTAAACCTACACTATTAATAGATATAGGAACTAATACTGAAGTAGTTATTGGTTGTAAAGATTGGATGTTAGGTACAACGGCACCAGCAGGACCTGCATTTGAAGGTTGGGGACTTAAATGTGGAGTTAGAGCTATTGAAGGAGCTATAGAGAGTATGGATATAGAACCTGAAACTCTAGAACCACAATATAAGGTTATAGGTGATTCAAAACCTATTGGTATCTGTGGATCAGGTTACATAGATTTATTAGCTGAACTCTTCAAACATGGTATAATAGATCCAATGGGGAAATTCAAAAGTAATTTAAAATCTTCACGTATTAAAATGGGGTATGATGGATATGAATACATAGTTGCATTTCAAAATGAAACCGCAACCAATAGAGAGATAGTAATAACGGAAAAAGATATATATAATTTAATAGATGCAAAATCCTCTGTATGTGCGGCAATATCAATATTATTGAAGAAAATGATGTTGAATGTGTACGATATAGATAAAGTGTATATATGTGGAGCCTTTGGCAAATATCTAAATATAAATAATGCTATAGTTATAGGAATGATACCAGAATTTGTAAAAGCTGAAATAATATTTATAGGGAATGGTTCACTTGGCGGTGCATACTTATCTATTGCATCAAAAAAACATAGAGAAGAAGCTGAAAGAATTGCAAAAATTACAGCTAGCATAGAATTAATGTTAGATCCAGATTTCATGGAGGAATATCAAGCTGGTTTCATATTACCAGGTAGAAAAGATCTATTTCCAACATGGTGGGAAATTAGCAGGAAAATTATAAAAAACAAGTTTTTAAATCCTGAAATGTAAATGGTATAGGGATTTTAAGATATATGAAAAGACCTTTCATAGCTTCAATATCAGGGAAAGGTGGTACTGGAAAAACCACTTTAACTTCACTATTACTTAAAGTTTTACTGGATAAACAAACTGAAGATTTAATTTTATTAGTAGATGCAGATCCAGCTATGAATTTACATGAATTACTTGGTGTAAAAATTGAGAATAGCATAGCTGATGTAGTTGAGGAATTTAGACGTTCAGTGGATAGACCAGAGGTAGCTATTGGATTTTCAAAAGATACTCTTTTAGAATATTGGGTGCATAAAGCTATAGTTGAATGTAAAGGATTCGATCTATTATCAATGGGTAGAGGTGAAGGAGAAGGATGTTATTGCTATATAAATACAGTATTAACGAGAATACTGGGGAAAATCAGTAGAAATTACAGTGTAATATTAATGGATATGGAGGCTGGACTTGAACATTTAAGTAGAAGAACAGATAGATATGTAGATACATTAATTGTTGTTGTAGATCCATCAATAATGAGTTTAAAAACTGCAGAGAAAATTAAGCAAATAATTAAAGAAGTAAATATAGAAGTTAAACAAATGTATATTGTTGGAAATAAATTACCAATATCCATGAATGAAAAATTGTATATGTGGTCTAAAAATATTGGATATGAAATTGCTGGGATAATTCCAGAAGACAATATGATACTAGAGTATAGCATAAAAGGAAAATCTCTCCTAGAATTACCAAATGAAAATCCAGCAGTAAAAGCTGTAGAGAAAATAGCAGAAAATATAGGGTTGATATAGATATAAAAAGAAAACTTCATTAATCATATACAAACTATTTTAATCTGTGAATAAAATGTTATCTTCATCATTAATGAATTGGTGGAACTGGAAAAATATTGGAACTAGTATAAAGACCCTTAGTGGAAGATTGGGGTTTGGAGAAAGAGAAATTGACTTTCTTGGACTTAAACTGAATCTAGACAATGGAGAAATATATGATGAAATAAGGAAGAGATTTTTAAAAAATGAAGAAAAAGTTGAAATATACTATGTTCTTTACATGTATTCACAAACATTACAAGATGTTAAAGAAACAAGTGAATATGTAACATTAATTGAATTATTCAAATGTATTGGAGATCTAGCAGCATCTCATTGTCCGGAATTTAAGAACGCATGTAGAAGGTTAGAAGAAGTTTTTGGGAAGAAACCAAATCTAATATATCAAGCTTCGAAAAGATTTAAACATGAACTTCTCGATTACGGTGATGCATCAGTAAAAATATATGCATTACCGAAGGTACCGATAATCATAACAATATGGTGTGGAGATGAAGAATTACCACCATCAATAAACATAATGTTTGATAAATCAGTACTTAACTATCTACCCGATTGCGAAGCTCTAGTAAGACTTACAAAAATCACTATTGAAAGACTTATAATAACAATGGAGATATAAGTTCAATTAGAATTAGAAAGAGAAGAATAAAGTTGTGAAACATTTTAAACATTATAATATATAACTAATAAATTAAGATTTATATAAGAAATAAAATCACAAGAGTAATTATTTATTGTAATTAATTATTGCTTTAAATATATCCTTAATTGCGACTACATATTATCTCCATTATATTCATAGTTAATACAATCTAGCGGGCCCGCTGGGATTTGAACCCAGGACCTCTGGCTCCGCAGGCCAGTGCTCTATCCAAACTGAGCTACGGGCCCTAGAAGATTGTTGAGTACTTGAATTTAAAAAATATTATTTTTATTTACCACTATTCTACTATTATGAGTGTATACAGGTAATGATAATGAAAGTAGTATGAGGGAATTAGTTTTTACTTTATTTAATAACTCTACATATAGTAGATTCCCATTTCCCTTGCTATCTTCTTTAATCTTTCAACTCTCTTTTCAACTGGTGGATGTGTGGAAAATAGTTCTTCAAGCGTTCCTCCTCTCAGTGGGTTTACAATCCATAAATGTGATGTTGATGGATTCACGTTGAGAGTCAATCCAAGATTTTTAGCTCCACTAATTTTAATTAATGCATTAGCTAAACTCATTGGTTTTCTAGTTATTTTTACACCATCTTCATCTGAACCATACTCTCTTTCACGGGATATGGCTAATTGAACTAGCATAGCTGCTATTGGTGCTAGTATAGCTGCAAGCATTGCTGTTATAATGGAACCTTCATTTCTTCTACGGTCGCCAGCACTCCATAAGACACCCCACCTACCTAAATATGCTAAATAACTTATTGCGCCAGCTATAGTTGCAGCTATTGTTGAAATTAATATATCTCTGTTCTTTATGTGAGCAATTTCATGTCCTATAACAGCTTCTATTTCATCTTCATTTAATATTGAGAGTAAACCTTTAGTTACAGCTACAACACCATTTTTAGGACCTCTACCAGTTGCAAAAGCATTAGGTGCACTACTTTCAACAATTGCAACTTTTGGTTTTGGTATATTTGCAGAATTAGCAACTCGTTCAACCATACGATGTAAACGTGGATATTCACTTTCACTAACTATCCTAGCTCTCGTCATACTTAACACTATTTTATCTGAAAATAAATATGTGAATAAATTCATTAAAAGAGCCATTAATAATGAAATTTGAATTGCCGTTAATGGACTTCCAAAAAGTGACCCTATAGCAAATCCTACAAACATTAATAGACCAGTCATAATTCCAAATAATAATACAACTCTACCAAACATATTCTCATTTCACCATTAAAAAATGAAGTATAGAGATTTAAAAACTTAGCGTCATCAAACCATAGATGCCTCGCATAGAGATGTTAAGAAAACTTCAGGATTTTTAGCTTTAACATAGGCTGAAGCTACTAAAACTCCATCTACACCAAGTTTAAATGCTATTGATACATCTTCTGCAATAGAAATACCAGCGCCACAAAAAACCAATATATCTTTTGAAATACTCTTAATTCTTAAAACAGAATCTGAAATAACTTCAGGTTTAACTTTACTTACAGCAATACCGGTACCTATTAATTCAGGTGGCTCTATAGCTATACCCCAAGGATTAAGATTAGCTATAGCAGATGCAACTCTAACATTATTTGCACATACAAGGGCAAGTAAACCTAGAGATCCTATTCTATCTAAAATGAACTCTATATCTGAAAGTTTTAATCTATATTCAGAGTGATTAAGTAGAGTTCCAGAAGCACCAGCTTCTTTAATAGCTTCAGGAAGAATATGTCCAGTCCAAGAACCTGGAAGTATTGGATCTACATGTTGTGAAAATACTGGTATTTCAATTGAACTTGCAATTCTGCATAAATCAGTGTATTGTGGACAAATAATCATAGATACACCAGTCTTCTTACTAACTTTCTCAGCTATTTTAGATAATTGAAGAGCTTTACTACCAGTAGCTTCCAAGAAACATTTGAAATTAAGTACAATTATTGGAGGTTTAATTTGTGTTGCAAGAAGCACTTCACATCCTCTCAAATCTATCTTTCAATTTCTCTAAAACTTGCGGTAGAGTGGTATACTCCATTTCCTCAGGTCCAAGTCTAGCAGGCATAAATGGACCATGTCTACGCATATAATCAGCTATTTCCATAGCTTTCATTCTAGTAAAATCGAAGGCTGGATCATCAAATAGATCTGCAGGTCCAATTAATTTACCATTATTTAATTGAAATCCAAGAGCAATAAGTCTTGGTGGACCATCAAATCTCGTACATCTAGCGTCTTTCAATGATACCGGCATTAATGGTCCATAATGACTGCCACGCATCCAACCAGCTACTAAATGTGGAAATGCAAAAGCTTCTAAAACTTCACCTACAGCAGGTAAACCACTTTGAGTTCTAACAATACATACTGGATCATCTTTACCAATATATCTACCAGCTATGAGAGATAATCTAGTAGTGGAACATGAAGCTGCAGCTAAACCTTCCTTACTATAGACTTTATAGATAACGTATCTACCAGTAGTTCCAATCAAAGCCAATAGATCGTACATTTCTTCAGGACAATTTAATGTAACTTTCGTTCCTTCAATAACATCTACTATTATGAAATTGAAACCTTTATGAAGTCTTGGATCTATAATTAAACCAGCTGTATTGAATGGATCCGCAAAGGCTCTAAACAGAGGTAAATTAAAGGCACCGGGCTCCGTTTTATCAGCTGCAAAAACGATTATTGGTTCACTTGGCCTTTCATCAAATTCCAATTCAGCAACCCCTGGACCTAAACCTTTAACGGTACCGGAAAAGGCATCTGAAAGTAGATCTTGTCCAGCAGCATAAAGCTTCATTGGTTTAGAAACATTGTCTGTAACAATTTTAAAAGTTCTCCAAGCAAGTTCATGAATTTCAGAATTATCTTCTCCTTTAGTATGTGTCATTAAGCATTCTAGATCATCACCACAATTGAAAACATAGTAATCTATGATGAGTCCAGTTTCTACAGCATGTTTTAAATTCTCTTTTGCAACATTAATTTGCTTTTGATGAACAACATGATGACCAGCTAAACTACCAACATCAGCTTTAATTATACTTACAGTTATCTTCAAAAAATCACCGTAATATACACTGTTAAGTTTAGAATTTAAAACTATTTAACTTCCAACCTTCTCTTCTTTAACTTCAAAATAATAATATTCACCAATACTTTTCTGATATCTATCAAGCCATGAATCAGGCTTATTAACTCTAGGTCTACCAGTCTGTGGGTCTCTTCTAAAAGTAACATCTACATCATTAAGAAATTTATTCATGCCATGCCTTAATCCGGTAGGTGAATTAGCAATACCAAATTTACCTGGAGAACCTGAAAAAACAATTAAACTATCAGCAACAATACTTTGAACTATTAAATCATGTTCAACAACAAATGCAGATGCACCTTTACTTTGAATAATCCTTTTAATAACTCTAGCCATAGAAATCCTTTGTTCCACATCTAAATATGCACTAGGTTCATCTATCAAGTATATATTTGCATCCATAGATAAACATGTTGCAATTGCAACTCTTTGAAGTTCACCACCACTAAGTTCAGATAAATATGAATCCAATATGTTTTGTAGATCTAAGGGAATTAAAATTTCACTTTTAAACCATGATGAATAAAAATTATCTTTCGAAACTGCTTCTAAAACTTTACTTACAGTTAAATCTTCTTTAAAAGATATGTATTGAGGTTTATAACTAACTTTAAGATTTACAGTTGGAACGTAACCTTCATCAGCATTTAATAATCCAGCTAAAAGCTTAATGAATGTGGTTTTACCAATACCATTAGGACCTAGAACACCGATAATTTCACCAACATGTATATTTCCAGGTTCAACTTTTAATTCAAAATCTCCAAGTCTTTTAATCATCTTCCCCCATTCAAGGAATAGAGTATATGGATGCCATTCAATATGTGGAGGGGAAACATCAAATCTAACCGGTTCACGTCTAAATAATACATTATCAGATGGTATATAACCATCAAGATAAACATTTATTCCAACTCTAACACCATAAACCGGAGTAACAATACCATAAACACCAGGTTTACCATAAAGTACACATATTTGATCAGAAATATAATCTAAAACTGCAAGATCATGCTCAACAACTACAACATACTTATCTTTTGAAGCTAAATTTCTTATGAATTTTGCAACCCTCATCCTTTCATAAACATCAAGATAACTTGAAGGTTCATCAAACAAATATACATCAGCATCCCTAAGAGCTACAGCAGCTACAACAACTCTTTGAAGTTCACCACCACTAAGAACACTTAAAGGTCTATCCCAAATTCCTTTTAAACCTAAGGAATCTTTGATTTCATTTAAAATTCCACGTTCATCAACTTTAGATAAAACTTCACCTACACTACCTTTAACTACACTTGGAATTTTATCTAAATATTGAGGTTTAAGGAATATTCTAAGTTTACCATTAGATAATTTTTCAAAATATGATTGAAGTTCAGAACCTCTAAAAAATCTTATAATCTCATCCCACTCTGGAGGTGAATCCCATCTTCCAAGATTTGGTTTAAAAACTCCACCTAGAATTTTTAATGCAGTAGATTTTCCAACGGCATTAGGTCCAAGTAGACCTAAAACTAAACCAGGTTTAGGTATTGGAAGTCTATAAAGTTTAAATTTATTTTCACCATATCTATGAACACAATCTTCTTCCAATTCATCTGGTAAATTAACTATACTTAAAGCTTTAAATGGACATTTACGAACACATATTCCACAACCAGAACATAATGATTCAATTACAACTGGTTTTCCAGTTTCAGTGTTAAATTCAATGGTTTTGTCTCCACTTCTAACCATTGGACAAAACCTATAGCACTCTTTATTACAGTCTTTGGGTTTACATTTATCAAAGTCTAAAATGGCAATTCTAGTCATTAAATCACCGAACTAAAAATTTGAGAAGTGTAATAAAGAAGAATTTAATGTCCTTCACGTTCTTCCTGTTCTTCTTCCTCAACCATTAGTTCTAATATTGCTTTATGATAATCCTCCATAAGCTCTAATTCTTCTTTACTTCTCTTAGGTTCTTTAACTTCAGATTCATCTACAATGGCAAGTTTTCTACGTTTATCTTCACCAATTTCCTGTTTAACTTTATATGATTGAGAAGTATATTTTTTGGTAAATCCACAATTCCTACAAGCAAGTAGTATTTCTGCTCCACGCTTATCAGGAACAAGCATATTTCCACACTTTTCACAAAATTCCACTTAAATTACCTCCTTTAGCATTTACCGAAGATAGCAACCCCAAATATTAGGATAGAAACAAATATTTAAGGTTGTCTATCTAAAATTTTATTGAAATGTCGATTCCAGCATATCCATTTTCTGCAATCATTGATCAAGAAAATATGAAACTTGCATTATTATTAAATGCTATAAACCCAAGAATAGGTGGTGTACTGATAAGGGGAGCAAAAGGCACTGGGAAAAGTACAGCTGTAAGAGCATTAGCAGAACTTCTACCAGAAATAGAGATTGTAAAAGGTTGTCCTTTCAACTGTAACCCTAAGGATCCAACAAATATGTGTGAAGTATGTAGAAATAAGTATGAAAATGGTGAACCACTAGAAGTGGAAAAAAGGAAAATGAGGATAGTAACATTACCAATAGGTGCAACAGAAGATAGAGTTGTTGGAACATTAGATATAACCAGAGCTATAAAAGAGGGTGTAAAAGCTCTTGAACCTGGATTACTTGCTGAAGCAAATCAAAATATATTGTATATTGATGAAATAAACTTGTTACCTGATCATATAGTCGACGATATACTTGATGCAGCTGCATCTGGATGGAATGTTGTTGAAAGAGAAGGAATCTCGGTAGCCCATCCAGCTAGATTTATATTGATTGGTACAATGAATCCTGAAGAAGGTGAACTTAGACCACAATTACTTGATAGATTAGCTTTGCATGTACAAGCAGAGAATATATATGATAAAAATATGAGGATAGAAATAATGAAGAGAAATTTAGAATATGAAGAAGATCCGGAAAAATTTAGGAAAAAGTATGAACAATATCAAAGTGAACTTAGAAGAAGGATAATTCAAGCGAGAGAACTATTGCCAAAAGTGAAAGTTCCAGAAAAATTATTGGATGTAATATCAAGATTATGTATAAGATTGAGGGTTGATGGACATAGACCAGACATTATAATATTGAAAACAGCAAGAACATTAGCAGCATTTGAAGGTAAAACTGAAGTTACACTAGAATACATAACAACATGTGCAAAATTAGCTTTAAGTCATAGGACTAGGAGGGGTGGATTGGAAGAACCTGCAACACCACAACAAATAGAGGAAGCTATAAAAGAAGCTGCAATTGAAGCTAAGATTCTTGAGGCTTCTCAAACAACTCCTCAAAAGTAATTTCAATTGTTCTTTTAGGCTCTATACGTTCAATTTTACCATCTCTAATCCAAGCAATACGATCACAAATACCAAGAATTTTTACATCATGTGTAGCACAAAACACGGTAATACCACGCTTAATATTTAAATCTCTTATTAAATTTATTATTTTAAAACCTGTGTTTAAATCTAGATTAGCTGTAGGTTCATCAGCTAATAGTATTGATGGATCATTAGCTAAAGCTCTGGCTAAAGCAACCCTCTGTTGCTGTCCACCTGAAAGTTCATCAGGTTTATGATATAATCTATCACCTAATCCAACCATGTTTAAAAGCTCTGTAGCTTTTCTACGTCTTTCTTCAATGGATAAACCAGCAAAAACCATTGGCAACATAACATTATCTAGTGCATTAAGGAATGGTATTAAGTTGAATGTTTGAAATACATAACCAACTTTGAAACATCTAAATTTAGAAAGTTCAATGTCATTTAATGAAGATAGATCTACACCATCAACAATCACAGTTCCACTGGTAGGTCTATCTAAACCGCAAATCATATTAAGTAGAGTTGTTTTACCAGATCCCGAAGGGCCCATTATCGATATGTATTCGCCTTTATTAATTGTTAAGTCTATACCTTGGAGAGCTTTAACAATCCAATTCTTCATATGATAGTATTTATGTAGCTTTCTAATGTCGATTATAATGCTCATATACGTCAAATATAAGTTAAACATTAAAAATTTAAACTTGGCGAATAAACAGTTTTATGTGAAAACAATGAAATTCACATTATTGATTTCAACTCAAAGAGGAAGAGAGGATGATTGCATATCGGAATTATGGTACCTGTTAAGAGAGATAGGAGAAGAAAGAGGAATATACTCTAAAACTGGACTTCCAGGATTAGTAACAGTAAAAACTTCAATGGATCCTATACAGGTTGTAGAAAAACTTAAAGAAATGGCTATGGAAAGACCATGGGAATTCCATTATGTACTTAAGGTTACACCAATAGAAGTTACTGTTAAGACAGATATAGAGGAAATAAAAGAAGCTGTTAAAAAGTTACTTTGGAAGATAAGTGAAAATGAAAGTTTTAGGGTAACAGTAAATAAAAGGGCAGTGGATATGGATAGTAGAACCATAATAGAGGAAGTAGCAGAATTAGTGGATAGAAAAGTTAATTTGGAATCACCAGATAAAGTAATACAAATTGAAATTTTGGGTAATGTTACTGGGATTTCAATAATAAAACCAGATCAAATATTATCAATAACTAAAATAAGAGAAGAGTATATGAAGAAATTTAGGTAAATTATTTTGAAATTTCAAATAGACTACTTCTCTCGATAACGATTAGTTCTAAAATTTCACTTATACTTAAATTAGGTTTAGATATAGACATTAATTCATTATCAGAAATATTAAATACTTTGATTATATGTTTTATTTTATCATCAGATAAATCTAAGAGTAAATTATAATCTAATTTGACATTAAAAGTTGAAATTACACTTTTCAAACCTTCATGTATTGAAGATTTATTAAAACCGAATATAACTAAAATTGCTTTATTAATAAATTCATCTAAACCAACTATTTTTAATGCATCTTTAATTTGCCTCATACCAGAGCAATAAAGTAGAAGTTCTATTTCTAATTTATTAGAAACATTACGACCATATTTAAAACTCCTTAAAGTCTTCATAGCTGCAGAAGCTACATGCCTCCAAGAAATTATTGAATTAGCATTTAAAAATTGAATTTTAAAATCATCTCTCTTTAAGGATGCTATGAAATAAAATAATTCATCTCGATGTATAGAATTAGCAAATGATAAACCAAAAATACCAATGTAATCATATAAAAATCCACTTGAAAAATTTATTATTAATCCACCATCAACGTTTATTAACTCCATATTTCAATTCACCAATTTCCATTAAAACTATTGGTAAAAGAGAGTCCACAATTTCACTTTTAATACCAATATCAATAAGTTTACTTCTAATATCACTAAAGTTTAATCCCTCTTTAATCCACCTTAAAGTTAAACTTTTAATGGATTCATGTGATTCCCATGGATATATAATCCAAGCATCTGTTATTTCAACATAGAAATCGGGAATAAATATAGACCATGGTTTAACATGTATTGTTGCTACAGTAACATTTGAAGCTCCAGCATCAAGTAAATGACGAACAGCAGTTACAAGACTACTACCAGTATCAGAAACATCATCAACAGCTAGAATATTCTTACCTCTAACATCAATTGAAACTGGTTGAGTAATAACGGGAATTCTATCATGAACTCCAACATCCCTATAAAATTCCACTCTTAAACTACCGATATCAGCTATATCTAAGAGATCTGATAGTAACCTAGCTACTATCCATCCACCTCTAGCAATACCAACTATAGAATCAAATTTTAAACTAGACTTTCTAATCATTAACGAAAGATTTATAACTTTACTGTAGATTTCATCCCAAGATGGAGCTATAAACTTCAATTTACTCACGATAATGAAAATATTTAGAAAGGGTTAATTATGTTTTCCTATATTGTTCAAAGTTTAAACCTGCATTGAATATACTTATATTTTCATTTAAGTATTTACTTGGAACATTTTCCATAATAGTCTCAACTACTAATTTTAATGGTAAAACGTTTGGAAACAATTTACAAAAAGCCCCAAGTAAAAATATGTTTAAGGCTGCTGGTAAACCAAATTTTAAAGCAACTTCCTCAGCATTTAAAACGTAAACTTTTTCAGTAATTTTATTGAAAGCCTTTTTAACATCGTCTAGAGATGGAGAACTAAATTCACCTAAAGCAACAGAAATTGGTTGGATAGAACTAGAATTTAATAGTACAACAGAATTACTGGAAGTATAATTAATTACTCTAATAGACTCTACATAATCTAATGATATTATCGCATTTGCTCCACCTAAAGGTATCAATGGACTAAAAACATTTCTACCAAATCTAACGAAACTTTGAACAATTCCTCCTCTTTGAGACATGCCAAGAGTCTCCCCAACACGCACCTTATAATTACATTTAACCGCAGCTGAAGCCAATATTTTTGAAAGAGTTAATATCCCCTGACCACCAACTCCACAAATTACTATATTAAATTCATCCAATTTAATACACCTCTATGGCTTTGAATGGACAAACAAATGAACAAGATCCACATCCGTTACAATGTGATTGAGATATAAGTGGACCTTTAAATGGATCCCAATATATAGCTGGACAACCAAAAGTATTTACACAAACCTTACATTTTCTACAGACATCGTAATTTATTGAGATACTATGATATCGTTTACCCATTCTTCTAGCAAGAATTGCACATTCCCTTCTAGCTACAATTACATAAACCCCATCAGTATTACTTAAAGCTCTCTTAAAAGCTTCAATAGATCTACGAATATCATATGGATCTATAACTTCGATTTTCTCTATACCAATACCTTTAACTAAGTTTACAATATCAACCTTTTTTGCAGGTGAACCATCTGCTCTAAAATCAACACCAGGATGTGGTTGATGACCAGTCATAGCAGTAATACTATTATCAAGAATTACAACGCTTATATTAACATCAAAATGATATGCATCAAGTAAAGCGGGTATACCAGAATGTAGTAAAGTTGAATCACCAATAGTAGCTATGACGGGTTTATCATAACCAGAAATTTTTAGACCTAAAGCCATAGATATACTTGCACCCATACAATGTTCAGTCCATATAGCTTCTAAGGGCTTTTGCAAACTCAAAGCATAACATCCAATATCGCCGAAAATTGGTACATCTTCACGCTTATAATTAGATTCCCTAATGGTTCTCAATAATGCATAATATGTAGATCTATGTGGACATCCAGCACACATAACGGGACCTCTTGGAGGAGCTTCTAAAGACACAATATCAGATTTACTAATTCCACTATTTAATTCAAGGAATTTAGCTAGTGCACTTTCCACAGTTCCAATGTTGAATTCTCCCTCTCTAGGTAGTAATCCATTAAGTTTACCATGGAAAACAACATTAAGATTAAATGTTGTAGATAAAGCTCTTATCCTTTCTTCAAGGAATGGTTCAAGTTCTTCAATGAATATAACCTTTTTACAATGTGATAAGAATTTATTTAAAAGATCAATTGATAATGGATTTGTTAAACCAAGTTTTAATATAGAACATGAATTAATATTTAATCTCCTTAAAGCTTCAAGTACATAAACGTAGCTTACACCACAAGTTATAACACCATTATCACCTTTTAAATCCATTAAATTAAATGGACATTTAGCAGCAGCTGAACTAATTAATTCCATACGTTTATTAAGCCAAATATGCCTATCTAAATTCCATCTCATTGAAGCACGGATATACCTTTTAGGTTCCCTTGGGAATTTTGGCTTACGATCAAACCGCTTTATTTCACCTAAAACTACATCTGATGATGTATGATTTACTCTAGTTGTAGTTCTTAAAATAACTGGTAGATGATACTCTTCAGAAAAATCTAAACCCCATACAACCATATCTTTAGCTTCTTGAGGATCAGAAGGTTCTAACATTGGTAAATTTGCAAGAAGTGAATAAAATCGACTATCCTGTTCAGTTTGTGTAGTATGAGGACCGGGATCATCAGCCACTAAAATAATCATACCACCATTAACACCAGCATAAGCTACTGAAAGTAATGCGTCTGAGGCAACATTTACTCCAGGAGCTTTCATTGTAACCATAGATCTTAAACCAGCTGATGAAGCAGAAAATGCAGCTTCTAAAGCAACTTTCTCATTAGCAAACCATTCAACAAAAATTCCAATTTTATTTGAAACTTCAGATAAAGTCATTATAACTTCAGATGATGGAGTTCCAGGATATCCGGAAACAAACTGAACACCACCTTCAATAGCTCCTCTAGCAATAGCTTCATTACCCATGAGTAGAATTTTAGATCCAGCTTTACCTAAAAATTGATTCACGTAATCCACCTCCAAAATAAGTTATTGAGTAAGCAGCATAAACAGCATCTTCAATAGTAAATGTACAGGGTATACCTTTATCTTCTAAATATTTAATACATTCTCTAACAATGTCACCGTACATAAAACATGGAACTATAGGCATATTAAAACCAGCAGTAAAGAAATCATATATTGCTTTAGCAGCATCCATAGGATTCATAAAGCTTGGAGGTACACATACAACTATAGATAAATCATATTCATTGGATAAAGCTACTTCTTTCAAAGTATTATAATACCAATCATACCCACCCATAGCAGTAATATCTATCGGATTTTTTAAAGAACATAGTGGTGAGAGAAATGATCTAAGCTTATTTTTAAGAATTTCAGATGGTTCTGGGAGTAGGAGACCGAAAGATTCACATAAATCTGTTGTTATTACACCAGGACCACCAGAATTAGTTACTATAGCAACTTTGGAACCTTTAACTTTAAAATTGAAACTTGAAAATTTAGCTGAAAATAGTAGACCACTTAAACTTAAAGTTTCAAGAATACCGAGTTGCTTAAAAACTGAAGAATATATATGGTATGGTGACGATAGAGCACCTGTGTGAGATAGAGCAGCTCTATTACCAGAACTAGACTTACCGGCTTTAAAAGCTACTATGGGTTTAACACCTCTAAATTTTTTACAGGTATCAATAAATTGCATACCATTACGTATACTTTCTACATATAATGCAATAGAATTAGTTTTATTATCAACTAAAAGATACTGTAATACATCAACTTCAGTAATATCACATGAATTACCACAACTAACAAATTTACTAAAGCCTAATAATCCTTCTCTAGCTAAAGCAAATAGAATGCCACCAACAGCACCACTTTGAGATATCAACGAAACACGTCCACTTGGAACCCTAAATTCCATACATGCATGAAAATTATTCTCGGTATTGATTATTCCAGCACTATTAGGACCTATAATTCTAACACCATATCTACGTGCTGTTTTAACAAGTTCCTCTTCAAGAACCCTATTGCCAATTTCACTAAATCCAGAAGAAATTACCACTACATGCTTAATACCATTTAAACCACATTCCTCTACAACTTTAGGAACTATATCAGCTGGAGTAACCACTATAGCAACATCGGGAATCAATGGTAAAGAATCAATGGATTTAAAAACTTCTAAATTAAGTATTCTTCCACCTTTAGGATTAACGGGTAAAATATCACCTTTAAAATTACATTCAATAAGATTTCTAACAATCTCATAACCAACTTTACCTGGAGTTGTAGATGCACCTATAATGGTAACAGAATTAGGATTGAAAAATATATTTAAATCATCTATAACACTGTTCATAGTTATCTACCCACCATGAATTATAGGGATGAACGTAAGCTCATCATCTTCATTAACAATGTAATCAAGTCCTCCAACGACATCATAAACAGCATCATTTACAAGTAAAAGAATACTTGAACGTAATTTATTTGGTGAACCATAGAAAATTTCTGATGAAATTTCACCTAGGGAATTGTATATTATTAAGAGAATATCTCTTAAAGTTTTACCATTAACTCCACTTAGTACCATAACCTCTCTACCTAAAATATTCTTTAAATGACCTAGAAATTTAATCTTCAACTTTTTCACCCTCAAAAACATATAAATATTCATCATATTTTCTATCTAAAACATGTCCAGGAAGATATATATTAATCCTCTTAGATTTAATTGAATTTATAAACATGGAATTAGCAAAATGAAAATCTTCCATAGATAATAAACTTAATGGAGTACAAGTGTTCATGGGTCTAAATGGTAAAACATGTCTAGTGGATTTATGGGGTAAAACTCTATTAGATTTTGCAATTGAAATAACATCATTTTTCGAGATTTCAGGTAATGTAATTACAGCAGAGCATAAATTTGAATTTAACTTTTGCAATGCATCAAATTCAAGATCATACTCAATTTTAAAACCAAAGTTTAAAATTAAATTCTCTAGATCTTTAGCTAAGTGTAAAGCTTCCATTAAATCTTTTGATGGAAAAACATAAAATCCATTTCTAAAAACTAGCAGAGTATATTTATTAACATAATCATTTATATCATTAGAATTCAAAAATTTAACATTAGTAAAATATTTTTTAACAATTTCCATTAAACCTAAACCATATATTGACCTCCACCATCTATAAACCTTCACTCTATTATCCATATAATTAATATAGCAAGTTGGAATCCACTTGAGATTAAGCATTCTAGCAGCAGCAAGTCTATGCATACCATCTAAAATAACATTTGAATTACAATCTGCAATTATGGGGTCTTTAAATAGACCATTAGACTTAATGTCATTAACAAGCTTATTTAAAATTGACGGAATTATCTCTTCATGAACATATAGGGAATTTACAGGGGCTAAACTAATTTCAATACTAAAATCTAGAAAAGACAATCGCAAACCATGACTCAATAATAGACACCAAAATAAAATTGATTATTGAACAATATTTATATAATTTGTTTTAAACCATCTATTAATGTCCAGATGAACATACTAGATATACCACTACGCAAAATGATGCTTAAAGAAGAATTTAGGAGAAGACTACCAGAGAAATCAATAGTTAAAGCTGCAGCAGATTTACATGCTAAGAGGAAGCCTAGACCATGTGGATTAACAATACACCCAGCAATTGGATGTACAAATCAATGTGTGTACTGTTATATACAAGACATGGGATTTCCATTCAATAAGATAACCCCATATGGGTTAAGTGGACCTGAATTAGCTCATGCACTCTTATCAAATCCATATTACATGCCAACAATAAATGGAACCTATCTAGCTATTGGAAGTATAACAGAACCATTTCATAAGATTGCAATAAATAAAACAATGGAGTATTTAAAAGCATTAGAAGAATTGGGGAATCCAACGCAATTCTCTACGAAAGAATATATAAATGAGGAAATAGCTAAAAGAATTGCAAAAATTAAAGTTCCAATAAGTCCATTAATAACAATAGTAACAATACAGAAAAAGGATATTCTAGAACCAAACGCTCCAGACATAGATTTAAGACTGAAAACTATAAGGAACTTAAGAATTGGAGGACTTAAACCAATAATTTTCATTAGACCGATACTTCCAGGGGTGACAGATAAAGAAGCTGAAGATATAATAGTTGAAGCAAAAAATGCTGGAGCTGTTGGAGCTGTTGTTGGAGGATTTAGAGTAACAACTAATATAATTAAAAGATTAAGTAAAAGTGGAGTAGACCTAAAAATTGTAGTGAAAACTACAGATAAGAAAGATTTGGGAAAGAGAAAGCAAGTAAGTGTAGAAAGTAAAGAATTGAAAAATTTAATAATGGAAATAGTTAAAGAAAAGGGACTTAAAGCATTTTCATCATCATGTTGTGCAAATGCTTACATATCAGAAACTACGTGTATAAACTTATGCAAAGATGCTATAAGAAATATACCTAGAGTAAATATTGATGATGTAAATAAACTTGTAAAAATGATAATTGGAAAAAAGGTTAAAGATGTTGTTATAAATGATAAATATATGAGGATATTAATGGAGGAAAGATTAACAGCAAAAATGAGGAAAACTCTAAAATACAATTTAAAAACTATATTTAGGAGACGTGTAGATATACTTTAATCTGTAGTGGATTCAGATTCAGGAGATTCAATTTCCTCTTCTTCAGATTCTAGAGATCTCATATTTATCTTAACAAGTCTAGTAACATAACCAGCTACTCTATTCTTTAGATGTTTAAATTTAATATCAGTTAATTCTTCAACTAAACGTTTATTTTTCTCAAAATCCGTACTAAACAAGTCTGGATACATTTCTAATAATTTCATCGCAATATTCTTCACAATTTTCGTTCGCACTTTACCCAAACAGACCCCTCTAACGAAAAATTACAATAAATTATTTAAATATATCGAACTATTATTAGTATAAATTACCGAAAAGATTAAATTAATATTTGAAGAAACAAAATTTTTATTGGTGTAAAAATGCCTGAACTACCTTTAGCACCAATAGAAAGATTAATACGAAAAGCAGGAGCCTATAGAGTGAGTGTAGAGGCCGCAGAAGCCTTAAGGGAAGTATTGGAGGAAATAGCCATAGAAATATCAAAAGAAGCTATAGAATTAGCTCAACATGCAAATAGAAGAACAGTAACTGGAGATGATATAAAATTAGCTACAAGGAGATTTCAGAAGAGTTTTAAATACCCAATATAAAGTCAATAGATTTAATACCGTACATAAACTAATACATTTAATTTTATAGAGGCCGGGGTAGCCTAGCGGTAAGGCGCAGGCCTCGAGACCAATATACTATACAGGGTTAGATAGCCTGTGTCCCTTTAGGGGACTCGCGGGTTCAAATCCCGCCCCCGGCGTCAAGTAAATTGATATTAAATAACCAAATTTATGAAAGGAGATTAATTGTAGTTTCATTATTTTATATCTATCTTAGAAAATATTAAATACTTAGCAATTATAGAATTGGATTTAGAGGTGACAAGTATAAGTAGATATGAAATTGTAAGATTGGAAAATGTTTCTAAAGTGTATGTTGCTGGTAAGATTAAATATCCAGCATTGAAGGGTATAAGTACGTTATTCTATAAAGGGGAATTTACAGCTATAATGGGACCTTCAGGTTCAGGTAAATCTACGTTATTGAATTTAATAGGAGGATTGGATAAACCCACTGAAGGAAGGATAATAGTTTGTGGTAAAAATTTGGAACACATGAGTAGTGATGAACTTGCAGAGTATAGAAATGAAAAAGTGGGATTTGTATTTCAATTATTCAATTTAATTGGATACTTGAATGCTATTGAAAATGTAATGTTACCAATGGCCATAAAAAAGGTTGATTTTAAGGAGAGGAAAGAGAAAGCAATGAAGATACTTAAAATGCTTGGATTAGAAGATAAAATAAATAAGAAACCTAATGAACTTAGCGGTGGGGAAAGACAAAGAGTCGCAATAGCAAGAGCTTTAGTTAATGATCCAGAATTAATACTTGCTGATGAACCTACAGGGAATGTTGATAGTGAAAATGCGAAAATAATCATAAATGCATTCAGGAAATTAGTTGATGAAAATGGGATTACAGTAATAATGGTTACTCACAACATAGAGTTATCAAGATTTTGTGATAGAGTGTTAATATTGAGGGATGGCATTATAGAGAGGGAGGAGGTTATTAGAAAATGAAAAAGAACACAATTTCAATATTGTTATTGCTCATGATACTAATGAATTTCTTTTCATTAAAGACCATAGATTTATGCTTAGGAAGTCCTGGAGATTTTAAATTAGTATCAGCATATTGGGGTTCTATGAATCCAATTGAAGTAAAAGGTGGAGAGTATACAACTTTAACAATACTATTAAGATATGAAGGGAGATGGAGTTTTAACAATTTAGTGGCAACATTAAAACTTCCAAATGTAATTAAAGCATCTTACCCAGAAAATAAAGCAGTCGTATATTATAAATCAACTATATCTCCAGGAACGTTAATACAACTTGAATATCAATTATATATAACACCACAAGCAGCTAAGGGCATATACTTATTAACTTTGGAACTTGAATACTTTGTATCTGGATATGGATTAACTAATGAAATTCTACAGGTACCTATCGAAATAACTGGAAAACCGGAGATAGCAGTAATAGCATTAAATGACACAATCATGGAGGGAAGACAAAAAATAATTTTAAACATAAAGAATTTTGGTAATGCAGAAGCATGCGATCTACAAATAACCAGAGCATATTCAAGTAGCATAACTGTAAACTCTATAAGTAACACGTATATCAAATGTATAATGCCAAATGAAACTATTGAAACAATACTTGATATATATGTTCCTAGTGGTATGAGGGGGAAAAATATACAAATAAGTATTGACACAACATTTACTGGACCTAAAAACTCTATTTATACAAAGATATATAATGTTCAATTGCTTGTAAATCCACAAGAACCATCAACACAATTAGATGTGGATATAGGCATTAGAGAACTGTACATAGGGAGAATGAATAAGGTAAATTTAAAAGTAACTAATACTGCAAATAGTAATTTAAAGAATACAAAGATAAGTGTATCTACAGATGTATTATTGAAGATTTTTGGATCCACTACAATATATGTGGAGGAAATAGAGTCAAAACAAACAATAGAATTTCCAATGGACATTTATGTCCCACAAACTACCTCAGCAACAGGTACAATAACGATATCTATAAGTTATTATGATTCTGAAAAACAAATTTCACGTAGTGAAACTCGTCAATTCACGGTTCTTTTAAGGGGATTAATAGAGATAGTATTAACAGATGTAACAGTAATACCAGCAAATCCAAGACCTGGATCGCCATTTTCAATAACTCTAACTATTACTAACATAGGGACTTCAATTGCATATGCAACGTATGCAATGCCAATACTCGAAGGGCTGCCAATACAACCATTTGGATCAAGATCAGTATATGTGGGAAATGTAGATGTGAATATGCCAACAACATTTACATTAAATCTACAATTACTCAATACAACATTAACACAAATAACATTGCCAGTAGTATTGAAATATATGGATAATCTAAGAAATATAAGCAATGTAACATTTAGTATAACGATAAACGTAGCTAGAATAACCGCAACTACTATAGGTGAAGGAAGAAGTATAACGCTTATAACTATACTAAATCCAATAATAATTGCATCGACAATCATAATCATATCAACTGTAATATTCATATTTATGAGGCGGAAGAGGAAATGAGAATAAGAGATGTTACACGTTTAGCGTTAAAACAATTAATGGAAAGAAGATTAAGGACTATTTTAACGATGTTGGCAATAGCTGTAGGAGTTACAAGTATAATTGCACTTTCAGCACAAGTTGAAGGAGTTAAAACGGAAATTCTTAAAAACTTAGAAAAATTGGGGCCAAATACAATAATGGTGACTAGAAGAACAGCAACACTATTTACGGATGTAGACATAGCAAATTTAAAGAGTATAAGTGGAGTCGAAGCTGTTGCACCTTTATTTATATTTTCAGCAAGGGTTTCTGGAGTAGATTCAATGGTAACAGTAATTGGAGTTTCATCACTAGATTTACTATTAATACTTGGTGAAATAAGTTTAATGAGTGGGGAATTGTATTATGATGTACCTTCACCACAAGCAATTATGGGTTACAACATAGCAGTAGATGTTACTGGTATGAATAGATTTAATGTTGGACAACCAATATTGGTACAAACTGGATCTAGAAATATAATGTTGATAGGTATTGGAATACTCAATCCTTATGGAGCTTCAACAATAGTAAATCCTGATAATTCAATATTCATATCACTAGAATACATAAAGACATTATTGAGGGTAAGTGGATATACAACATTAGTAGTAAAAGTGAGGAGTCTTGAAGAAATAAATCAAGTTATGGAGAATATAAGATACATGTTTGGTAATAGAGCAAATATAATGTCAGTGGAGCAAATCACATCTACTGTACAGTTGGTAACATCTCAAGTAAACTTATTGTTAATGAGCATAGCAGCAACATCATTTATAGCAGCTGGACTTGGGACATTTAATATAATGACAATATCAGTTTTAGAAAGAATTAGAGAGATAGGGATTTTAAAGGCTATTGGAATGAAGGATAAAGGAGTTTTAAAATTATACCTATTTCAAGGTCTAATATTAGGATGTTTAGGAAGCCTTATTGGAATAATATTTGGATTGATAATATCATATGTAATTCCATTAGTAATCGGTGACAATATCACTAGACTTGGAATTATGGGGAGAAATACTTCATATACACCAATAATAACAATACAAAATATACTTGTAGCAACTATAATAGCAATAATGGTAACGTTAATAGCCTCAGCTTACCCATCTTGGAAAGCAGCAAAAATGAAGCCAGTAGATGCTTTGAGATATGAATAAAAAGTTAATTTTATACTTTCTTTGATTTTAAATGTCATGGAAATTCATAAATATTAGCTAAATTAAGTATTTAATAGCAATAATTGGTGAAGAATAATGGTTTCAAAAGAATTACTTGAATTATTAAATGTAGCTATAGCTTCTGAAATGCAAGTTTCAATACAATATATGTGGCAACATGTACAATGGAGTGGAGTAAAGGGATTAGCTGTAAAAGACACTCTGAAAAATATTGCAATACAAGAAATGAAACATGCAGAGAAAATAGCTGAAAGGCTATTTTATTTAGGTGGAAAACCAACAACAAAACCAAAGGAAATATTTGTAGGAGAAACACTAAAAGAAATGATTGAAAGAAATGTAAGAGATGAAGAAGAAGCAATAACACTATATAAGAAGATAATTAAAAAGGCTTTAGATGAAGGTGATGAAGTAACAGCACAAATATTTAGAGAAATACTAGTTGAAGAAGAAGACCACCACGATACATTTACAACTATATTGGAAGACCTATAATTACATCATCTACTAATTTTACTTTTTCAATATCCATCTATTTACGTATATTTTTTAAATTGAAATAAGGTTTTACGCATAATTAAACCAGTAAACTGAACTGTTAAAAATGCTAAAAAGGTTAATATTGGTAAAATCCACAGAAATACTGAATAACTACCCATAAAACTTATCATAAATCCAAACATTAACGGTCCTATAAGGAAACCAGCATCAAAAGCTATGGAGTATATACCAGAACCAAACCCTCTAATTTCACGTGGTAGATTGCCTAAAGCAAGTAATTGTATTGCAGGAACCCATAAACCTGTCCCTATACCGACTAGAATAGCTGCTAAAAAAGCTAATGGAGGAAATGGAGAAATATTTAAAATAACATATCCAGAGGTTATTGTTATAGCGCCTATAGATGCCACTAAAATTGGACCATGTTTATCTGCAATTCTGCCACTAATGGCTCTAGTTATTATACTAGCTCCACCATTGATACTTGAATAAAAGCCGTAGATAGATATTCCAAGGCCTATGCTAACATAGTATGCTGGTAAAAATGTTCCTACACCACTAATAGCCATGGAATGAAAGATTACAGCAAGCATTCCACCAATAAAATTCACTTTTAAAAGCTTTTTAATATCTTTAAGTTCATTTGAACTTTTACTATACTTAATGGTTTCCTTTGGGGCTAACCTACTTACATAATATACTAATATTAAAGCAATGAAAACAAAGAAGAAACTTATTATAAATATATATCTTAAGCCTATCAAGTCAGCTAGATATCCTCCAACACCAGGACCTAAGAATTGACTAACTCCAAACATTGTACTTCTCCACCCTAATGTTTCTCCAATTCTATCAGATGGGGAAAGATCTATAGCAGTAGATATTGAAGCAGGCATGAAAAATGCTGCAGCTAAACCACTCATTATTCTACCAATAGCAAACATAAACACATTATTAGACATAAAGTATATGATTGCAGCTACACAACTTAATAGAGTTCCAAGAATTAAGGTTTCAAATTTCTTTCCGCGATCCACAATTAAACCTACGAAAGGTCTAAGAATTATGGTAACAGCTGATGATATTGATGAAAGTAATCCAATTAATACAGCATCAGCCCCTAAAGATAATGCATATGGTGATATAATTGGAGAAGCTATCATTCCACCCATGAAGAATACTAGTGTTGAGATATGTAGTAGCCACACTATCTTTATTAGGTTAACCATTATAACCAGTATTTTAAATTAATATTTAAAAGTATACTTTGAATATAAATTTACTTTAATGGTACGTACATACTTGATCTTGTAGCTTTTAAGCCTGGAGCTCCATGAACAACTTTCTTGTTTGTTATAGCAAATTCACCGAGATAGTGACCTATCATTTCAGGTGTTATTTCAACTGGAACAAAATCTTTACCATTATGAACATATATGGTTAAACCAATCATTTCAGGCAATATTATCATATCCCTACAATGTGTACGTATTTTAATATCTTTTTTACCTTCATCAATTAACTTTTTACTCTCTCTAATTTTCTCTAAGAGTATACGTTGTTGAGGAGTTAATCCTCTCCTTAGACTTCTCTTCTGTCTAGCTGGAAGTAAATTTACAAATTGATCCATTGGCATATTTAATAATTTGGAAAGGGGATAACCTCTATATGTGAATTCACGTGGCATCTTAATACACCTATAATCCCAGTATGTTAATACAGATATCATTAATAAATTTATCTCAGTTGAAATTTATGAGCTTCTATTTATTAGCCATGAAAGCAAAGTTTTTATAGTATTTAATTTAAAAATGCTTAGTCTAGTCAATGTAAATGTATAGGAGAAAAGAATCATGCCTAATTGGGGATATTCAATAAAGGAATTAGACCCTGAAAAAAGTGCTATAGCTTCAGGTAGAGATTTAAATATTTCATATAAGGCTGCTTGTGAAATATGTAATTTTATTCGTGGTATGAAACTTGATGAAGCAATTGAATATTTAGAAAAAGTTGTTAAGAAGGATAAACCAATACCATATACTAGATTCACAGGTAAAATAGCTCATCACAGAGGTATACAAGGTAGGGCTGTTGTAAAATATCCTGTTAAAGCTTCAAAAGAAATAATTAAAGTATTAAAAAATGTTAAAGCTAATGCAGAATATAAAGGTTTAGATATAAGTAAGTTAAAATTGGTACATATTGCAGCTATGAAGGGACCTATTTTAAAAAGATATACTGAAAGAGCATTTGGAAGATCAACTCCACATAACATACAACTGGTACATATAGAAGTAGCGGTATTGGAGGAGGAATAAAAAGTGAGTATAAAAAAGTACTTTGTACATGAAGGATACAAAAAAATGCAAATAGATGAATATTTAGCTAAAGAATTTGAAAAAGCAGGATATGCTGGAATGGAAATTTACAAAACTCCACTAGGAATGAGAATAACTATCTATGCTGAGCGTCCAGGATTAATAATAGGGAGAGGTGGACAAACAATAAAGAAACTTGCAGAAACATTAGAGAAAAGATTTGGTGTAGAAAGACCACAAATTGCAATAGCACAAATACAAACACCAGAGTTAAATGCTAAAGTTATGGCATTAAGAATTGCAAGAGCAATGGAGAAAGGTGTAAACTTCAGAAGAGCAGCCTTCGTAGCACTTAGACAAATAATGGAAGCAGGTGCAAGAGGTGCAGAAATAATAATAAGTGGAAAACTAAGGTCTGAAAGAGCAAATTATGAGAAAGTAAAAGCTGGTGAACTTCTTAAAGTTGGAGAAAAGAAGGAATTGTATGTAGATGAAGGTAAAGCTGAAATACTCTTGAAACCTGGAAAATATGGTATAAAAGTTAGAATAATGCCACCAGTAAAAATGCCTGATGAAATAATGATAAAAGAAAAAATTGAAGAAAAAGAGGTGAAAGAAATTGGCGATACTAAGAGTGGATGATATAAGGAAAATGACTCCAGAACAGAGAATGGAGAAATTAAATGAACTTAGAAGGGAATTAGCTAAACTTAGAGCATTGGCAGCTTCAGGAGCACCATTAGATAATCCTAAAAAGATTAAGGAAATAAGGAAAGCTATTGCAAGAATATTAACTGTAGAAAATGAATTAAAAAGGAAAGAGGTGAAGAAGAAATGACTATTACTGCAAAAAATATAATTATGCATGAATTAATTGGTTTAAAGGTTAAGGTTAGTGAATGTAGAAATCCAAGTTGTATTGGAATTGAAGGTATAGTTGTAGATGAAACTATGAAGACAATAAAAATAAAAGATAAAAGGGATTGTAGAATAAAGGTTATTCCAAAAATGAATACAAAATTCATATTTGAAACTGAAATTGGAGAATTAGTTGAAGTTGATGGAAACGTAATACTTGCAAGACCTGAAGACAGATTGAAAAGAATTCCAAAAAGGAGATGGTGGTAATGAATAAAGTAAGGAATATAGGTATACCAGATATTAAACAACCAGCAGAGACATGTAATGATCCACTATGTCCATTTCATGGTAAACTTAGTGTAAGGGGAAGGATAATTGAGGGAATAGTTGTAAGTGCAAAAATGAAGAAAAATGTAGTTGTACAAAGAGATTATTTAAAATATGTAAGTAAATATCAGAGGTATGAAAGAAGAAGATCAAAAATACATGCATATAATCCACCATGTATAAATGCAAAAGAAGGTGATAAAGTAAAAATAGTTGAATGTAGACCAATAAATAAGACTACATCATTTGTGGTAATAGAAGTAGGAGGAGGGAAAAATGGCTAAAAGAGGTGCTAAAGGAGCTGTTGGAGTATCATATAGACATGGTGTAAGCCCAGGATTACCTGCAGGAGCATATGTTAAATGCGCAGATAATAGTGGTGCAAGGATTGTACAAATAATTGGAGTTGTAGGTATTAAAACAAGGCTTAGGAGGCTTCCAGCAGCTTCAGTTGGAGATATGGTGATAGTATCAGTAAAAGTTGGAAGTCCAGATGTTAAAAGACAAAAACTTAGAGCTATAGTTATTAGACAAAAGAAACCTTACAGGAGGCTTGATGGTACATGGATTCAATTTGAAGATAATGCTGTTGTAATAGTAACTCCTGAAGGTGAACCAAAAGGAACAGATATAAGAGGAGCTGTGGCGAGGGAAGCTGCTGAAAGATGGCCAAAAATAGCTGCTTTAGCAAGTATAATAATATGATTGTTTGAGGTGTGATAATGTATTGGAAAACTAGATCTAAAAAACCATCAAAACAGAGAAAAGCAATATATAAAGCTCCATTACATAAAAGGCATAAACTTGTATCAGCTCCCCTATCACCAGAATTAAGGAGACAATATAGTAGAAGGTCTTTCCCCATTAGAAAGGGGGATACGGTACTCATAATGAGGGGAGATTTTGCTGGAGTTGAAGGAAAAGTGGTAAAGGTGAATTTAAAGAAAATGAGGATTTACGTTGAAAATGCAACACGTAAAAAAGCTGATGGAACGGTAATACATGCCCCTATACACCCATCAAAAGTTATGATAATAAAACTTGATTTATCAGATAAAAGGAGGAAGGAGGCTTTAGAAAGGGTGATAAAAAGTGGGTAGAAGAGGTCAACCAAAACATTTGAAAAGATTTGCTGCACCAGAATTCTGGCCTATACCTAAAAAGGCTTATACATTTACAGTTAGACCACTTGCAGGACCTCATGCATTAGAGAACTCAATACCATTACTTATAATTGTAAGAGATATATTGAAATATGCTGAAACAGCTGCAGAAGCTAAAAAGATAATTAAAAGAGGAGAAATATTAGTTGATGGAAAAGTTAGAAGAGAACATAAATTTCCAGTTGGGTTAATGGATGTAATATCAATACCGAAAACAGGTGAAAACTACCGTGTACTACCAGACCCAGTAAAGGGATTGATACTACATCCAATAAGTATGGAAGAAGCAAACTTCAAATTATGTAGGATAGAGAATAAAACTATGGTTAAAGGTGGAAATATACAATTGAATTTACATGATGGAAGAAATATTTTAGTGAGTATAGCTAATCCAGCAGATCCAAAAGAAGATGTTTATAAAACTTTAGATACATTAAAGATAAACTTATCAAAAAGAGAAATACAAGCACATGTAAGTTTTGATGAAGGAAGACAAGCAATAATAGTAAAGGGTAAAAATAGAGGGATATATGGGGTAATAAAAGGTATTGAAGGACCAGTACAAAGAGATTTTAAAACTGTATTAATAGAGGATAGTTATGGGAATATTTACAGAACAAGCATCAATTACGTATTTGTAATTGGAGATACAGAACCATTAATAACATTGCCAAAAAGGTGATTACTATGGAGGCTAACATAATGCAAAGAATTAAAATAGGAAAAGTTGTTGTCAATATTTGTACGGGTCCAGGGGAAAAATTGGAAAAAGCGGTAAAAGTACTTGAAGAATTGACGGGACAGAAACCATGTAGAAGAAGAGCTAAAAAGACAATAAGAGAATTTGGAATAAGAAGAGGAGAAGACATATCTTGCATGGTAACATTAAGAAGAGAGAGAGCAGAAGAATTTTTACAAAGAGCATTAGCAGCTAAAGGGAATACTATAAAGAGGAGTAGTTTTGATAAAAGTGGAAATTTATCATTTGGAATAAAAGAGCATTTAGATATGCCTAGAACAAAGTATGATCCAAGTATAGGAATTTTTGGAATGGATGTAACAGTGGTATTTGAAAAGCCGGGATATAGAGTAGCTAGAAGGAGGAGAAGGAGGAGTAAAGTGGGTAAAGAACAGAAAGTTAAAATTACAGAGGCTATTGAATACCTTAAAAATAAATTTGGAGTAAAAGTGGTGGAGGAAAATGGGTAAAAACAAACCTCCAAAAGAAAGAAAGTTTGGTAAAGGTAGTAGACCATGTATTAGATGTGGACATCAAGGACCTATAATAAGACAGTATGGATTAAACTTATGTAGACAATGTTTTAGGGAAGTAGCTGAAAATATGGGATTTAAAAAGTATATGTGAGGTGAAGACCATGACTATGGTTGATCCACTTTCAAATGCATTATCAAATATATGGAATTGTGAAATGAGAAATAAAGATGAATGTATAATAGCACCAGCTTCAAAACTTATTTTAAATGTTTTAAGAATAATGCAGAAGCATGGGTATCTCGGGGAAATCGATGTAATAGATGATGGAAGATCGGGAAAAATAAAAGTTCAATTGTTGGGGAAAATAAATAAATGTGGAGCTATAAGGCCCAGAATTAGTGTTGGGTATAGGAGACTAATAGAATGGGAAAAGAAATTCCTACCTTCAAGGGATATTGGAATGATAATATTATCAACATCTAAAGGTATTATGACTAGTAAAGAAGCTATTGAAAATAAGATGGGAGGAGTATTATTGGCGTACGTGTATTGAGGAGATTAAAATGGTGAAAAGATATTTAGCAAAAGAAGAAATAGAAATTCCAGATAATGTTAATGTCACTGTTAATGGATTAATAATTAAAGTTTCTGGTCAAAAGGGAGAGTTAGTAAAAGATTTTAAACATGCAAAAAATATATTGATAAGAGTAGAAGATAAAAAGGTAATAATAGAAAAATATTTTCCATCAAAAAAAGAAGAAGCTTTAATTGGTACATTAGCTGGAAAAATCAAAAATATGATTAAAGGGGTAAGTAAAGGATTTAAATATAAAATGAAAATAATCTATGCACATTTTCCCATATCAATTAAAGTTAAGGGGAATTATGTTTACATAGAAAATTTTATGGGTGAAAAATTTCCTAGGAAAGCTAAAATAGTTGGAAATGTTAAAGTAAGCGTATCTGGAGGAGAAATACTAATTGAAGGTATAGATGTTGAAGAAGTTAGTCAAACAGCTGCAAATATTGAACAAGTAACCAAAATTGCTTATAGAGATCCAAGAGTGTATTTAGATGGAATATACGTTTACGAAAAGGAGTGATGAAAATGACTGAAGTAAATGAGATAGATAAAGAGAGATTGAAAATGATGATGACAAAAGTGAGGAAGAAGAAAATTGAATTTATAAGACCATGGAGTTTCAAGTTGAAAAGATTAGGCGAAAGTTGGAGGAAACCTAAAGGTAAAGATGATAAATATAGATTACAAAAGAAGGGTTATGGATCAATAGTTAAAATAGGATATAGAAGCCCAAAAATTATAAGAGGTTTACATCCATCAGGGTACATTGAAAAAGTTATTCATAGACCTGAAGATTTAGAAGATCTAGATCCTCAAAAACATGCAGTAAAAATAGCTCATACTGTTGGAATGAAAAAGAGATTGGAAATAATGAAAAAAGCTAAAGAATTGAAGATAAAAATACTAAATCCAATACCTATAGAAGAAACTTGAGAAATGAGGTGGAAGAATGCCAAATACATTAAGAAATGTAAGGAGAATGGCTGCTGAAATACTTAAAGTTGGTGAAAATAGAGTATGGATAGATCCGGAAAACATTAATAGAGCACTTGATGCAATAACAAGAGAAGATGTAAAAGCTTTAATTAAAGAGAAGATAATAAAAAAGAAACCTGAAAAGGGAATAAGTAGAAGAAAGAAGAAGGGGAAGAGAGGTCCTGGAAGTCGTAAGGGAAGTAGAATAAGTGATAAAAGAAAATGGATTATGAAAGTTAGAGCTCAGAGGAAATTTATAAAGTTGCTTAGGAAAAAGAAGATAATAACTAAATCAACTTATAGAATGCTGTATAGAATGATAAAGGGTAGTGCATTTGCAAGTGTTGCCCAAATAAAATCTTATATAATTGAAAAGAACTTAGCGAGGAGGAGATAGAATGATTAAGAAGCCACAATACAAAGTACCCTTTAGAAGAAGAAGGGAAGGATTAACTGATTATAGAAGGAGACTTAAACTTGTTATATCTGGGAGACCTAGATTAGTAGTTAGAAAAACGAATAGGTATGTTATTGCACAAATAATTGAAGCTAAAATTGGTGGTGATAAAACAATAGTTTCAGCTTGTACAAAAGAACTTGAAAAGTATGGTTGGAAATATTCATTTAAAAATATACCTGCATGTTATCTACTTGGATTAGTTGTAGGGTATAGAGCAATTAAAGCAGGTTTAAGAGAAGCAATATTGGATTTAGGTTTACATAGACCAACAAAAGGCTCAAAAGTATTTGCTGTAGCTAAGGGAGCTTTAGATGCTGGATTAAAGGTGCCAATTTCAATTGACATTATTCCAGATAATGATAGAATATCTGGTAAACATATAAAGGAATATATGGATAAAATTATTTCTGAATCATGGAAAAATCAATTTTCAAATTATATTAAAAGAGAAATAAAACCTGAAGATATAGTGAAAGATTTTGAAAAAATTAAAAATAAGATCAAGGTGGAGGTGAAAGATGTTGGAAGGTGGAAGTAGTAAGATTGATGAATGGATTCCAAGAACAATGGTTGGTAAAATGGTCAAAGAAGGTAATGTAACTTCAATACATCAAATATACAGTATGAATTTACCAATATTAGAACCAGAAATAGTTGATATATTAGTACCAAATATAAAACATGAGGTTGCATATGTAAGTATAATACAAAAACAAACTGATGCAGGTGAACAAAGTAGATTTAAAGCACTTGTTGTTGTGGGAAATGAAGATGGACTTATAGGGGTTGGAGCAGGTAAAGATAAACAACTTAGATTTGCAATAGATAAAGCAATAGAGGATGCTAAATTAAAATTAATACCAGTGAATAGAGGTTGTGGTAGTTGGGAATGTTCATGTACAAGACCACATAGTATACCATTTAAAGTTTCTGGGAAAAGTGGAAGCATAGAAATGACATTGAAGCCAGCTCCAAGGGGCGTTGGGCTAGTTGCAGGGGACCCTGTAAAAGTAGTTCTTAGACTTGCTGGAATACAAGATATATGGTCATTTACAAAAGGGGAAACAAGAACCACTGTAAACTTCATATTAGCTACATATGATGCATTAAAGAATACAAATAGAATTAGATGGAGAGGTGTTAGAAGGTAATGAACAAATTAATTGCAGTTATTAGGATTAGAGGAACAGTTAATGTTCCAAAAGCTTATGAAGATACATTAAAGATGCTTAGATTACATAAACCAAATCATATGAGGATAATCAAAGCAACCTCAACCATAATTGGAATGATTAAAAAAGTTGAAAGCTATATTACTTGGGGGGAGATAGACTTAGATGTATTAGAACAAGTGTTCACAAAAAGAGGGGAAGTAATTGGAGGAAAGAAATTAACGAATGAAATTGTAAAAGAGAAATTAGGTTTAAGTGGTATAAGGGAATTTGCAGAAAAGGTGTTTAATGGGGAAATTGATGTAAATAAGATAAAGTGGTTTAAACCAGTATTTAGATTAACGCCTCCTAGCGGAGGATTTAAGAAATCAGTAAAATCGTTTTATTCATCAAATGGAGAATTAGGTTATAGAGGGAGGGAAATAAACAAGTTAATTGTTAGAATGATATGAGGTGTTATAAATATATGGTTGTTAGAAGAAGGAAGAAAAGTAGGAAGCTTAGGGGAAGTAGGTATATGGGTTATGGAATAGCTCAACATAGAGGTAGTGGGCGAAGAGGCGGATTTGGAAGAGCTGGAATGCATAAACATAAATGGTCATACTTATTAAAATATGAAAGAGACTATTTGGGAAAACATGGTTTTCAACCACCAAAAAGCAATAGAAAGATTGATGTGCCTATAAATCTTTGGAAATTGGATTTACTTGTTGAAGAACAATCTAAACTCGGTAGGAAATTTGAAGAAAAAAATGGAAAGATAGTAATTGATGTTACTGAATTTGGTTATACTAAGGTTCTAGGTGAAGGGAAATTAACTAAACCATTAATTGTGAAAACTAAGAAAATTACTAAAAAAGCTGTAGATAAAATAACAGCTATAGGTGGAGAGGTTATAAAAATTTAAAATTTAAATTGGAATTTATATATCCATCGTTTTGATAACTAAATTAAACATAATTAATTTAAGTTTTTAGATAGTAATTTAAATGTGAAAAGGAAATGGCAAGGGTACTTGAGATTCTAGAGCCAATATTAAGATTCATGCCTGAAGTGGAAAAACCGAAGCAAAAGTTACCATTGAGAAATAGATTGATATGGACTATTATTATATTAACTATATATTTCATAATGTGTGAAATACCATTATATGGAATTATAGGTGCACTTGGTTATGATCCATTTATTTATATGAGGTGGCTTTTTGCATCAAGAAGAGGGACTTTGATGGAACTTGGAATAGGCCCAATAGTTACTGCAGGATTAATAATGCAGCTTCTCGTTGGATCAAGATTAATAGAAGTTGATCTTGCAAATCCAAGGGATAGAGCTTTATTTACAGCTACTCAAAAATTTATGGCAATAATTTGGGCTGCTATACAATCAATTTCATATATACTTGGAGGTGCATTTGGACAATTAAATATGCAAGTGGCACTGCTAGTCTTCACACAATTGATGATTGCAACATTGATACTAATGTTACTTGATGAAACAGTTCAAAAAGGATGGGGTATTGGTAGTGGTGTAAGCTTATTTATAGCTGCTGGAATAGCTCAACAAATATTTTGGGAAACATTTTCACCAATAGTGGGAGGTGATGGTAAATCTGTTGGAGTAATACCATACACTATACAAACATTACTTGGAGGAGGAGGAATTAGTGAATTATTTATAAGGCAATATGATTTGCCAAGTTTAACTGGATTAATAGCAACAATACTCATACTATTACTCATAGTTTACATGGAGGGCACTAGAATAGAAATTCCAATATCAATTGCAAAGTATAGAGGGATAAGAACAAAATTACCATTAAAACTATTATATGTATCAAATATACCGATATTATTTACATCAATGCTATTTGTAGATGTACAAATAATTTCATTATTGATATGGAGGCAATTTAACCCAGAAAATAGTAACATACTCTTAAATTTGATTGGAACATTCAATGCCACAACAAATACTCCAATAGGAGGGTTAGCATATTATACTAAACCTCCATCTGGATTAACATCATTAGTTAATGATCCACTACACGTACTAATATATTCGATACTGCTAATAGTATCATCAGTATTTTTTGCAATAATATGGGTTCAAGCTTCTGGATTAAGTCCAAAAGAACAAGCAGAACAATTAGTTAAATCTGGATTTCAGATACCTGGATTCCGTGGGTCGCCCAAGGTAATTGAAGAAGTACTTGAAAGGTATATACCAACATTAACCGTATTGAGTGGTTTAATAGTAGGAGTAATATCGATGGTTGCAGATATTTTTGGAGCTATAGGATCAGGTATGGGCATATTACTGGTTGTTGGTATAATATATCAATATTGGAGTATGTTAATGCGAGAGCAAATGATGGAGTTCTATCCATTATTAAAAAGGATTGTAGGTGAAAAATAACACTGAAGGTTTTGAAAAAATTTATAATTTAAAATCATAAAACATACCTACAAGTGTTTAATGAAAGGTGAAATGACTTGTTCGATTGGATAGTGGATTCATTAATAAAACTATTTGGACCATACAGAGATCCACCACTATCATCATTAACAATAATTGGTATAAGCATAATGGTATGTTTAATAACTATGTTTGCAAATTACATATTGTTAGATATTGATGAATTAAAGAAGAAGACTATGGAAATAAATGAGTGGAGACTTCAAATGAGGAAAGCTATAATTAGTAATGATAGAAAACAGGTAATGAAGTTAAAGAAAAGAGAGGCATATATAAAGAGTTTAGAAGCTGAGGTTATGGCTGAAAGAATGAAACCTACTTTGATTTTCATAATACCATTATGGATTTTCTTCATAATATTTGCAGCTGTATTTAATAATCCAGAATATGGTTATGTTGTTGTAACACCATTCCCAATACCATTTGCTGGAAATAAATTGGGGTTTGGATCTTGGTACATAATATGCTCAATACTAATACTTCCGATACTACAAAAAATATTCAAGTTAACATGAGGTGAAAAAATGAAGATAAAAACCAGATCTAAAAGAATGGTATTTAGGAAGACCCCCGGAGGTAGAGTTGTAATACATTATGAAGATAGAAGACCAAATTTAGCTAAATGTGCAATATGTAAGTTACCATTGAGGGGAGTTCCAAATTTACGCCCAATTGAACTTAGAAAACTACCCAAAAGTTCTAGAAGACCAACGAGGACATATGGAGGAATGTTAGACCATAAATGTTTAGAAGAACTTATAAAGAAAGCAGTTAGAGGGATAAGCAATGGGCAAAGTAGTAATAACGGTTAGTGGTCCACCAGGTTCTGGTAAAAGTACACAAGCTTTTAAAATTGCTAGGAAAATGAATTTAAGGTATTTCTCCATTGGAAAGTGTTTTAGGGAAATAGCTGAAAGGATGAATATAGGATTTGAAGAGTTACATAAATTAGCTGAAAATGACCCAAAATATGACTATGAAGTAGATAAGAGAACACTTATAGAAGCTGATATTGGAAACGTTGTAATAGATGGACATTTAACTGGGTGGATTGCAAAGGATAAAGCGGATATAAAAATATACTTAACAGCACCACTAGAAGAAAGAGTTAGGAGAATAGCTAAAAGAGATGGGAAAAATATTATGGAAGCACTAATTGAAGTGAAAAAGAGAGAAGAAAGTAATTCTATTAGATATAAAAATTACTATGGAATAGACATAAATGATTTGAGCGTATATGATATTGTAATAAATACTGATAAATGGAAGGAGGAGGAAGTAACAGAAGTACTCATATATTTAATACAAAAGTATATAGAGAAGAAACAAAGTTAATTCACATGTAATTACTGAGGTGAAGTTATGCCGGCAATAGAAGTAGGAAGAATATGTGTTAAAACTAGAGGTAGGGAAGCAGGAAGAAAATGTGTAATAGTAAGCATATTAGATGATAAATTTGTAATTGTAACTGGACCTATGGAAGTAAGTGGCATTAAAAGAAGGAGAAGTAATATAAAACATCTAGAACCAACAGAATTTAAAATAAATATTAAAACTGGAGCTTCAGATAGTGAAGTTATGGAAGCATTAACAAAAAGCAATTTGTTGGAGATTATGAAACAAAAAGTGAAAATAAAATTACCGTAAATACATAATTGGAGGATGATTATGGAGAAAATCTATCAAAAAGGTGAAATACTTGTAAAGGATGAAGAACCATTAAATCCAGAGTATGGTATAAATCCATATGAAAGACCTATACCAACATTAATAAAGTATGGGGTAATAAATTTAGATAAATCCCCTGGACCAACAAGTCATGAAGTAACAGCATGGGTTAAGAGAATATTAAATATTAAGAGGGCAGGGCATGCTGGGACCCTAGAGCCCTGAGGGGCGGGGAAACCCAAGGGTTTCAGGAATATTACCAATAGCATTAGAAAACTCTACAAAAGCAATGATATTAATGGCAAAAGCACCTAAAGAATACATATGTGTAATGCGATTACATAAGGAAGTTTATGAAGAAGATATAAAGAATGTATGTAAAGAATTTATTGGCCAAATTTATCAAAGACCTCCACTTAAATCATCTGTAAAAAGGGTTGTAAGAATTAGAACTATTTATTCAATTGAAGTCCTTGAAGTAATTAAAAAAGATGTTCTTATGAAAATTGAATGTGAAGCTGGAACATATATAAGGAAATTATGTCATGACATTGGAATAGTTTTAGGTATTAGAGCGCATATGCAAGAATTGAGGAGGATTAAGAGTGGAATATTTAAAGAAGATGAAACGCTAACAACACTTCATAGACTTAAAGATGCTTACGATGAATGGAAGGAAAGTGGAATAGAAAATGAATTAAGAAAAATAATACAACCAGTAGAGAAAATTGTTGAAAATGTTCCAAAAATAATAGTAAGAGATAGTGCAGTTGATGCGATATGTCATGGAGCAAATTTAGCAGCACCAGGAGTTTTAACTCTTGAAAGTACAATAAAACGTGGGAGCTTAGTTGCAATAATGACTAAGAAAGGGGAGATAGTAGCCATTGGAAGAGCTCAGAAAAATAGTGAAGAAATATTAAATGATGATAGAGGTATTGTGGCAGATATAGAAAGAGTTATAATGGAAAGAGGAACTTATCCAAAAATGTGGAAATAAATTATTTAGGATTAACTTTAGTAAATATAGATAGCCGGGGTAGCCTAGCGGTAAGGCGCAGGCCTGGAGAGCCTGTGTCCCTTTAGGGGACTCGCGGGTTCAAATCCCGCCCCCGGCGCCACAATTTTAATAAGTATCTATGTGGAAGGGATAGGGAAATGAATAAGGTTAAAATTGGTGTTATAGGGTGTGGAAGTGTTCTTAGAATTTTTCATCTTCCAGCAATACAAGGTATTGAAAATATTGAAATTAAAGCATTAGCTGATATAAATGAAAATCAAATAACTAAAACCATTAAGAAATTCAACCTTAAAAATGTTGAAACATATAATGATCATCTCAAACTCTTGAAAAATGCTGATATAGATGCTACGTGGGTTTTAACACCACCAAAATCTCATGCTAAAATCATTGTAGATTCATTAGAGTATGAAAAACATGTTTTATGTGAAAAACCTATAGTTACATGTATTGAAGAAGTTAAATGGGTTGAGGAAGTTTTTAGAAGAAAATCTAAAGAGGGTAATTTAATTCTCATGCCAGCCCACAATTACATTTTTACTCCATGTTTTGAAGGAGTCGTTAAGTGCATTAAGGAAAATTTGATAGGTGAAATAAAAGAGATCTATGGAAAAATGACCACAAATCTACTATTGTATAGAGCAGCTACAGATTATCGTATGTACTCCTATGTAGGAGTTATTGAAGATGTTTTACCACACTTAATTTATTTATCTCAAGATGTATGTGGCCCAGTAAAAGAAGTAGATTACATAAAAACACATTTAAACAATAGAACTGTAATAGATAGAGTTGAAGTTCATGTTAAATTTGAAAATGAAGTAAAAGGAGTCTTTTTTACAGCTTGGAATAAAAGTTTTCCAAAACTTAAATTTGAAGTTAAAGGTGATAAAGGAACAATATCAACTAATATGCTTTCATTCCCATATAATTTAACAATTAAAAGTAAAGAGGGAAAGAAGACTATAAATTATGGTAGTAAATTTAAGCAATTGTTTAGTTTGAAACATCCATCATTTATAAATGAACACATACACTTCATTAATACAATAAATGGACTTACCAAACAGAGAGTAACACCTGAAGATGGATTTGCAGTTGTTAAAACTTTGGATTTGATAATGAGAGCACATAAAGGAGAGATTTCAATTACTAAAACATATCATGATAATAGGGTTTCTATAGTGAAATCTAATGAGAATGTAAAGAACGCTATAAAAAATGCTATTGAGCTATTAGGTGGATTAAATATACCTAAAAACTCCAAAGTTATAATTAAGCCGAATATTTGTCATTGGAAGAATACTTATGGAATGATTATAACTGATCCTCGAGTACTAGAAGCAACTATAGAGATAGTGAAAGAACGTACAGATAAAATAATTGTAGTAGAATCAGATAATAATTCTGGAACAGCTGACAAAAGAATGAAGAAGAGTGGTGTAATGGATATAATAGAAAAACAGGAAGTAGAATTTATAAATTTGAGTAAAGATGATGTTGAAGAACATGAAGTTGCAGGTTTTAAAATACATATACCTAAAACTATTTTAAATTCTGAATATTTTATAAACATACCAAAAGTAAAAACATGTGCTGTTAAAAACTTAATTGTATCAATAGCAATGAAAAATATGTTTGGAATATTAGCAGATAAAAAGAAAATGGAATTTCACAAAAAGCTAATGGAAATAATACTTTACATAAACAAAATTGTTAAACAAGATTTAATAGTTGTTGATGGGATAATTGGTATGGAGGGTTTAGGACCTGTTCTCGGAAAACCTGTAAACCTCAACTTAATAATTGCAGGTTTAAATCCTGTAACCACTGATTCAGTATGTTGTAAACTTATGGGTATAAATCCATACGCTGTTGAAACACTATGGAAAGCTTACAAAATGAATTTAGGTGAAATAGATATTGAAAAAATAGAAATTTTAGGGGAAAAAATAGAAAGCGTTGAAAGAAAATTTTCAAAACCAATATTTATAAAGGATAATATAATTGGAGCTGTAAGAGCTGCATTAAAAACATATATAGGTTGAAAATTTAAGCATTATAATATTCAGTAAGTTACTAATATTTCCCTTCTAACACATTAATATGATTTTAGAACATATAGATTGACTCAATTATGCAAACACAACTATATATACGAAAATTAAGTTAAAAACATTAGAAAAAGTAATTCATGTAAAAAGATAACACCATATTAGTGATTAAAACATTAAGAAGAAAATTATATAGATATGAGCATTTAACTATATTATAGCCGGGGTAGCTCAGACTGGGAGAGCATCCGGCTGAAGACCGGACCGCCGTGGGTTCAAATCCCACCCCCGGCACTCAGATGAATACATAACCTAATATTCATTTTATATGGATGTATTGACAAATATTACTGTTTGACTTGTTTATCTTTTCTGTTATTGAATTTTGATGGATTTTCATAATTATTGAAAACCATGGTTATAGAAAATATTTAAACATAAAACTAGTGGGAGAGACTATTACATTAAATGTAAGTGATTGAATATTGCTTAAACAAAATTATTGAGATTGAAGGGGATGAAAATAGGCTAGTTTGTTATTACTGATATGAGTTGAGATGTTAATGGATGTGCTTATTCAATTAATTGAGATAATATAAGAGAAATGTTGAAGGAAAGAAATATCTTAAGCCATAGCTAGTTACAGGAAATAGATTAATGAACTTCAAATTTTATAATGTGATAATTGCGTGAAAAAATTGGAGTTATGTTTTGTTTATAATCTTACAATTTGCCTATTCTATATAGTGTTGTTCCACATACTGAGCATTTTCCACGTACAGCAGGTCTACCATTCTTCAGAGTCACTTGTTCTGTGCTTACCATTGTTCTCTTCGCTTTACATTTTACACAGTATGCTTCTGCCAAACAAACCACTAATAGGAAATGTTTAAAGTTAATTTAAAAGGCTTATGTTTCAAAAATTTAATAAATTTCGAAATTAAAGATGACTAAAGAAAATATTAAAATTTTATCTTATTTATGTTACTAATAAGAGGATTAGTGGTGCAAATACCTCTGCAACCAATGACATTACTGTTATCATGGTATTTAGTGAGGGGCCTGCTGTATCCTTAAATGGATCTCCGACAGTATCTCCAATTACCGCAGCTTTATGAGCTTCTGATCCTTTACCACCATATTTTCCAGACTCTATGTATTTTTTTGCATTATCCCAAAGACCGCCGGAATTTGCCATTAACAATGCAAATATGATTCCAGTTATTATGCTTCCAGCAAGAAAACTTGCAAGAGCTTCCTTCCCAAGTAATACTAATGTTAAAATAGGTGTAGTAATTGCTAGAGAACATGGTAACATTAATTCTTTAAGAGCTCCTTTTGTTGCTATGTCTACACATTTTGCATAATCTGGTTTAGCTTTACCTTCAATAAGACCAGGTACTTCTCTAAATTGACGTCTAATTTCTTCAATCATCCTCTCAGAATTCCTCCCAACAGCGAGAATAAGGAGAGCAGAGAGTAAAGGTGGCATCATACCACCAGAGAATAAGCCAATAAGAATTTCCGGTTTCATTAAATTGAGAATTTTAATATCAACTGAATGTGCATAAGCTGAAAATAAAGCTAAAACTGTTAACGCTGCAGCACCAATGGCAAATCCTTTTGTTATAGCTTTTGTAGTATTTCCAGCAGCATCTAATCTATCTAAAATTTCAATTATATTTTCTCCAAGTCCAGATTGTTCAGCTATTCCCTTTGAATTATCTGATATTGGACCATAAGCATCGGCAGATATAGTCATACCAACTGTTGAAAGCATTCCTACAGCAGATATAGCTATTCCATAAAATGGATTTACATTAAATGTAAGTGAAAGATACCATGCGGAAATTGTTGCTATACAAATTCCAATAATTGGTGGAGCTATACTTATTAATCCATATGAAAAACCAGTTAAAATATTTATAGCAGCACCTGTAGTAGATGCTTTAGCAACACTTTTAGTGGGATTTCTATCAATTGAAGTAAAATAATCTGATGTTAATCCAATAACAACACCAGCCATCAATCCAGCAAATGTTGATAAAAAGATTCCAAGCCATCTACCACCAATTCCATAGTGATATACTGTAATTAATAGAAGTAGTGTGAAAAGTATCCATGTAGTAAAAGAACCTCTATTTAAAGCTACACCTGGATTACCCTTAATACTAAATCTAACTATAATAACTCCAATTAAAGATGAAATTAAACCTATTGCAGCTATAATTAACGGTAGAAAAACTAAAGAATCATCACCAAGTTCAGCGCCAATAATCATAGTTGCAATTATACTTGCAATATATGAATCTATTAAATCAGCACCCATACCAGCAACATCACCAACATTATCACCAACATTATCAGCAATAACTGCTGGATTACGTGGGTCATCTTCAGGAATACCAAGTTCAACTTTACCAACAAGATCAGCACTTATATCTGCAGTTTTAGTATATATTCCACCACCAGCTTTGGCAAATAATGCAAGAGCACTTGCACCAAAACTAAAACCTAAAGCTATAATTGAAGATTTAAGACTATCCCAACCAAGTACTATATGATAAATATAGAAAAGTACATTTATACCAATTAAAGCTAATCCTACAACAAATAATCCCATTATAGCTCCACCATAAAAAGCTATTGGAAAAGCTTTTCTTATACCATGTTTAGCAGCATTAGTAGTTCGAACATTAGCTTCTACGGCAGCTTTCATACCAAAATAAGCTGCAAATGTTGTACATATGGATCCAAATACATAAGCTAAAGATATACTTAAACCGTAAATTATACTCTTATGGGACATGGAATAAACTATTCCTAGGATTATTGCCATTACAATTACAAAGAAAGCTAAAGTTTTATTTTGTCTTTTAAGATATGCTTCAGCACCTTCTTTAATGGCATCAGCAATAAATTTCATTCTTTCAGTACCGCGATCCTCTCTTAAGATGAGAGTATATAAGTATATGGATAAAGAAACCGAGAGTAAACCAACAATGATAGGTACAAATAAAGTCAACATATTGAACCCCAATTTACACTATTTTTAATACTTGTTCTTGATGTGAAATATATTTATTTAGGTATATATTAACTTTATTAAATCTGTACTGTAAATATTCTAAAATAACATAATAAATACATCTTAGAAAATGTTAATCTATCAAGCTTATTTACTGAAAACTAGAAATTAAATAATTGAGGTTTATATAAATTATTAAAAATTATTCAGCTCCATAAAATCCATATAGTAAAAGAAGTACACCTACACCAACTACAATCATGGAATTAATTAATGATAAATCACCTACAACATATATAAAGGTGATTATTATCCCAATTAAAGCACCTGAAAATACCATTAAAAATTTACTAATTGCAGTTTTATACCTAATAGCATAAAAGAAAACTATGACTGAAAGTCCTGAAAGAAATCCAAAAATTAATTGTAACTGAAAATTGGGTGTGAAGAAAATTATTGAAGAAAACCATATAGATAAAACGAAAGAACCTAAGAAAACTAGAAAACTACTTATTTTATCCCCTTTACTTAAAATATTCAACACATTAACTAATTTAAGTTTAAGAAAATATAATTGTTTTCCTTAAATTAATTAAGAAAATAAAGGATAAATCAACTTAAATTATTTTTATATAGCGAAGAAAATTTATTAAATTAAAGTTTAAAAGGGTGTCGTTAAATAAGTATATTGGGCGATGACTGATCAGAGTTAAATTGAAATAAATGATCTAAAGGCATTAGGAGGAGCCCACATTAAATGCGGCGGTCGTCTAGCCTGGTCTAGGACCCGAGTCTCCCAAGCTCGTGATCCCGGGTTCAAATCCCGGCCGCCGCATCAACAATTTATACAAATAAAATATATACATGCATACTAACCTAATTATAATGAATAGTAAATGTGGTGGGATAATTGTACGAAGATAGTAGTAAAGAAAGATTTACAAAAAAATTATTAAAACTTAAAAATTCATTGATAAAAGTGCAATTAGTTGATGGTAATGTTGTAACAGGTAAACTTATAGAAATAGATCCAGATTATTTAAACTTGATAATTGAAGAACCATTGGATAGTGGAACTAATACTCAAGAATTTACGTTGATTCCAGGTTCTTCAGTAAGTTATATAAAATGGATTAAGAGTAAGAAAAATAAGAGGGATTTAGAGGGGAGTATATTAAAACTTTTAAAAGATGAACCAAATATTACAAAAGAAGAAATAGCAAAAATATTGAATATAGATATAAAAAATGTGGATAAAATAATTAGGGGTTTAAGAAAACGGGGATTACTAGATCAAATTCAACAAGATAATGTAAGTAATAAAAAGAATTAATTTCAAATAATTTATCTTTTGTTCTTCTGTATATCATCTTGATTAAATATTAATTTGTAATTGGAGTTTTCGCATTACTAAATTAAATTAAGTATCTTTGTTTAAAGTATAATTGCTAGTATATGTGTTGACGTAGTTTAAATATAAACATGAACTTTAAAAATGAAGATTTATATTGAATTACGTCCATTTTCAAATATTATTTTGATATTCTTTCTTTCAAAATAGACATTTATGTTGAGAACTGTTGAAATCTTATCTTTATGTTCAGAATAAAATACTGTTTCTGAATCATTTTCAAATACGAATCTATATGCATATCCACGTTTTTCATGATCTTTATCATCTAATATCCTGATAACTAAAACTTCTAAAGCAATGTTTTTACCTTCATATAGTTTTATGAGTGCATTATGGAAACCATGAGGAGTCAATATATCGAAAAAATAATCTTTTCTTTTACTATCTCCACTAGTTTTCTCTAAAATCTTCTTTTTCTCATCTACATGTACTTCTAAATTATTTAGTTTAATAATATCACCTTGAGATATACATGATAATTTGAAATTATTTTTGTTTTTCATCTCAAGTATTACAACTATAGATTTACCAATAACTTCCCCTATGTTATTTTCAATTTTTAATGCAGTTTTTTCATCAATTCCAATACCAAGTTTAACTCCGGTTTTCAACATAGCTTCAAAAAGTCTTGGAAATCTACCTCTTTGAATAAAATGTTGATCTACAATTAATTTTCCATCCATTAATAATCCTAGACCAACGCCAATCTTCACATTCATATCCATTCCCTCATATATCATTGGATTACTCATTATTGCTGCACCAGCACTAGAGCCAGCAATCAACTTTCCACTTAAATATAACTTCTTTATAGCTGTTAGTACTGGTGTTTCTTTTCCATTAACTATTAATCCTTCAATAATCCTTTCTTGAACACCACCCGTAAAGAAAATTCCATCTAGATTTGATATTAAATTTACAATTTCATTTGAAAATGAGTTAATTCTATAGTTTTCAGATGTTATATCTATAAGTATTGGGTTGGCATTAAAACGTTTAAAACAATTTTTATGATTCTCCCAACTTTCATATGGAGAACCACTAGCTAAAGGTATGATTCCCAGTTTACAATTATGACCTCCAGAAAGTTCAACAATGCTTTTAATTATTTCATCAACTTCTAGAATAGCGCCACCAGCAATTAGAAGTTTCATACATAAGATGATGAATTCACTAAAATTAAACATTTACTTAATGTTATAGTACAAGTTATGGAAACTAATTTGTAAATAAATTTTGTTAATGAATTTAAAATTGGTTCAGCACTCAAGATCCCAATCATCAAATCATCAGGGCTAGAGTCATCATCCCATTATAACATCGTAATTTCAACTTATATTTTTAATTTTTGAATTTAATTTAATAAGTGAAGATGAACATTAAACCTGTGGCTTTAGCAATAGTAAGTGTATCACATGAAACAGATGTTGAATTAGAAATTTTAGATTGCATATTACCATACGATTTAGATTCAAGGGTTGTTAAAACGGGAATTCCAGGTGTTATTATAATTGAATCAAGGTTAGATGGAAGATATATTATTGATATTTTGAAGAAGTGTTTTATTAGTAAGGCCAGAAGAATTATGCCAATAGATAAAATTGTGAAAACTGATATTAATGAAATAGTGGATAATGTAATTTCACTTTCAAATATTATTGCAGACCCTTGCAAAAACTTTAGAGTTGATTTGAAAAACTATGGTAAGAAGAAAATTAACAAAGATAAATATATAGTGGATAAAATTGCTAGGAGGTTAAAAGAGGAAAAAGGTTGGATTATTAATCTTAAAAATCCAGAAATAATAGTTTTTGTATGTATTTTAAATGAAATAACTTTATTATCATTACTTAAACGAAATGATATATGGAATGTAAAAAATTATATAAATTCACTTTCAGTCACCACTCTACTATAAATTAGTTTAAATGAACGAAATACATAAATTTATGGAGGAGAAATAACTTTTGATATATCTTGTCCAAAATAATTGAAGAAGAATTATTTAAGAGAACAAAAAGGATAATTAAAGATGAAAGTAAATTATCGCCAGATTACGTACCACAAAATCTAGTTCATAGAGAAAACGAAATAAGACAATTATCAAATTATTTTAGGCACGTGATTGACGTACCAGGGAAAGTTTCACAAAAGGTTTTAATTATAGGACCTGTAGGTACCGGTAAAACTGCTACATCAAAACTTTTTGGTTTAACACTTTCAGATATTGTTAAGAGAACAGGAATAAAACTTAGGTATGTACATGTGAATTGCCATAAGAATAGAACATTGTTTTTTATTTTGACCAGAATAGCTAAAAGTTTGATTGAAGGATTCCCAGATAGAGGATTATCAACACAAGAACTTTTAAACATAATATATGATAAACTTGAAGAAGAAGATGAATACTTGTTATTGACATTAGATGAAATTGATTACTTAATAAAGGTTGGATGTGAAAGTTCATTTTACGACCTTTTAAGAATATCAGATGAATATGTAAATAGACCTCAAAGGATGAACTTCATTTTAATTGCTAGAGATCAATCGTTCCTACCACTATTAGATCACAGTACTCAAAGTGTTTTAATGAAAAATATAATAAGATTTAAACCTTATATAGCAGAACAATTGAGAGATATATTGATTGAAAGAGTTAAAGAATCATTTCATGAGAATACTATAAGTCATGAAGTTATATGGAATATAGCTGAAATAGCTGCTAAAAGGGGAGATGCAAGATATGCACTAGAAATTTTATGGAGGGCAGCTAAAATAGCTGAAATGGAGGGTAAGAATACAGTAAGCTTTGAAAATGTTAGAATGGCGGCTTCAATGACTTACTTAGGTATATGTAATGAAGAAATAGATAGCCTATCGGACCATGAAAAACTACTGTTATTATCAATAGTAAAGTGTTTAAAGAAATGTGAGCAAGAATATGTCAACATTGGGGAAGTGGAAAAAACATACAAACTACTTTGTGAAGAATATAATGTTGAACCAAGAGGTCACACAAAGGTATGGGAGTATATACAGAACTTGAAGAATATAGGATTAATAGCAACTAGAGTTTGCACTATTGAACCTAAAGGTAGAACAACTCAAATATCATTAATGGAAATACCTGCAGAAATACTTGAAAAAGAATTAATTAAAAGGATTTTGGTGAAGTGAAATGGAGATAGAAGAGATTTTAACATCAAAAGGTAGAATAAAGATCCTTAAATTATTAACTATGGAGAGAGAACTTAATATATCGGAAATTATGAAGCAGACAGGGTTAAGTTATGCTTCAGTTAATAGACATCTAGAAGAATTAAAGAGGGGCAATATAATTATTGAAAAAAAATTTGGTAGAATAAGGATATTTAGAATAAATGATAAAAGTGTTATTGTGAAAGCTTTAGAGGAATTTTTAATGAAGGTGTAATTATGATTGATGTTAAAATGATTGATATAACTGGAAAAGAAGTTTCCACAAGAACAGCCATTGCATGTGGAAGAATAAAATTGAAACCTGAAACTATAAGTAAGATATTAAAAGGTGAAATAGAAAAGGGAGATGTTATCTCTACAGCTAAAATATCAGCTATAATGGCTGCGAAAAAAACTTCATATATAATACCTTTATGTCATCAAATACCTATCACAAATGTTAATGTTGATGTGAAAGTGGTGGATGAAAGAACCATAGAAGTTGAAACTATGGTAAAAACAGAGGCAAAAACTGGCGTAGAAATGGAGGCATTAACTTCTACAGCTATTGCATTAATAACCATATGGGATATGGTAAAGAAATATGAGAAAAATGAGGATGGAGGATATCCAGAAACTAAAATTGAAAATATTGAAGTTAAACTTAAATTAAAAGAATAAATAGTAAAATGGAAGTTCAATAGTGAAAATACATGCCATTGATTGATAGATATGGCAGACCAGTAAATTATCTTAGAATAACATTAACCCACAGATGTAACTATAATTGTATTTATTGCCATATGGAAGGAGAGAAGTTAAATTATAGTCATGAATTAACTCCAGATGAAATAGAAGTTATTGTGAAAGCAGCTGTCAAAATTGGTATAAATAAAGTGAAGTTTACTGGTGGTGAACCATTAATCAGGGATGATCTATTAGAGATAATGAATAGAATAGCTAATATAAAAGGTATAAGCGATATATCGATTACTACAAATGGTTCAATACTGTCTGAAATTATAAAAGATCTCATTAAAACAGGATTAAAGAGAATGAATGTAAATTTACCATCTATAAGGGAAGAAACTTATAGGAAGATAACAAACAGCAAGTATACTCCAGAAAAGATAATAGATGGAATAAATGAAGCAAAAAGATGTGGAATGAAAATTATAAAAGTAAATATGGTTGTTTTAAAGGGGATTAATGATGATGAAATAAATGAATTAATTGAATTCACAAAGAAGAATGGATTAATTTTACAATTAATCGAATTAGAAAATGTAGGAATAAAAGAAGAAGTATTCTTAAGATATCATTTAGATCTTTCAACTATTGAAGATGAATTAAAGAAGAAGACTGAAAAAATTATAGTGAGGAAAAATATGCAAAATAGACGTAAATACATTCTTAGGGAAGGAGGAGAAGTAGAAGTTATTAGACCTTATGAAAATGGAAGTTTTTGTAAAGCATGTACGAGAATTAGATTAACAGTTGATGGAATGTTAAAACCTTGTTTAATGAGAAATGATAACTTAATAAATTTAAGAGAAGCTGTGGAAAAAAAACTAGGAGTAAAGGAAATTATGAATTACTTTATGAAAGCTATTGAGGTGAGGGAACCATATTGGAGGGTAGTAAATACGCCTTTAAAGTGTTTTACCTTGGATACAATTACTATGGATTTGTAATGCAAAAAGGTAAACCAACAATAGAAGGATTATTAAGAGAAGTATTTAAAGGTAGGATTTGTAATGGGAGAATGCATGTAACATATGCTAGTAGAACTGATAGACAGGTGCATGCAATTGGACAAACAATAACAATAAACGTAAGAAATGTAGATGTAGATGAAGTAAATAGTGAATTGCCAGAGGATATATCAATATGGGCTCATTGTATAGCTCCAAATAATTTCGATGCAAGAAGGAGTACTATATATAGACATTATAAATATGTTATTCCTGATAAAAATCTAAATGTAGATTATATAAGGAAATCATTAAAGGAAATCGTAGGAATACATAATTTCAAAAAGTTTTGTTATAAAGTTAATCAACCATCAGTTATAAGGAGAATATATTTTGCTAAAATAGAAGAAAAAGATGAATACATAACATTAGAATTTATAGCTTCAAAATTTGCAAGAGGTCTTGTAAGAAATTTAGTGAGTATGTTAATTCATGTTGGTAGAAGAGAAGTGGGAAGTATTGATAATATATGGAATTATCATGAAAAACTACAAATGGCACCTCCAGAAAATCTTTATCTTATCAATGCATATTACCCATTACCATATGAAGTAAACAATAAAGGTATTGAAAAAGTAGTAAAAATATTAACTAGGGGGATTCATGAACAAGCAGTAAGTAAAAACTATTTGTTTAAGGAAATGTTAGAAGACTTCAGGAAAATGTTAATGGAAATAAAGAATTAAACATATTTAATTAACGTTTAATTAAAGATTTTATTTTCTCACTTTTATCAGGAGATTCCGCTAGAAAAGCTATCATATCATCATCTAAATCAAGCCATTTTGCTATTCCAGCTGCCATTTCAACATTATTATTAAATATTATTTTAAGTATGGGAATGTAATCAGCAATTGCAGTTTTAGATGATACATGACAATTCTTAGCTATTGATTTTGCAATATTATTCATAATTTCACGAGTCTTCATAGTTTTCTGGAGTACTCTTATTCTATCTGGAAAAGTATACTTCACAAATTTGTATTTCTCCCTTTTAGCTAAAGCTACACCAGCAGTCATCATATCCATGGCATAGCTTAACAAAGACCAATCTTGAGAACTTTTTATTCTACCAATATAAACATCAGCCCTGGATAAAGCATTGTAAGCATCTACAAGTTCATGTACATTACTGTATTGTATAGGTATATTTTCATTGAGCCATAAAATTAATTCATCATATGAAAGTTCAGATGTTAAAGTGTATCTTCTCGCAGAATTCGATGTTTTAGAAGCAAATATTCCCCTTAATACATTGAAGGCCGGTATAAGTCTATCTCTATATGTGAGCCATTTAACATCATCTAATTTAAGGGTCTTTTTCCCAGCAGCACAAAGCTGTAAATCATTTATTGCAGATCTAACATCACCATCACATCTATCAGCAATAAACTTTAATGCTTCACGATCACAAGATATCCCCTCAACACGACAAATCTTTTCTAAGAATGATATTATGGAGGTACTTCTAACTTTTGAATATTCTATCATTAAACATAAATCTCTTAAGGGTTTAAATTGCGGATCCCATGGGTCATTAGCAATAAATATTACTGGAAAATTTGATATTTCAATAAGCTCTATAAGAGCATTTAATCCTCCTTTATCCTCATTTACAAAAATTCCATCAATTTCATCTACAAGTATTATCTTTCTATTACTTGTAAAGCTAGCATGTTTAGATGTTGAAATAGCTATCCGTTTGACAATATCATAACTTCTATGGTCGCTAGCATTCATCTGAATTAATTCAGCATTATACTCTATTGCTGCAACTTCAACAGTAAGTGTTTTTCCAACTCCAGGAGGACCCCAAAGTAATACAGCTTTTTGTTTAATTTCCCCTTTAAAGAAGTTCTCAATCCAATTCCTAAATATGGATATAGCTTCTTTATTACCAATTATTTCATCAAAATTTTTAGGTTTATACTTGTTTATCCAGAGAAGTTTTTCAGCAGTACTCATTTACTACCCCTCATTTCTTCACCATACATTGAGAAACAGGCTAGTAGATAGCTTAATTGAATTTCTTCATCAGCTCCTTCAATCATTCTAAAATTAACTTCTCCAATTTTATCTGCCAAAACCACTTTAATTTTCTCAGGTATATCTAAAGTGAATATTTCTTTATGTATTTGTTTAATTATGTCGATTCCAGATAATCCATAATTAATCATTAATTCTCTAAGTTTTCCTCTTGCTCCAACAAAATCACCTTTTAAAGCCATAAACATCATTTCTCTAATTTCCAAAGGATTAGCTTTGCCAACAACTCTATAAACAGTAGATTCATCAACAACCCCTAACGCTGCAGCAGCTTGTAAAGTATTTATTGCTTTCCTCATATCCCCTTCAGCCACGTAAAGTATAGCTTCAAGACCACCGGAAATCAATTTAATATTCTCTCTTTCAGCAATATATTTTAATCTATTAGCAATATCTTCATCAGATAACGGTTGAAATCTGAAGATTGCACATCTAGATTGTATTGGTTCAATTATTTTACTGGAATAGTTGGCTATTAGAATAAATCTACAAGTTCTAGTGTAAAGCTCCATTATACGTCTCATGGCCTGTTGAGCATCTGCAGTCATATTGTCAGCTTCATCTAAAACGATTATTTTAAATGGAACATCACCAATAGGTATTGTTCTAGCATAATCCTTAATTCTTTCTCTTACAGTTTGAATACCACGTTCATCTGATGCATTAAGTTCAAGAATGTTCTGCCTCCAATTAACACCATATAAATCATAAGCTAATGCTAATGCAACTGTGGTTTTACCACAACCAGGTGGACCAGCAAATAACATATGTGGAATATTCTTGTTTTGAACAAAATTAATTAATCTAGATATTATCTCTTTTTGATTTACGACTTCACTTAAAGTTTTGGGTCTATATTTCTCAGTCCACAGCATAATTTCAGAAATCATAAAATACCCCACATCATAAAATACTACAAGGAAAATATTAACTTAACATACATGTGTTAAATTACATTAAAAGAAAATAATTAATAAATGAAATGCCAAAAAGATGTGGGGTAAATTTTGAATATTGAATTTTTGAATAAAGTATCAAAATTAATGTTTGAAATAGATGTAGTTAAAGCATCCGTAAAACGTGCAACGTTGCCAATTGAAATCGGTAAATATAAAGTTGATCTGGATGTTGAAGGAACAGAAATAGAAATCCCAAGATGGGCTTCAGATAAATTAGTAAATAAGGGGATAATAGAATTAAAAATAGAGGAATTAAGTTTAAAAGACATAAGGAAAATACTGTGGAAGGAATCTAGAGAATCCAATTTAACAAAAATAGATCCACAATTTTATGTAAAAGCAAAACAAAAAATACAAAAAATAATAAATGAAATTCAAAAGGAACCTACCCCTGAGAAAATACAAGAAAAAAGAGGCTACGAAAGTACATTTATGGATATAATCAATTGTAGAATTCAAAAAATATTGCAATTAGCTATGGTGGAAACTGTGCCCCCAAACATATTGGAAAACATGACTATAGAGGAAAAAATGTTATTAACTGAGATAAAGCAAGTTATACTTACGTGGAAAGAACAACTAAGAGGTGAATAAAATGAGCCTAGAATTATTAGAAGCAGATATAAGAGAAAAAATGGTTGAATTCTTTAACACATTTAAAAATCAATATTATAGGAAAGCTATAAGTCAAATGGCTATAACTGGACAAAAACATTTAGTAATAAATTTTGAAGACTTACTTGAATACGATCCAAAGTTAGCAGAGGAACTAATAGAGTACCCCTCTAAAACAATAGCAGCAGCTTCAGCAGCAATATATGATGTTATGAGTACAGTAAACATATCATATGCAAGGAAAGTTAAAAGATTTTCAGCTAGATTTAAGAAGTTACCTGAAGTTACACCCATAAGGAAAATAAGGTCTGAACATGCTGGAAAATTAATAATGATAGAAGGTATATTAACTAGAGTTTCATCAATAAAACAACGAATTATAAAAGCTGCATATAGATGTGATAGATGTTCTGAATTAACATATGTTGAAGCAGCTGATGTAGATGATAGAATAAATCCACCTGAAAGGTGTACACATTGTGGTGGAAGAATTTTTAAATTAATTATAGAAGAATCTGAATTCATAGATTGGCAAAGGTTAACCATTCAAGAAAGACCAGAAGAACTTCCACCAGCACAACTTCCAAGATCCATAGAAGCTATAGCGAGAGGGGATTTAGTTGATATAGCAAAACCTGGGGATAGAGTAGTGGTTACAGGTATTTTAAAGGCTGTTAAAGAACGTGGAAGTATAATGACCTTTATACCAGAAATAGAGGTTAATTACATTGAACCATCAGAAAAGGGTATGGAAGAAATAGAGATAACACCTGAAGATGAAGAAAAAATAAAGAAGCTTGCTAAAGATCCAATGATACATGAAAAAATATTACAGTCAATAGCACCATCAATATATGGATATAGGGAAATAAAAGAAGGAATAGCATACCTCTTATTTGGTGGTATACCTAAAGTTTTACCGGATGGTGTTAGAATAAGAGGTGATATAAACATATTGTTGGTTGGAGATCCTGGAACAGCTAAAAGCCAATTATTACAATATGTTGCAAGAATAGCGCCAAGAGGAATATACACTTCAGGTAAGGGATCAACAGCAGCTGGATTAACAGCAGCTGTGGTAAAAGATAGAACTACTGGAGACTGGTATTTAGAAGCTGGAGCATTAATTTTAGCTGATGGTGGTGTAGCATGTATAGATGAAATAGACAAAATGAGAAGTGAAGATAGAGTGGCAATACATGAAGCTATGGAACAACAAACTGTAAGTATAGCAAAAGCAGGTATAGTAGCAACATTAAATGCTAGAACATCAATACTTGCTTCAGCAAATCCAACTTTGGGAAGATTTGTTGAACAAAAACCGATAACCGAGAATGTGAATTTACCAATAACGATTTTATCGAGATTTGATTTAATATTTCCAATAAAAGATGAACCAGATGAGGAAAGAGACTTAAAGATGAGTGAACATATACTAAGATTACATCAAACAAGAGGTTACACTTCAATACCACCAATAGAGCCAGAATTATTAAAGAAATATGTTGCATATATGAGAAGAAATGTTAAAACAAAATTATCTGATGAAGCTATGGAGAAAATAAAGAAGTATTATGTGGAGATGCGTAGACGTGGCAAAGAGGGAAGTATACCAATAACGCCAAGACAATTAGAAGCTCTTGTAAGAATGACCGAAGCTAGAGCTAAAATGGCTTTAAGAGAAATAGCTACTGAAGAGGATGCTGATGCTGCAATAAGGTTAATGAATTACGTGCTTGAAAGAACAGCATATGATGTAGAAACTGAAAGCTTGGATATAGATATGCTATTAACTGGAAAACCGAAATCTCAAAGGGATAAAATGAATGTAATAATGGATTACATTAAAAGTAAAGTTAAAGAGGTTGGAGGTCCCATTAAAAAGGATTATGTAGCAGATGGAATAGAAAAAGATCATGGAATACCTAAAACAACAGTTATTGAAATAATTGAGAAACTATTAAAGGAAGGTATATTATTCGAAGCTAGACCGGGATATATAATGCCAACTTAGGGGGTAAGAATATTAAAAATATGGGAATTACCAATACCTGAATCAATCAAGAAAGTATTAAATAGAGATGGTATAGTAGATTTATATCCACCACAAGTACAAGCAATAAAAAGTGGTTTACTTAAAGGTGAAAATATAATTGCAGCAATACCTACAGCGTCAGGGAAGACATTAATTGCAGAACTTGCCATGACAAAAAGATTAATTGAGGAAGGAGGAAAAGCAATTTATTTAACCCCATTAAAAGCTTTAGCATCAGAAAAATATAATGATTTTAAAAAGTATAATGAAATTGGATTAAAAATTGCGATAAGTACAGGAGATTATGATAATCCAGAGCCTCAATTAAAAAATTATGATATAATTGTAATGACAAATGAAAAAGCAGATAGTGTTTTAAGGAGTAATCCCCCTTGGATTAATGAAGTAAAAATTGTAGTTGCAGATGAAATACACTTATTAAATGATAGAGATAGAGGACCAACTTTAGAAGTTGTTTTAGCGAAAATGCAATTAATAAAGAAAGATGTACAAATAATAGGTTTAAGCGCTACGATAATGAATGCAGAAAAAATAGCTGAATGGTTAAATGCTAAATTGATAAAAAGTGATTGGAGACCAGTACCATTAAGAAAGGGTGTATATATAAATGGTGATATAATATATGAAGATGGAAGCATATTAGAAGTGACCAAAGAGAAAATGGAACCTTATATAGCATTAACTAAACAGGTATTAGAAGGAGAAGGACAAGTATTAGTATTTACTAATACTAGAAGTAATTCTAAAGAAGTAGCTTTTAAACTAATACCATTGGTATCAAGGTACATTAAAACTAATGATAAAAAAGTTTTAATGGAGATAGCAAACGAAGTATTAACATCAGAAGAAACAACAAGATTAAGTGAAGAATTAGCAACATGTCTAAGAAGTGGAGTAGCATTTCATCATGCAGGATTATCAGTATTTCAAAGGGAAATAGTTGAAAAAGCTTTTAGAGAATTTAAATTAAAAGTGATATGTTCAACGCCGACATTAGCTGCAGGAGTAAATTTACCTGCAAGAAGAGTAATAATTAAAAATTATTATAGGTATGACCCCGAGATAGGTTATCAAGTAATACCAGTTTTAGAATACCATCAAATGGCTGGAAGAGCTGGAAGGCCAAAATATGATGAAAGTGGAGATGCAATATTAATAGCTAAAAAATTAGATGAGGGAGATTTCTTAATGGAAAACTATGTAAAAGCACCGCCAGAAAGAATATGGTCTAAATTAGCTTCTGAATCAGCATTAAGGTCTCATGTACTTGCAATAATAGCAACAAATTTTGCAAAAACTGAAGAAGAAATAATGAATTTCATTAGGAAGACATTCTACTACAATCAATATGGTGAAGAAAGAGAGATAGGAAGAATAGTTAGCAGAATTTTGAAGTTTCTAATTGAAGGCGATATGGTGAGAACATATGGTGAAAATCTTATTGTAACAAAACTTGGAGTTAGAGTATCACAACTATATATAGATCCACTTTCAGCAGTACGAATAATCGTTAATTTAAATAACGTTAAGAAAGCCGATGAAATTGTTTATTTACATATAATATCAATGACACCAGATATGCCAAAACTCTATGTTACAAAAAAGGAGGAAAAAGGATTAATGGTTACATTAAAGGAATTGGAAGATAAATTACCATTAAATTTAAATGAAATAATAATTGATTATGATAAAAGAGAAATCTTAAAATCTTTAAAAACAGCTATTATGTTAAACAATTGGATAAATGAAGAAAAAGAGGACGAAATAATAGGAAAATATGATATTGGATCGGGGGACATATACTCATTAGCTATGACTGCCCAATGGTTAGCATATTCAGCAGCAGAAATATGTAAACTTTTAGGTTTAACAAGTCATATATCTAAATTTGAGGAATTAACTAAAAGGTTAGAATATGGATGTAGATCGGAATTACTTGAATTAATACAATTAGAAGGTATAGGAAGAGTACGTGCAAGATTATTATATAGAGCTGGATATAAATCAATAGAAGATTTAAGAAAAGCTAGGGTTGAAGATTTAAAGAAAATACCATTAATTGGGAATGGAATCATAAGAAAGATAAAGGAACAGATAGAGGAAATGTATAAAAGTTAAATTGGTTATTTAAACAAACTTGATTAATGTTATTTTATATAAATGTAAATTTTACCATTAACATTATGAAAGAAAATGTATATTTCACTTCTTGAGATTCTGTATAAAGAAACAACATATAAAACATTTGAAAACATTGGAAGTTTTGTATTAATAATAAACTTCCCCGAAGGATCATGAAATGATAGTTCATAATTTGATATTAAAATTAAAGATCCAATAAATTTGTTTGGAATTTCTAATTTTAACCTTACAATAGATCCAATACCTAATTCTTCAGATAAGGTAATACCATAAAAAATTACTTCTTTAATATTAAACATTAGTGAATAATAGGGATAATTGCTATTTATGATATTTTGACACAGAATGCTTATTGAGGATAATTGCAACATCAATGAGGTTAATAAACCAAAAGTCAACACATAGTGAGTAAGAACATTTTTCAAATTAACCACCTAAAACTTTTACTAAAATTAATGTACAGCTAAGTGCTATAGGAAAATTTTGAGAAACATTAAAACCATATCTATACGAGTGCTTAGAATAAATCAAATGTATATTTAATGGTTTGAAGAAATTGTAAATACGATTAACTACGTTGACTATTGGCTTAAATAGATACTTTCCATTAACTATTTTCATGGATGAAGTAATATCAAATATGACTGCACCAATAAACAAACTATTATTCTTCATAGTTAGAACTGGACGTAGGTATAACGTTAAACAATTACCATTACCGATAATTAGATAACTAAAGTATGTATAATTACCATGTTCAATTATAGTATCAAAATATGGGTATATAGTGTAATAACAAACATACCTTAAGATTATCATGAAATTTGAGAAAATAGTTTCATTTGCAATAGTTAATGCTTGAAATCCATCCACCGTAAATTCTAAAACTCCATAACGAAATGAAAATATTCTTGAAATAGTATTACCTAAATAAATAGTATTCACCAATTCTTTGAAAAATGATTTAATTTCATTAACTTCGGTAAATACCATTAATGTGCTATGGTAATATGTGTATATATGTAAACATGTATACCCAGTAATCAATATTAATGCAATTAAAATTGTTGAAGGAAAGATTTCCGATGAGCTCATAAGGGTTTGACCCCCACATAAATAATTTCAAAAATAAGTTTTGCAATTCTATTTACATTAATAGTCTCTGAGACACTGCAGATTTCAGATACATATGAAAAGTTAAAGCCATACTGAGAAAATAAACCAGTATAATATAATTTGGTTATGGAATTTATTATGAAGACGAAATTACCATTATAGTTATTTATTGAACCATTGAAAATAATACATTTAACATAAAAGATATCATTAATACTGGATATGGAGATTGAAGGTATAAGACAAAGATTTTTGTTATATAAAAATATAGATCCACAAGACCCATTAAATCTAATAACATTATCATGAAGTATTCTATGATGACTATTACTAATTGAGATCATTATAGTTGTGAGACTAAATTCTCCTAAACAATGATTATTAATAAATATTTTAAATGAACATAAACTTCTTACTTTAATAATGTATCCTGGATTGTAAATAAGCTTAGAATCCATTGTAAAGGTTAATTTATTTAATTCTGACTTTAAGTACATTAAGAAATCAATTGTTTCTTCGAATCTTACGTTAGAATCTAAAAGTTTTTGATAATTTAAACCTATTTGGAAAGAAATCAAAGACATAGATAGGAAAACTAAACACACTATGACGTATGACGTTAAATTTGATAAACCTCTAGAATTTAAAATAAACATCACATTTAACCCCTCTCCAATCGACAACAGTGATTGTGAAATTATGTACATTTATTGGTAACAAAAAAAGTATATCGTAATACCCAACAACATCTAATGATCGAACCTGTGGATTAAAAACAATATTATTGCCGTTATAGGAGAAGGATATAGTAAATGATGGCGGCTTTTTAATGGAATCTTCATCTCCATTAACTCTTAAAATAACGTTTATTTCATTAAAAGCAGGTGAATATGCACGTGAAATAGTTAAATTCACAATTTCCAAATGAATATTGCATGAATATTCAAAAATATAGTTAGAGTAGAATTTGAAATCACGTACATTTAGATTTACATAAGCTTCTACAAATCCATTTCTAATAGTCACTTTGTAATATGATATATTTATCATTAATGGATAAAACCTGCAAATTTCATTCAAATTTGAATTTAAACAATCAAGGAAATTATCACCATTAATATGACTTGTCAATGCACTTGATACTGACCTTTTAATCATTAAATTAATTAATTTAATGTAACTTCCAGGATTCTCGATGTTGATGCCCCTATCAAATGCAAAGTTAAATAAGATATATAGTAATGTGATATACAATATAGAAAAAATTAATATTACTTGACCTTTATTTTTATTTCCATACCTGTAGGACAATTATCCTCACCATCCCCCTAAACCATAATGTGAAAGGTATTGATACTAAACGAATAAAGGAATTTGGTTGAACGCCATAGGAAAAAATCATATGGTATTGTTCATCATAAACAATTACTCTAAAATTTAAATTGTTAGGTAGTACATTTTTAATGTATTTCACTAGCAGAGGCCAATTTCCACTATATACTAAATAACTTAAATCTCCATTTTCCTCTAATACATATAAAGTATTAAAGACAATATCATATAAATTGGCATCATCACCATTAGTACTGTAATGAAGTAATACAAGTATATTCATAGATGAAGATATTATTATGATGGCAAGAAGTAATTCGATAATTCTTGAAAAACCATAATTACTCATGTAACAATCACCTAAAAAAGCATATGTTGAAAAGATTCGAAGTAAAAAATGTCCGTTGAATCGTAATTTTACAGAGTAAGTAATAACCATAGAAGTTAATGAATCTATATGTTAGAAAACTATTAGTGTTTTCATATCCAATGGATACCTCCAATGACGGCAGAAATACTACGTGAAAACTACCATTACAATTATAGACTAAAATTGATGGTGCTATAATTTTGCTTATTTCGCAAGTTTTCATATATTTATCAAACCAAATTAACCAAAAAACATTTATTGAAGATAAATCGATACTATACACTATTAAATTTTTCGAGAATATTGGAATATTGCTTTTTAATGCAAATTTTGATGGATAATTCCAATCACCAAAGTACAAGAGTATAGGATTTATGGAAGAAATATTTAGGAGAAGTCTGCCAATTCTACTATGAAAACTGGTTTTGATGGGTATGTTAAATGTATATTCTTTAATTTCATTAGAAGCAATTTTACATGAAGTACCTGCTAAAAATATTGAACTGTTATTATTCAAATCATATAAATAAAATTTCACATATAGATCTCCAAAACCTTTAGCAAAAAGTGTAACATTTAAATTGCCATTAAAAATTGTAATTTCATTTAAAATTCTTGTTTGAAAGACTATGTGACTATTGTTGAGTAGTATAATGGATTGTTTACCAATGATGCCATCAAATGCATAATACATGTCATTAATCCTAATGCTCGATAAATATAGTGCTCCAGGAGGATAAAGACCTATATTTACGTTGAATTGACCATAAAAACCAATTCCAAATAGGGATAAACTTTTAACGAAAACAATTACAAAGATAGGTTTAAATCCCAATTTAATCTTGCCAAATCCATTGTCCAGATATATTCTGTTTAATAACTTTAACCCATTGTTACTGAATAAATATACTATAGCTTCATCACCACAAGGTTTCATATACCTATTATCAAATGAACTTATAATCAGAGAATCATCAATAAAATCAACATTAACTTTAAGTGATGGAGAAATGTGTATGGAAAATATGTAATTGTTAAGCATTATTAACTCCTTAATGTCATCATAATTCCAACAATACTTAGTAAAGATAAAATAATTTGACGATAAAGCCTGAAGTGTAAATACATTGAGTTTATTATTTGGAGCTAACAAATCAATTATGTAATCTGCCACCATATTTGGTGGTATATTAAACATGTGATCATAACGATGAGATAATTGTTCAATAAACATTAAACTTGAAGATAATATGATAAATACCATAAATCCAACAAAAACATGTTCTATAACAGTTTCCATATGTATTCACCATTAACCCATAAACCTTCAAAAACTCTGTATCCCTCTACACTTATCGTAAAAACTATTCTATGTATCCTTCTTTCAAAACGTGTAAACAGATAACACTTAATTGAACCATGTTCTAAGAATATAGGTACTGAAGATGAGAAAAATAGAGAATCAGACTCATCATAAAACATTACATGTAAATAACAATGGAAATCCATAAACCTAGTAGTTGGAATGAAGGTGAAGTTCACATATTTATTGTTAACATGTACATATGATAATACATAAACATTCTCATGCCAATACAAATTGTAATATCTATCAATTCTAGAAACCCATTTATTACTAATATCACTACAAAGCAATTTGAATATAGCATTTTTAAAGAATGAGGTATTAAAGTTTATTAGAATAGTTCCATCATTATTGGTTGTATAATTGAAGATTTTTATTTCATTATTATAATAAGCTAATAACATCAACTTTAAAATTGCAGGTTCGTTATCAGAGTAATAGAATCTTATATAAAAATTGAATTTGAAGTCTTTTGATGATATATTCAAGATTTCATAAAGTATTCTCCTGTATTTAATACATATGATTAAGGGATTTGAATCTATAGATTTAATTTTGAATGGAGAATTTGAATAGTGAATGAAGAAAATTAAATTATCGTTGAAATCTATATTTGGAACTTCGAAAATTGCAATTCCAATATCGTTAACAAAACACCCTCTCCATAAACCTAAAGATGAATTTAAAACTAATTCAAGAGTTCCACCTCTAAACTTAATACTTTCATTACTGTAATTCCAAACTAGATGGAATGATATTTTATTAGAACTATATTCATTTAAAACATGGTAGTATACTTTAAGACTATCTACACGTATATTACATTTACCAATAACATTACCATACTCATCTAAAACTAGAATTTCATGAGTACCAAATGTGCAATTTAAACCATTCAAAGTTAAAACTAATCTATATGAACCATCACTACTAGTTGTGAAGTTTACTAATTGCTTATGGAATTCACTAAATATAGTTTTTGGTAAATAAACTGAAACCTTCTTTAAAGGTTCATAATTTATTAAAAGTCCAATGGCTTCATACGGTAGAAATGTATTTTCTAAATGCCAAGAATTATTATGCCAATTAACATAATATGATTTAACTAATGCTAAAAATTTAATTTCAATAGAAAAATCACATGTTTCAAAAAATTCATTTGAATGAGCTAGTAATGTAAAATTAAATGTACCGCGTATATTAGATGTAGATGAAAGATGTAATTTCACAATCTTAGTGGTATTAGGTATTAAAAGATGTACAGGATTTTCAGAGAAGTTATATTTGAAGTAATTAAGACTATTATCATAACATGAAACTTCTAAATTTATACTACCAACAAAATTATTATATGAAATTAAAGTAACATAGAAAGTAGCAGTTTCATTAACGAAGATCGATGAAGACGTTGGATATATGGAAACTTTAAAGTATGGACGTTTTTTAACATACAATTTAAATGGGTTACTGTATATTGTTAAACCATTATCATCAACTCCCTTAACAATAAAATCATATATTCCCTCATTAATCGATGAAGATACGTAAATTGCTAATTTAACACTTCGTTCAATAGATTGCAAATAAACTGGATTTAATGAAAAAGTTGATGTAAAATTAAATCCACTACCCTCAAGAAATAAGTTGATGTTGCCAGCATAACCATTTATAGATGTTAAGGTAACATTGTAATATGCATATGAGTTTTTAAAGACTTCATTTAAATTGGGGCTAACTGTAATGGAAAATGTCGAATCATCATAGCATTCAATATTTAACATTATTATTTTAGATTGACCGTCAGAACCTACTGCTAGAATTGTAATAGTACATTCACCTATCTCTCTAGCTATAAAATATGCATGAAATTGAAATGGTGGAATTGAAGGTTTATAATCTACAATACCATACTCCAACCATTCAGGAACATTTTTAATATCAATTTCAACTGAAAGATCATAACCGTAAATACTATTAACATAGATCTCTATCCATCTAATAGAATTCTTTGAAATTCTAATACCATAATGAGATGCACTTAATGAAAATGATGGAATAACAACATTGAAATCTTTAAAAGAGGGAAGGTAATTATCATTACCATCAAAAACAACTTTGAATACTTTTATACTTGGTTGAATATTAACTGGTACTAGAAATTTAAATGAAAAATAACCACTGTTATCTGTGTATGTTGATGCAAATGCAATAGAATCTACATATAAAGATAGAGGGACATTAGAAATTGGACGATCGCGACTACTAAGTAGGTATCCTGATATCATGATGGTATCACCAGCATAAGCTTTTTGAGAATTAATAGATGCAAGAATACGAGATTCTTCAATATACTCAATATACAATCCTATTCGTAAACCATAATCACTACTACTGAAATCAGCAAACGAATATGAATAATCTTCAAGAGCGCCAGTAGATACGCTTTTAATATGAAATATAACAGCAAAATGTACACTTTCACCTCTAGAAACCTTCAAATTTAAATTTTGATAAACAGTTTTAGAAATATCATTGAAGAAATATTGATCTTCACCAGAGTAATATAAATTTAATTCCTTTGAAGCTAAGTTAATCCTTAAATTCATTATATCAATATAAACACCAACTTTGGCGAATGCAGAAAATGTATTTGGTAAACAAATGGATTTAACATACAATAGACCCTTCAAAGTATATCTTATTATCAATCTGTTAATAACTCCAGAAAATGGTGAAATAATATACCCCTTAAGTATGAGAGTTAAATCAGCTTCATCCAACAGTGACCCAATATTCTTTGTTGCACTACAAACTCCCTTTAAAACACCTCTGTTTAGATCATACATATACCAAAAACTTCCAGTACCACGAGTATAGTGGAAGTATTGGAATTCCCTATATGGTGGTGCTAAAGAGTAATATTGAACTCCTTGAATTGTAGGGGTTAAAATTATTGATATCAATAATGTTATGAGAATGGTGATAATGAAAAATGAAAATTTCTTCACCATATTTACACACCACTAAAATGAATACTTAATAATGAAATGTAGCATGAAATTAGAGAGTGTTTAAATCCACTAAGTATACTTCCACCAGAAATTTTCCCAACAAGTAAACCTGTTAACAACGATATTATTAAAATAACTAAATGTAAAGTGCTAGTTAAATCTGGTATTAGATCTGAAGGAATAAACATGAAATTAAAGTTGTAATTAATAAAATTGTGTTTACTAAAGAAATTTAGAAATGAAATTAATTGCGAAGAAGTGAAAATAAGGATAAATGAAGAAAAATATCCAATTAAACTATAAATTCTTAATTCAGATGTAATTCTACGTTTAAATTCATAATAATCCCAACAAAATTTTGAAAGATATGAAAAAACTTCAGCTCTACCACCACCGGCAATTATAGCCTCACTGAAAAGCCAAAAAATTGTTTTTGTAAACCAAGAATTAACTTTTGAAATTAGCTCACTAAATATGTCGCTAATTGACTTTATAGAAAAGGAAAGAGCACGATTAATGTAGATTATAATTTTGTCAAGATCTCTCCCATAAGAACTAGTAGATACAACTGAAAGAGCATTTTCAACATTTAACCCAATTTTTATATGCTCAGATATATCTCTAATGAACCTCGGAAGATTATATTCTAAATTTCTACAAGTCAACATGTTAAGTTCATACATAATACTTACTGGAAGGAGAATTATAGTTAAAGAAAATACAAAAGCATGAGAAAAGTTCACTTTAAAAATCATTAACAATATGAAAATTAATATTGAAATTGGAGTAATTAATAACATCATTCGCTTATAATACTTAAAATCTAATGGAAACTTAAATTGATTTGAGTCAATGAATACAAACATTAAAAGTGCCAATATGGGGGAAAGTATTAAACCGTATAATTTCAATAACAAGATTGCATTTATTGGATTTAAAATTAGTAGGAAACTAATTAAACCCAAAGGTAAGAATACAAACAATGTTATTATGAGGTCTCCGAGAATACTTGCATCATTAGAAAAACGTTTGAGTTGATATGATAGACGTTCACCAAGTTTTAAGTTATAATCTATCAAGAATGATGCTGGATGCCCTCCACATTCAATAGATCTAATATATGAATCTAAGTAATCCTTAAATTCTTTACATGGATGCTGATTAGATAAGTTTTTCAATGATATCAATGGATCTTTGCTAAAGAATATGTAATCTATCAGAAAAAGTTTACTTTCAAGTTTAAACCATGGAAAAACATTTTGTGAAGATAATCTTTCAAATCCTTTATAAACTGGAATATTGGATAAAGCAAGTATACTGAAATATGTGGATAAAAATGGTAATTCTGATAGAACACCATTAGCACGCATAGAAGCTTTTATTCTAGGATAGAAATAAAATAAGACTATTGGAAAAATCAAAGAAAATGTGAAAAATATAATGGAAATGAAGAGATTATGGATAAGTGCATAGAGTATAAATAAGGAAGTTATGGATATAGGTAAAATTACAAAAAATAATGTGAAGAGAAAGAAGACAGAATACCGCTGAGGACTTATTCTTAAACCAGATTGAATTAGTATATCATCCAAACCAAACCATTTGGAAATTGACCATACAAAATTCCCGAAAAGTTTAGTAACTAAATTTGTGGAAAAAGGGAATATCCTATCTTTCAATAACAAATTCCATCACCTTTGAATTTTTTGAATAATAAAATAATCTAAGATTAGATACAAAATCATCGTATTCAAAAATACCACGAGTATTTAAATTTTCGAAAAAAGATAATCTACAATTTATTTCCCGTATTAAATCCTTCGTAGTCCATCCACGTTCTTCAGCTATCTGCTTTAATAGAAAATTTGAAGAAACTAATGAATCAACACTAGATGGAATAAAGGTATCATGGAGAGAATTCCACTTAAATACTTCAATGTAATTATCATGAGATTTTATTTCATAAACATTTACAATTCTCCTTTTAACACTTTCATTATGATCAATTTTCTTCAAAACAACAGCGCAATTCATTAATGGAATATACGTTGGAGAAACATTCATTGGTGGAGATGATAAACGTTTTATAGCGGCTTCAAGAGAATCAGCATGCATAGTACACATACATCCATGACCAATTGCAGCTGCTTGGAAAAGCACATAAGCTTCTTCACCACGAACTTCTCCAACCACTATATAGTCTGGGCGTTTACGAATTGCCACTTTAACTAAATCGAAAAGTGAAACTTCAAATTGCTTACCATCTATAGAAAAAGAATGTCTAGAAATTAAAGGCTCCCAACCTTTGACTGGAATTTTAAGTTCCGGAACATCTTCTATTGAATCTACAGACCAATTAGGTTTAAATAGTGCACTTAAAGCACAAAGGAAAGTTGTTTTACCAGTAGCTGTACCACCTAAAATAAAAATGTTCTTTTTATTTTCAATTAGAAGCCAAAAGTAGCATGCCATAAGTGGACTTAATGTTGAGAAATTATAAATCAAATGCATTATTGTATATGGCTTCTCTCTAAATTTCCTAATACATATATTCGTTGAACGTGCACTAACCTCCTTTCCATAACATATTGAAAGTCTATGTTTATCAGGTAAAATTGCATCTAAAATTGGAAATGCGATAGAAATATGTTTACCACAAATATGAGAAAGTTTAAAAGCTAATGAATTCAATTCATATTCATTCAAAACAATATTTGTAGAAAGCCAATCTAAATATCCAAATCTTCTATGCCAAACTAAGAAGGAGGTACATGCACCAACACATTTAATATCTTCTATATCTGGATCTCGAAGTAAAGGTTCAATATACCCATAACCTAAATCTCTAGAAATGTAATATGCAATCCTATCTAAACTCAACTCATATAAATCTTTAAATCCATAATCGTCAGCTATTCTATAAATACTTTCGCGAACAAATTTAAACAAATCAATATTGTGAAAGTCTCTGGGAAGTTCAATTTCAAACTTTAATATATTAGACAGTTTTTTGTAAAGTTCAATCTCTATATCCATTAATTCAGGTTCTGAAATCATATAAAAGCCTTCACCATTATATTCAGCTATGATTACATGAACCTGATTATTACAAATCTTATATGATGCAAGAATGGATGAATTAATAGGTAATTTTGCTCTAAAAAATTTAAAGTTAAATGGTTCTTCAGAATTATGCCTATTTCTAAATGATAATTTCTTTAAAAACATTAAATAATCCTCCAAACCCCAATTTTAATGATAAACAAAAGTATTTAAAACCGATAAGTTGAAGCGAACACTTTAAATATCAACATAAATAGCAAAAAAGTGAGATGTTTAGATCAAATGTAAAAGATTTTTCAGATAAGATAGATTGGATCACGCAAATGCTCAATGAAATAAATATGAAAATAAATGATAATGTGGCTAGAGTTATGAAAATAGAAGCAGAACTAGAGAAAATTAGAATAAGTGAAATAAAAGATAAAATAAAGGTAATAATTGAAGGAGCAGAAAAAATTGAAAAATTAACACAAGGAATAGATAAAATAATCATAAATTCAAATTTTAAAGAAGAATTAATAAATAACATAAAAAGTATGAAGGATATTTTAAAGGAGATAATACAAAGTACATCATGTATTAAGCAGAAAATAGATTCAAGTATTATGACCATTGTTGAAAAGACCACTAACATTGAAAAAGTACATAATGAAGTTATGAAAAATATAATCAATGTAAAAGATCTAGAAGTAGAGGTCGTTAAGAATATTTCAAATATAACTTCAATGCAAAAAGAAGTCGAGATTATGGAAAATGAAATAAGGAAAATTCTAGAAGAATATAAGCTTTTAATAGACAAATTAATGTTAGAGAAATATGAATTAAATAAATTACTGGAAAATGCTAAGAAAAACGAAGGAGAGTATAGAAGAAGATTTGAAGAATTATTAATGTATGAAGAGAAATTGAATAAGAGGGAAGATGAATTAAATGAAAGGGAAAGAATAATTACGAAAATTATTGAAACATTATCAAATAAAATAAAGGATTATGAAGAAATAATGAAATTAACCAATTTAAGGATAACATATTTGAAAACTCTGGAAGATAAAAGTAAAGAAATGGAAAAAGAAGTAGAAACGTTAAAATCAGAAAGAGAAAAATTACAAAATGAAATAAACATACTAACTAAGAGGAAAAGCTATTTAGAAGAGGAAATATATAAACTTACCAACATATTAGGGAGTATGAAAATAAGCAATGTAAAAGACATTGTGGTGAGCATGAAAATTGAATAAACATCCAGAACTATCATATGAAATACTAAAACATCTAGAAAGGAAAATTAAAGAAACAAAAGATGAATATTATAAATTTACGTTAAAGGGGCTATCTAGAGATATAGGGGAAGGGTATAATATAAAGAGAATTAACACTATAATTAAAGACTTGATTAACAGAGAGATCGTAAAGAGCTATTCAAAAGGTAAGTATTACTTGATGTCAGAGGATGTACAAAAATTAAATGAATGTATTAAGGAGTTAGAAAATACACTTATGTTATCATATCATGAGCCTATGAGGAGGATGGAGCCTCCAATTAATATATATAAGATAATTAATGGAGAGAAAAGATTAATAGCACAAGCATTACGGAAAAGCATACTAAAGGCCATATACCATGTGAAAGAAGAAGATGGCGAAGTAAAGTACAAAATAATTTTTAAAACATATAAATTTACAGGATTCACAATAATTAAAGAAAATGAAAAGATTTTTGAAGCTTATAGAAAAGGATTCATGAAGCCGATAGAATCAGTATATAACGGTATGAAAATGTTGATAAAAAGAAGGTGGGGAAGGGAAATTCTAGTACTAAATGACATGAATGATTGGATTGGATGTATGAAAGGATGTGGTATTGAAAAAGCAATTTTCATATATAAAAATGAAATTAAAGAGATAAGTTTACCTTTATCTACAGCATTATTTGCAATAAAACAATTTGATGTAATAATATAAAAAAAGATTATATAAATATTAACTGCATAAAGGAGTCTAAGCAACTTATAATTCAGCAAACTATTATATGAAGGGATTATATGAATAAAGCTGGTATAAGTGCAGTAATGGTTTCACTAATAATTTTAGCAGTCTCACTTGGAATGGCATTAGCATATGCTTCAACTATGATGGGATGGTTTAGTAGTGCAATTAACATTATTAAAATAGATGCATCTGAATCAAAGATAATTCTAAACCCATCAAACAATAATGTAAGATTGCAAATAGTGCTTAAAAACATGGGAACTGCAACTGTAAAAGTAAGTGTAATAGAAATAGATGCAGAAATAGTAGGAAGGGTAAATGTAACATTTGAAGGACAAAAAGTGAAAATAAGTGTTGATGGAGGAAAATATGGGCAATTGTATAAATCATCAAATGATGTACTAATAACAGATAATAAGTTACTAATACCACAAGGTTGTATAGCAACCTTGTATTTTAATATTACAATAAATCAGCCAATATGGAAAATAGGAGCAACATATAGAGCAATAGTATTCTATGAAGGAGGACTCACAGATTTCAAAATAAGTGTGATCTATTGAAAAATAACTGACTTTAAAATCATTCCCCTTTTTTATAATATAGGATATTCAATATCTCATTTAATAATAATTTGACTTCATTTATAGAGGTATGCATTATAACATCCCTTTGTATCAATTCACTTTTAATGTTATTTGATGTTATATATCCCATAATCTTTTCAAGTGAATTCTTTATATAAAAGATTTCAATTTTAATTTCTTCAATTAAACTTTCAATTTTTGATACTTTTGCTATGAGATTTTTATCCATTGTGAATCCACAATATAAGGTTTAAAATAGTATTTTAAACCTGCAAAAGGAACATTGAAACATAGATTTAAATTTGAAAATATATGTGAAGGGATTATGTGGAAAAAGTAGCATTAATTTATTCTGCAGATTATCTGAAGCATGATACTGGTAAACATCCTGAAAGTCCATTAAGATTAACGAAAACCATAAAACTTGTAGAAAAATCATGGCTTTACAGATCAGGATTTATTAAAGTTTTAAATCCTAGGAAGACATTGGAAGAAGAAATATTCAAAGTTCATTCAAAGGATTTACTTTTAAAGATGAAACGATTATCCGAGAGTGGTGGGGGGAACATAGCCCCAGAAACTAGAGTTTCAAAAAATTCTTTTGAAGTAGCTTTATTGGCAGCTGGAGGAGGTTTAAGGGCATTGGAATTAATGAATGATTTAAAGAAATTTTTCGTACTTTGTAGACCACCAGGACATCATGCAGAATATAATAGAGCTAAAGGGTTTTGTTTATTGAATAATGTTGCTATAACAGCTAAAAATGCTTTAGACAAGGGATTTAAAAGAATTTTCATATTTGATTGGGATGCACATCATGGTGATGGTACGCAGAAGATATTTAATGATGACCCTAATGTACTTTATGCATCAATACATCAAAATGGAAAAACCCTGTATCCAAGGAGTGGATATATAGAAGATGTAGGTATCGGTGAAGGCGAAGGATATAAAGTTAATATTCCACTGCCACCAAACACTACAGGTAATGTAGCAATTAAATGTTTTAATGAGATAATAATTCCCATAATTGAGGAATTTAAACCGGAAGTAATATTGGTCTCAGCAGGTTACGATGGTCATTGGAGAGATAAATTATCAGATTTAAGATTTACAATTGAAACTTACTATTTCTTCACTAGAAAGATAGTTGAAATTTCAAGGGAAATTTGTAATGGTAGGATAGTAGCCATGCTTGAAGGGGGATACGATTTGAAGTACACACCTCAATCTATATTAACAACTTTAGAAACTTTAAGTGGGTATATACATTATGATTTAAAGATAAAAATGAAACCTTCAGAAGAAAGGTTAGCAAAATTATTAATTAGGAAGATAAAAAACATTTTATCAAGATACTGGAGTATCTAATTGGTGAAAAACATATGACAAAATTTCATATGGCTACACCAGAAGAAATTAAGAAAGGTGAAACTGCAGATATATACTTTCATAGAACAATGGAAATTCTAAAGAATATGGGTTTAAGTAAAACCTGGGTTGTTGCAGAAGTAACCACTGGAAGATTACCACATAATTGGGATTGGGGTGTCCTCTCTGGAATTGAAGAAGAATTGTATTTACTTGAAGGACTTCCAGTAGATGTTTATGCTATGCCAGAAGGAAGTATTTTTTACCCGACAACATTTAATGGTGTTAAAGAACCAGTAATGGTAATTGAGGGAGAATATGAGGGTTTTGGTCATCTAGAGACAGCTATACTTGGATTATTATGTCAAGCTTCAGGTATTTCTACAACAACAGCACATATAAAAGTTGCCGCGGAATTTAAGCCAATATATTCATTTGGAATTAGAAGAATGCATCCAGCAATAGCACCAATGATAGATAGAGCTGCATATATTGGTGGAGCTGATGGCGTTTCAGGGATAAGTGGAGCAAGAATAATAGGAATAAAACCTGTTGGCACTATGCCACATGCTTTAATAATAATAATAAATGATCAAAGAGAAGCATGGAGGAAATTTGATGAAATAATGGATGAGAGTATTCCAAGAATAGCATTAGTAGATACATTTTACGATGAAAAAATTGAAGCCATAATGGCCGCTGAAACACTTAAAGAAAGACTTCATGGAGTAAGATTAGATACTCCAAGTTCTAGAAGAGGAAACATGATAGAAATAGTCAAGGAAGTTAGATGGGAACTTGATTTAAGAGGGTATAAACATGTTAAAATAATGGTTTCAGGAGGTTTAGATGAAGAAAGTGTAAGTGAATTAAGTAAAGCAGGGGTAGATATGTTTGGAATTGGTACACGAATATCAAATGCTAGAACAATAGATTTTGCGTTAGATATAGTTGAAGTTAATGGGAAACCAGTATCAAAAAGAGGGAAAAAAAGTGGTAAAAAACAAATTTGGAGATGCCAAAAATGTCTAATTGATGTAGCTACACCCGCAAATGAAAAAATAAATGAATGTATAAAATGTGGATGTAAAGAATTAAAACCTATGCTACAAAAAATCATTGAAAAAGGTAAAATAATTGTTGATATACCAAAACCAATTGAAATAAGAGAAAAATTACTGGAAGATTTAAAGAAATTTATAAACATAAGACAACAACTTAAATAAAATAAAGAGAACAAGTATATGTTAGGGGCCGTCGTCTAGCTTGGATTAGGATGCCAGCCTGGGGCGCTGGTGGTCCTGGGTTCAAATCCCAGCGGCCCCACCACTAAATGGATTCATAACCTTTTATAGGAGCTGTTTACTTATATTAGTTGAATCTGCTTGAGCGACGAGTTTGCTAATCGCCATACAGGTATCTCCTAAAAGACAAGGACTTCAAGCGTTGGTTCAATAACGTGGGGCATGGTAGTGTGGCGATTGCTCATGAGTGTTTGAGGCATATGAGTTATATTTAAATAGGTTTGGGAAGAGCCCAGGGAGATAGTCTCGTTAGGGCCTAGGAATTCTATAAACTTCATCCCCGACGTAATAAGCATCCTTCAGGGCGAGGGTAGAAGCGTAAGCTAAATAGCGAACTACGTTAAACCTTTGAAGAGCTGGCTCAGCTTCAACGGGGTCCAGGTTCAGCAGAAGATCAAAATACCGCTCTAGGATGAGCTCGTTAGGTTCGGTGATGAGAGACCCGACGCTTGATGAACTTAGGGACATCCTCAACGTTGCAGATTTGAGGACTAAAGTAGCGTGCTCTCTCATGGCCTTTGCTAGACTTAGGAACGATAAACATAGGGGACCTTATAAGGAAGCCTATAAGGAGACTGTCTTCAAGCGGAGACCTTATGTGTTGAAGAAGTGCTTCAACATGAGGATGATAAGGCTGAGAGCGAAGGTATCATAATTCGCGATTGACGAGTCTTCTGGATGGACCATAAAGGGATGTTGAGCACACCTATACCGTATACCGTGGACAAAGGTTTGTTATTTGATGTGATCGAAAAATGCGTGAAACATACAAGAAGTGTGAACCATTTTTATCGAGCAAACGTATGTCATTATCGTAAGAGTTTCCTTTAGAATACTCAATCAAATTTTATTCAATCTTCCGCATACCTGCAATAAAATTATCATCAAAGCCACATAGTTAAGCGATTTGATTTAAAGTATGGTTAATGTAAGCTGAATTTGTTTTGCTAAACCTTCCTAACCCAAAAACTCTCCTTCGTATAAATCAACTTTGAGAATAGGAGTGCTATAATGATTCATGGTTAAGAAATTAATCCTCAACTTTGCATTCTAGGCCCAGTTTGTTTACAGATAATTCCTTTTGTTTTTAATTGTTTACTGATAACTTCGTAAGTCATGAAAAGGGAACGTTGAAATGAAAGGATAGAATTAACTGAAGAACGATTTCTCGTAATTATGGTTCTAAAAATTCCTCTGGTTGCTCCTCAGTTAGGAAATTTTATATTTGTAAAAAGCCAATTAAGTAGAGGCAAGGTATGAGGTAAGAAACTCGGGCTAAACTGAAGGAGGTTCTTCTGTTCTTTGTACAAAGCATAATAGAGGTACCCTATAGCATTGAGGAGCTCAAGAGAGCTTATCCATTTCATGCATTATTATTTCCCGGAGAAGCCATAAAGGCGTTCAAAAAGCAACGAAATATAGTCACTAAAATGGTGCAGCAGCTTATACCCCAACTAGCTGAGATAATAGCTAAAGATCTTTACATAGAGGTATATCGTGATTACGAAATTGTAGGGCAGTTAGATGTAATGAAAATTGATATTATTGATAACATTATCAATGGATTAAGAATGGGAAGAAGAAAACCTGATCATCAAAAAGAAATTCAAGAAATCCTTGCTGCAAGAAGCGGTGAAACTAGAGAAGTTCGCGTAATAGCCGACTTGTTTGTTGGTGATTTCAAACCAGGTCCGCTCTTTTTCGAGATCAAAAGTCCACTTCCTAATTTAGATGTTTGTGCAGAATCTAAAAAGAAGATGTTACTATTTCAAGCACTTTTCGAAAATAAGAACCCACAGGCATTCTTTGCTTTGTACTATAATCCTCACTTTCCAGAAAAATACAAACATCCTTTTACAAGATGGATTATGGATTTGGATAGCGAAGTTTTGATTGGAGAAGAAATGTGGGATAAACTTGGTGGTAGAGGTACGTATGATGAATTGTTAAGTATAATAGAAGAAGTGGAAAAGTCTATATCAAAGACGAGTTAGACAAAACTTGGATTATAGGGAAATATGTGGTAAAAGTGATTTGGGATAAAGGAATTCTTAAAAAGATTCAGCACTTCAATTCCGCATTTTAAAATTATTCATGAATTTTTCCTCTCCCATGATCCCGAATACACATTAATCGAGAAGAAGATTAGCTCAATATTGAACATTGATAAGTCATATTATACCGTATATTATGGTCAATATGGTGGGCAGATGATTCTTTCAGATATTTTTTTAACATGCTTTGGTGATTAAAGGTTATTTCCCCCAATGAGGGGACTGCATACATAAAGATTTATTTTATGTTGCGAATCAATCAATGCTTCAAAGAACACAATTCGTAGTCAACAAGACAGAAAAAGTTATTTGATCATCTTGAAAGTTTCAGTAATCAACTTCCAGGCTTCTTTGAGGAGAAGGACGTTGACCAACATGATAAATATGAGCGATGTAAAACTGCTCTAAAAAAGATGTTGTAGAAGCTAGGAAAAGGATGTACCGAGTAATGGACTCAGCACTGCCTAAATCTATGGGAAATACTACAGAACTTTTGACATTTGCTTACTTAGTGTTAAATTTGGATACGTTATTCCATTACTAAAAGTACAACAAGATCAAACCTAGACGATAAAATCAGAGTTGCGCTGCCAAGTTTTCTCGTGATCAAAGACCATAAAGTGTTTGAGTGTAACGTAGGTAAAATAAATCAATGTAATATTTTCATGGAAAAACAGGAATTCCAGTTATCACTGTGAACGTTAAATCCAACTGGTTAATGATGCATAATTGTACCGAATGTGACAAAATAATGTATTATGGTTCAATAAAGAAAGGGGAGGAGTACTACATTATCATTACAACTTTGTTCGTAATGAGGATTACGTTAAAGAAGTCGCTATGCAGAATTATAAGAAAATTTCACCAGTTTATCTTGTAATAGAGGAATTAGAAAATAATCAGGGACTGCACTTTTTCAAAAAGATCAATTTATTCTTAACATTTTGACAAAGCGTAAGTTGCTGCCATAGTTAAAAGTTGTATTTCTTCTTCAGAGATAACTTCTCCCGGATAAAGTTTTGACTCAAGAATATAATTTTTAAATCTATTAAGAATTTCTGCTTGATCACGTTCTTTAACAGTTTCCTTCTTCCTTGCGACTAATATTAGGACGCGATTTATCCCTGTCTGCCCTCCCCTTGTTATACTTCTAGTAGGATGTTCTGAGGGAAGGGGTATTATAGCGGTTATAGAAAATCCAGCTTTTGCTAATGCTTCAACGGCAGCTTTCCAAGCATCCATACTCCTATGACTAAACCAGAATACTAAAAGTCCATAGTCTTTTAATGTTGCTCTCATTTCTTTCAACGCAGCCTCCAACTTTATTTCAAATGCTCTTTTATCCGATTTCCTTGATATTATTTCATTAGATTTTGGAACAGTCCAGCTGGTTGGACTCCAATCAATTAATATTCTTTTATAGAATAATAGAGATATAGCTGGTTCTAACATTGTTTTCAAAAGCGGCCAAAAGAATTCAGAAAAGTCACTATATACATGCTGATCATAATACGGAGGATCAACATTAATTACATCAGCTATGCTTTTAAAATTTCGTGATAACTTCATTACGTCACACATATAGGTGTAAATCTGACAGTTTTTACCTTCCAGCTTCTCTGCTAACTCTTTTACTACTGGACATATTCCCCCAGCAGTTTTTTTATTGATCTCTGGCTCATATACCCAATTTAGAGTACGATATGGCACTATTGCTTCTGCATAAATCCCTTCAAGCCTAAATTTATAATAGGATCCAATACTATCTCTTATTGTTAAAATATTATGATTCCATGTCGTAATTATTGAATTGAAATCTGCAACTCTATCAACTCCGAGAGCTAAGTATAATCCTAACGCTGCACCGAATTCACCCTCTTTTTCTATAAGCTCCCTAATCTTACTTCTAGTATAAGAGATAAGAGTGTCTAATGCTAACGCTTGTCTTGGACTGAAGAGCATGTTATACTGTTCTATAGGGAATAAGTCTGAGAAAATTTCATCATCTTTCGGAATAGGTATGTTTGGAATAGAAATTAGGTTAGACTTAGAGATATAATCCATGTATGCTTTTAATAAAAGTTCCTTATCTGAGTCGTCAACTAATCTGAAGCCTTTTTGTGTTTGAACTGCTATACATCTGTGAGTCAACTCATAAAGCTCTAAGTTTCCCCGCATTACGTCTATATGCTGTTTCATCCATATTTTGAGAAGTTCTCTTCTCGTAGTAAATTTCTTTTTACTCTTAGTTAAACTTAATGAATCATCTCTCCTCACTTCAACACAGGTATCTTTAGAAAGAGGGTACTACTGATTGAATAGGTATGGGTTTACCATTTAGTTTCACTTGCCGGAGTATTATGTAACCTTCTATTTCAGCTTCATAATATGGTGAAAGCTCTCTTGATGCATAACTTAAAAGAGCTTTAACTTCATTTACTAAACGCTTAAAAAGTTCTAGACCATATTTAGCCGGAAATTCTACGGTTGCTCGTAAGAGTAAATAAGAAAGTGGGTTATAGTCACAAGCAATAGTATTAATCCCCAATATCGCAGATTCTAATGGTATTGAGTCTCCACCAGCCATTGGATCTAGGATTACGGCCTCCTTTGGAATAATAACTGAAGATAGGTTTGGTGAGAGATAGGATATAAGTGGCGGATATCCTTTAGAAGTTTCCTTAAGTAAATTTTGCCTACTGAAGCCTAAGTACATCATAAAATCATTAGTATTAGTATCATGAGGAAGTAGCGCGGCTAGGTTAAGAGCTCTTGACACGGATCTGGATCATCTAGCTAACCAGGGGTGAAGATTCTTTATCTTTGGATCATAGAAATCTCTTCCTTCACGTATTATCTTTAGCTCTTTACATCTTGCTATGTAATCCGGAGTAGGTTTAAAACTCATTTCTATGGCTGCATCTCGGCTTAGCTCTCGGATAGGAATCCATTCCTCTATTAATGATTTTCTTGAAGAGAGATTCTTTGAAATATCAACCATATCTACTTCACCGTCTTCTTTTCTCTCTCATTACAAATTAGATATTCAATAAAGCCTGAAAGAGAATGTATACCAGATATTTTCCGTTTTTTTAATTATGTTCTCAGCCCATTCCGCTAGCTCCTTGAGTATAGTTATGGTCTTTTTAATTTGCTTCATCATTTCCGCCTTTTCATAATTTATACGACCTTTGTACTATTTAAATATTTGTCGGTCAAGAGCAGGAAGAGATATAAAAGAGTATTGCGAATAAAGCCAAGAACGAAAAGAGCAACATATTTAAGTTTCCGCTCAGTTGTGAATGTAATATACGGTTGACCCAACTACCCAGTAAACGTTAAGATCCCGCAACTCTCTGTTCTAATAGCTAGAGTTTTTTGGAAGGACTGTGTTTGTAGTAGGAGATGAATACCCTAATAGTATCGACTATCATGGTGAGCCTTACGTTATTATTTCTCCAGAGCTTCATTAAAAACTCTCGCAGTATGGTAAATTTACCTTATCCTTATATATTTGGATAATGGCAGTACGCTGAAGAGTTAATAAAAGAACATGAAGGTGCAAAATACCATTTAGATTTCATGATAAAGAGAGGAAACGGTAAATTAGAAAGCGTTAGATCACAATTAGAGAAAATCAAATGTTGGAAGCTAGAACTTAAATAAAGAAAAGATCCTTTGTAAAAACTGGACGATTAAATTTAGTATATTTTTGGGCTTGAATTATGGAAGCACTAACTCATCTGTAATTTCCATTTTCTATTGCGCAAGTATACTTAACATAATCAATTTCAAGCGCAGTACCAACTTTATCTTTATTGCATTCAGTCCATTTTCCAAGGCTTGAAGCCAAAAAATAGTCATTTGCTATCCTTAACAATAGAACGTGGAATACAACCATATGAAGACCTAATCCCCTTATTGATTTGAAATAAGATATGTGAACTCAAATGAGTTTACAACCCAGATGTCATACTATTATTTAATTATCATATCGTTGAGGTTCACTATATTAATCAAACAATTATAACAATAGTACTTTAATTAAGATATTAACATTTTCAGATAACATTACAATGTAATGCAAAAATATTAAAGAAAAACTTTATATGCTAGAAGACTGCTAATACTGGAGTAAGAGGGCGGGTGAGTGGGACCTCCCACCCGTTCCGCCGATGAATATAAACCCCGGTGTTGGGAGGTAGAAAATTGAAAAAGAGTTTAGCTATTTCAATCACTTCATTTTTCGCAACTTTATATGCTGTTATAACAATTGTTGAGACTATTTTAGGGGGACCTTTAAGTTATGGTGTTATTCAAGTGAGAATTTCTGATGCTCTATTACCTCTGCCTATGGTTTTTGGATTACCAGCAGCTTTTGGTTTATTCATTGGTTGTATAATAGCAAATGCATATTACATGCTCAGTCCATTGGATATAATGTTCGGTTCATTTGCTAATTTGATTTCTGGTATACTTTCAGCAAAATTTAATGGAGGAAGTGCATTATTAGCAGCAGTATATCCAGTAATAGTGGTTACTTTAATTGTTGGATCATATTTAACAATACTATTTCCAGAAGTACCTTTATGGCTTATTTACATCGGTGTTGGCACAGGTGAAATAATAGCATGCTTCATAATAGGCATTCCATTACTTAAAACAGTTCAGAGATTATTTAAAGGAAGATATTTATTCAATATAATGTAACTTTAAAATCAATCATTTTATAACAACAATTTTCATAAGAAAATATTGTTTATGTTTTGACTTTAAATAAAATTTCCATTGATTACATATCAATTTTAATTAACCAAGGGTAAAATGTCTTAAGGAAGTTTGTTAAGAAAATTGAGAAATCAAGATTACTAGAGTATAAATCAATTATTTCTTCATTTTGTAGGATAATACATTTATTCTTTAAGGAGGATCTTATTAAGCTACCCAATTTAGCGCTAAAAATTTGCTCTAATAGTAACTGCTTAACATCAGTATATTTACGTTTAACATATACAACACAATTAGACCCCTCAATCTTTGGACCAGAGAAAATAGTTGGAGAATGAACATATTTATTTAGAAACTTCTTAACTTCACTTTTGATGAAGATTGGAGGTCCTACATGTCTCTTTATTTTAGGAAGTTTAGCTGATTCAAGTTCAAATATAAATATTGCTAGGTTCTCCTCATTAGACCAGACATCATAATTAATTACCTTGAAACCTGAATTAGATATTAAATTTTTTAAACCATCAACAGACTTGTGCAATTGCCCCCATAATATTTCACTATGAACTTTTGGACATTCTGTTATTATGAAAATCAAATCACTTCCTCTAGTTTTAATTTCTTCTGTAAGTTTATCTTTAGATAAAGGTTCTACGGGTTTGGGGAAGAAAAATTCTAAATTTGGTGATTCCATAAATATCCTTGATGCTAATATGAATTTAGACATGGACTCAATTGATAATGCTGCTGCAACATTTCTATTCTTATCAACTGGATCTATAACTATCAGTGGAGCATTAAATAACTTAATAGCTTCTCCAATATCATTATAATAACCCTCAATATCAATGAAGGTATTGTATGGTTTCCATTCAATAGCATTCCGTACAACATTTATGAATGAACCATAATGCAATACGAGTAATTCACATAAATAACCGGAAAAACCTCTAACTTTAATTTCAGCACCATAACAACCGATCCCTTTCATAAATCCTTTAAGTAACCTAATTTCATCTTTTAGATTATCAGTTAAGTTAGACTTAATGTACATAGTATGAAAAGGTGTTCTATCAACAGAACTTTTAGCTTCATTAACTGAAGATAATTTAAAACAAGGAACTAAATCTATTTTTAATCCATTATAATATAGTTCAACATATGGGTGTTCAGCATAAGCTTCAACAAAGTTATCTCCAACTACACATTTAGTTAAACTTAATATTATATTTTTAAAATCATCTTTATTAAATCGCTTAGGAAACAATACAAATACATCAATATCCTGTTCTTTAGAAAGCCATGTATCTTTAGCTATAGAACCCTCAATTTCAACATCTAAATTTAAATTCAAATTTTTTATGCAATTTCTCAATTTCTCTAAAAACTCATTCAATGAACTTTCAATTCGAACTCTTTCATCTAGGCTTGGTTTTAATAATTCTAATGCTTTAGGTAAAATTTCGATTACAGCCATACTTACATCAACTCCATTTTGAATAAATCTGAATAAATTGGACCTCTAGGAGTTAATACACTCTTCTTTAAACACACAAAACCTACAGCAAATTTTCCAAAGGAGATATTTCTATAATCTTGTATAAAATTTGCAAGAAGATGAACATTTCTTCCGCTCTTAAATCTACCAAGAGTTATATGGGGAGTAAACTCTCCAACTTCAGATTTAAAATTCAATTTTTTAAGATTTGAATCTAAAAAATGGAATATTTCCACAATATTTTGATAGCCTTCACTAACACCAGCCCATATAACTCTAGGTTTACTAATAAATGGGAAAACACCTAATCCTTTAACTTCTAAATAAAATTTAGGGAAATACATATTCTTCATAACATTACATACTCTATTGATTTTCTCTTGAGGAATTTCTCCAAGGAATTTTAAGGTTAAATGAATATTTTCCCTCTCTACAAATTTTATATCAAGATCTAACAATTTTAAACTCTCTTGAACTTTAATAAGTTCATATATAATCTCCTCGCTAACATCAATCGCTATAAAAGCTCTAATAAGACTCAATCACAACACCTTAATAAAGTAGTATTTAACATAAAATAAATAAACTTTAATTAGGAGAAGTGAGTCAATGGGTAAAAACACTAAAACCATAATATGTATAACTGGAATGCCTGGAGCAGGTAAAACAACAGTAAATGAAATTATAAAGAAGAAGTTTAATTTACCAATCATAGTAATGGGTGATGTAATTAGAGAAGAAGCTAAAATAAGAGGTATACCTCAAACATCTGAAAATCTTAGTTTATTAATGCTAAAAATGAGGAAGGAAATGGGTGCAAATATTGTGGCACTAAAATGTATAGAGACAATGAAAAATATAGAATCAGACTTTATAGTAATTGAAGGTGTAAGAAACCTAGAAGAAGTAGAAGAATTTAAAAAACTTGGTAAGGTAATAGTGATAGTAGTTCATTCATCTCCTAGAACCAGGTTTCAAAGATTAACAAGTAGAGGAAGAAGTGATGATCCCAAAACATGGGAAGAATTCTGTTTAAGAGATCTAAGAGAACTAGATATTGGAATAGGTAAAGTAATAGCATTAGCAGACGAGGTTATAGTAAATGAGGAAAATATAGAAAATTTAGAGAAAGAAGCAATAAAAGTAATAAGTAAAGTGATGGGTTATGGTTGTTAAGGTAATAGTATCAGTAGAAGTAAAACCCACTGAAAATGAAGAAAAGGTGAAGAAGACGTTATTAAACATATTGAATGTTAATGTTGAAAAAATAAAACTTAGGGAAGATGATAAAGTGACATTAATAGTTGAAGGAGGAGGTTTTGAATTACTATTAAAATTCCGAGAAGTAATTAGAAGAAGAAGGATATTAAGTGCTGCTAAAGCAATACTAAAACAGTCTATAATTGATGGAAATAAAATAATATTTTACTTAAATAAACAAGCAGCATACATGGGTCAAGTATCCTTCTGTCAGAGGGATGGAGAATCTCCACTAGGACCGATAACAATAGAGGTAATATGTGAAAATGAAAAAGAAGTAAATGAATTTATAAATTGGCTTACATCACAAAGCTAAATTAAACGATGAAAATCAATTCCATGAGAAGAGAAAAATATTTCAATAAAATCTTCTGCAAGAATAACATTACTGAATTTTTCTTTAGCTTGTTTTATTAATATATCAGACATAGTTTCGTATCTTGCGCTAATATGTGTTAAAACTAAAAGTTTTACACAAGCTTTTAAAGCTACTTCAGCAGCTTCACCAGCAGTTGAGTGCATATCTGAAATAGCTCTATCAATAAGAGAATCATCAAATGTTGAATCATGTATTAGAATATCGGCGTCTTTACCTATATTCACTATATTTTCACAAGGACGTGTATCACCAGAATAAACTATTTTTACACCAGATCTAGGAGGATCTAAAACTTGTTCCGGATATATACGTTCACCAAAAATGTTAATAACTGGAAAACCTTCTTGAAGTTTCTTCCATAGTGGACCTTTAGGAACTCCAAGAGCTAAAGCTTTATCTGGATGAAATTTGCCAGGTTTAGTTTTTTCCTCAAAAGAAAATGCATAACTAGGTGAAAAATGCATAGATTCAATAGCTCTAACTAAATAATTTTTTTCCTCAATTATAACTCCAGAATTGATTTCATTTATATGCAAATTATACGATAAATGGAATCTAAGATTCTCTCTAACACAATGAATAAAATCTATAATTCCCCGTGGACCGTAAACATGTACATCGAAAGATCTATTAACTAATGAGAGTGTTTGAAGTAAACCTGGAAGTCCTAGAACATGATCTCCATGCATATGCGTTATGAAAATTTTTAAATTTTTAGGAAAACCTACTCCAGCTATAACCATATTTCTTTGAGCACCTTCACCGCAATCAAATATCAATAAGTCTCCATGATACTTAATTGCAATACAAGATAAACCACGTTTTATAGTGGGCATACCGGCACCAGTTCCAAGAAAAATCACTCTAATACTCAATTAAATCACCTACATAAACTAAAAACGCATATCTCCCTAATCAAATTTTTATGGACTTTCATGATGTGAGATTCAATTAATTTAAATCCTATACTAAACCCGACTTCGCTCAGACCAATATAATTTGGGGTTGCCAAACATATATACCCATTTTCAGACAATAAAGTATATATTTCACTCAGGAAAACAAAAATTAAATTCTTTAAATTAACGCCTTTAGTAGATGCAGTCCTCCCATATGGTGGATCAGTAGCTACATAATCAATACACTTAAATGGTAAATATCTTGCATCCCCCATTACCAAATCAAAATTGTTGAGATTGAAAAAACGCATATTATACATACATCCTCTTAACATTCTTTTATCTATATCTAAACCGATAACTCTGCACCCAATTAAAGCTGCCTCTATAAGAAAACCTCCAAATCCACAAAATGGATCGAAAAATATACCACCACTCCTAGCCCTACAAAGATTTACGAAAAGTCTAGAAATTATTGGGTCAAGAGAACTAGGATGAATAAACGGTCTTATACCAGCCCATCTAGAAAAGAATTTCCCTCTATTAACTTCTCCCAAAAGAATTCCAAAAACAAATTTTCCACCACTTAAAACACCAATTAAAGTAACATCAGGATTATCTAAATTCACTTTAGAAGCACCATTTAGAGAATTTAATATTAATCTCCCGATTTCAGATTCAAGGGATTTCGTAGATAGATTCATCGAAGAAGAAAAAATCCTTTTGACTCTAACACAAAAACTCTTAGTAAGAAGAAAAGACCAATCAATATCTCTACATAATCTAAAAATTAAATCTTCATCAGCATCACAGAATAACAATTCCTTTGCTCCAAAGAAGACCATACTAGACCTATTGAGAATTCTGTTAACAAAATCTATTGGCATTGAAACTCGGAAAATACATGGAGGAGAGTACAAAAATTTATGAGGAATACGTTCAGCCTCTAATATAGCCTTAACTTCAGCTGCAGGAAGAGATTCATGTTCACATGATAACCTAAAAAACATGTTTTCCATGGTCTATCATTCAATTAAAGATTTTATTGCTTCAACTATTATCGGGGCTACAGAAACACGACTAAGATATGATTCAACGGTATCAGTAGATATAATAAAATCAACACCTGCATTAAGCATACTATTAACGGCATTACCAATAAATAGACCATGGGTGCAACAAGCAAAAACTCTATTAGTACCGTGAGCCTTCAAAGTTTTTGAAGCATTAACAATAGTTCCACCAGTAGTTATAATATCATCAGTTATAATAACATCTCTATTATAAACATCAAATTCCTTTAGTTCAGATGCAACAGCACCAGTCAATCTATCCCTCTTTTTAACTATGTAATCATATTCAGCATTAATCCTTTTAGCTACAATTTCAGCATACTTTAAAGCTTTTTGATCAGGAGCTAAAACAAGAGGATTTTTAAGATTATAATTAGCTAATAAATCTCCAATTAATGGAAATGCTGAAACTTCAATTACCTTCCCTCTGAAAAACTTTAGTACTTCATCACTATGAACATCTACAAATACATATTTACAAACCCCATAGTAATTTAATAGTTCGGCTAATACTTTTACACTTATTATCTCACCATCCAAAAACTTCTTATCTTGTCGCATATAAGCTACATAAGGTAAAACTAATATCAAATCTTTACATCCATATTCACGTAAAAGTTTCAATAAGAAGAATAATTCCACAATTCTCTTATCTTGAGGTGGCGATAAAGAATGTACTAAAACTACATTATCATCAATTTTTGATAGAAGTCTAAAATAACTTTCACCATCAGCAAATAATTTCCATTCTAAATTCAATATATCTATTGATAATATTCTTGAAATTGATAATCCAAGACCATATGAAGAAGGGCCTATCAATAACTTCATTGAAGTCACTAACAAAATATCAAATTAAGAAGCTAATAAAATTTCATTGATGCGGCGGCCGGGATTTGAACCCGGGTTTCCTGTCTAAAGTAGATAACAGGCTCGGCAAGCCTGTGTCCTAGTCCAGGCTAGACCACCGCCGCACTATATATGTCGTTTACGTATAAAAATTAAAACTTTACCATACTAACTGAGAAACATTATATATTAAATCAATATATATTTATGTGAATTTTCATGAACAAGGATGTAGAGATTCAATGCCCATGTGGAACTACAATAAGAAGTCCAAAGCAATATAGGTTAATGTTTGTAAGAAAAGAGGCTCTGGAAATAGACATACTTTGTTCAAATGATCTATGTTACTTGAAAGAGTTAGGAGTAATAAAATTTGAAGTAGATAGTAATGGAAATTTGAAATTTAGTAAAGCAGAATTCCATACACCATTCGTAACTTGGAATACTAGTAGAATAGGTTATGAAGAAACACTAGGAAAATTAAAAGAACACCTTAAAAGAATAATTCTCGAAACAATAGATTGGAACGAAATAAAAAGGTCTTTAAGTGAGGGAAAGTAATTAACTAACAACTCTTAAAGTTTAAACTTTATATAAATAATCTTGGGGTGGGAAAAATCTCTTGCTTAAAACATGTAATGGAAGCTATAGAAATACTTGAAGATGCTAATGTGAATAGTTTAAAAGTTAAAAAAGAATTGGAAAAAAGAGGAGTAGATTTTGTGGAAGAAGAAACAATATACGGAGAAAGAGGTAAAACTGATTTTATAAAAATAGGTATAATTGGAAGAGAAGGGAAGATAAATAATGGTAATAAACCAACATTAGGGATCATTGGAAGGCTTGGAGGATTAAGTGCAAGACCACAAACTCTTGGTTTAGTTTCCGATGCTGATGGAGCAATAGTAGCAATAGCGTCAGCAATGAAATTAGCCGACTTAAAGAAAAAGGGGGATGTAATGCTGGGAGATGTAATAATAACTACTCATATATGTCCCAATGCACCAACAAAACCCCATAAACCGGTACCATTTATGAGTACACCAGTGGAAATGTATACGTTAATTATGAGAGAAGTGGATGAAAAAATGGATGCCATACTTTCAGTAGATGCAACAAAAGGTAATAGAATTATAAAGGTTAATGGATTTGCAATAACACCAACTATTGTAAATGGTTGGATATTGAAGGTCAGCGATGATTTAATAAATATTTATGAAAGAGTTACAGGACATAGAGTTTACATAGTACCAATAACCATGCAAGATATAACACCTTATGTAGAGGGAATCTACCATATAAATAGTATAGTTCAACCATGGATAGCAACAAGATCACCAGTTGTTGGAGTAGCAATTACAACCGAAGTACCTATAGCTGGTTGTGCAACTGGAGCAACATACATATGGGGTTTAGAGCAAGCTACCAGATTTTGCATAGAAGTTGCTAAGGATTACACAACAGGATTATGCAAATTCTATGATGAAGAAGAATATAAGAAACTCTTAGAGTTATATGGAGATATGGAGAGGTTACGAGGCAAATTCAGTTTTAAGAAAAAAACTTAATGTATACAGACTTTTTAAAGCATCATTATAAGAAAGATTCTCTATAATCATGGGACATCTTAAACCTTCATTAAATATTTTTTTAAGGTATGATCTCCAATATTGAGAACCAGTATGGAGAGACCAATGTCTATCAATTCTATCATCATTTCCACTAATATGCAAATATTTTATTCTATTGTGGAAATTTAATAGGTAATCATAGAAAATACCTGTTATATGAGCGTGAGAAATATCTAAAGCCATCATGAAATTTCTAGATTCATTAAAGAAACGTTTAAAATCATGTATTGACATTATAGTAGATCTATCAGTAGCTAAGTTTTCTAGTAATGGGATTATACCGTAATCACTACATAGATCTCCCAATGATAAAAGGAAGTAGAAACCTTCGATTATCGGCTCATTTAAATCATTAAATAAATAAGTAAATGAATCAAGTAAGCCTGGATGAAATATTACATATTTGCATCCTAATTTATGAGCATGTTCAATTGATTCTAAATAAAGTTTCATGCTAAAGCGTCTAACAATATCATTAGATGCAGAAATATTTACTGATGTAAAAGGTGCATGGATACTTAATGTAATATTAGTATTTGATGTGATTTTAAGGAGATTCTTAATTTTATTATCATCGAGAAAATGTGGTCCATCATCTACTATTTCCCAGAAATAAATGTTAGAATCAACAATATGTTTCATGAAAACATTGAAATTCTTGGATACAAAACATAAGGATGAAATACCGATGACCATAACGTTCACGTCTATTAAAATCTATTAAGTATTATTCAAATATATTTCTCAATATAGTAACAAAGAGTGCACTAATTACCAATATAACAGAACATGTAAATTTAAAATATCGCTATTGTAGATAATAGATGTAACAAATGAGGATTATAAAAATTGATGAGAAAAGTAAGGAATTACAGTTAAAGATAGAAGATGATGATGATTTATGGGTACTTCATAATATAATAGACGAAGGAGACGAATTATATGCAAAAACTACTAGAGAAATAAAAATAGGAGATGAAGGAGTAAGAAAGAGTATGTACATTGGTATAAAGGTGGAAAAAATAGAATTCCAACCTTTCACAAATAGATTAAGAGTAGGTGGACCAATAATATACCATCCAGAAAAATATGAAGAATATGGTTTTATGGGAGCCTATCACACTATAGGCATTAAAGCACAAGATGAAGTAAGAATTATAAAAAACAAATTGTTAAAATCGACATTAAAATATTTAGAAAGAGCATGTAAACTTAAAAGTGAAAAAATACTCATAGTGTCGATAGATGATGAAGAAGTTGCTGCCGGAGTTATGAGAGAATATGGTATAGAAATTATATTCGAAATTCAAATGAAATTACCAGGAAAGAAAGAAGCTGAAATAAGAGAAGAAAAGGTAAAGGAGGTAATGAATGAAATAATCACAAAAATCTACGAAATAATTGAAGGTAGAAAAATTAAAACCATTATTATATCGGGAATAAGCTACTTAAGGGAGAGATTAACAAAAGAAATCTTAAATAACAAAGAGAAGTTGAAAAATATTATACTCATAAGTGAAGATACGTCAAGTGGAGGGGTAAAAGGGATAAATGAAATTCTAAAAAAGGATAGTATGACAAAAGCATTAAAAACATTAAAGATTATCGAAGATTCAAAGATTATGAGAGAATACTTAGAAATACTATCAAAAAATACGCGTAAAGTAACTTGGGGTATTAGTGAAACTTATAAAGTTGCTAAAATTGGAGCAATAAAAACTCTAATTATATCAAATAGACTACTTAGAAGTTGTGGAGAAGTAGGAAGTAAAATTGAAGAAATAATAGAATACGTTGAGAAATACGGTGGAGAAATTAGGATAATATCGGAAATGAGTGAAGCAGGTAGAGAGCTTATATCACTTGGTGGGATAGTAGCAATATTAAGGTATGAAGTAAATTCTAAATGAAAGTTATTTAAAGTTAAAGATGATTAAATTGAATAATTGAAAGAAAAACATAAAAGTAATGAAAGTGGTTTCTATATGGCAATGATGATGCGTGTAAGGGCTGAAAAGTGAAGAGCCAACAGACTCTGAGCCTTTTAAAACAAATTAAAGGGAAAAACTTTAAAATATAAAATAAAAAATTAATAAATTGATTGTAATGTTTGATTGGAGAGAAAGCCAAACATTCAGAAAGTATTCTAAAGCAATAGATAAAACTTGCAAGAAAATGATAAGTGTACTTCACGAAACTAAAACAAATAATTTATCATTGCTAGCAAAAAAAGCAAGCATGTCTCCTGCATTAGTCCACTACTACTATGATAAACTAACTAGTAGAAATATATTGAAGTTGAAGGTGAAAGTTAATGTGAGGAGCATAGGACTTCAACCAATTGAAGTTATTCTAAAGAATAGAGATGAGAAAAGTTATGTTAACATTGAGTCAAAATTAAGGAGTATAGAATATTGGAAGAATATTGGGAAATACTATGTGCAAATGGAGACATATTGGTATGTATACTATAATATTCCAAAAGAGGCTATGAACAATTTTAATAGATTTATAAGATCATTAGAAAAAAATGATGTCGAAATAGTATATATTAATTATAATCCAATAGAAATAAATACTAAGCCAAATATCGATTGGTTTAATGAAGAAGAAAGATTATGGGATTTCCAATGGGATAAATGGATAGATGAGATCTTATTAGAAGAGGAGATGGAAATACCTACAACTAAAGTTGAAGAATACATAGTATTAGATAAACCAGATGTATTTATATTAAAGAAGCTAGAAGAAGATGCTGAAACATCATTTAAAGAAATAGCTAATGAAATGGGGGTCACTCCCCCAACCATTAGATATCACTATTACAAACATTTAATAAAATACGGCGTAATAGAAGGTTATGAAGCAGAATTAGCACTTTATCCAGATGAAATCTCATTACGTATTCTAAATTTAATACAGTTTAGTAGTAGGAAACATATGAGCATCTTTCTAACTTCATTAGAGGGAAAGCCATTTTCAAATAAGGCTACAATAAACTTAGAAAATAATACGGCAATAATATATAGTTACGTACCATTTGATCAAATAACGGACTTTAATAAAACTTTAATAAAAATGAAGAAATTAGGTATTATAAAAGATTGCATATTTGGATTAACTGATAGAAAGTCTATTGAAGAAAAACCATTGCCAATGAATTTATATGAAAAAGGAAAATGGATGACAAATTTTAACTTTTAAATTTATGGAATTATAAAATCTTCTGCTTTTGGTACATTTGGTGGTAATCCTTTTCTCTTCCTAATTTGTTTAATCAATTCTTCAGCAAGTTGTTGAGGCACCGGATTCCAATGTGAAAATTCAGTACTCCAGAAACATCTACCTTGAGTTGTCCCTCTAATTTGATCAGATAGATCAAATGTTTCAGACACAGGTATATTACATTTAACGAACATTAACATTTTCTGTTGCTCCATATTCAATATTTTTCCTCTTTTAGAAGTAATTACTCGTAATAATCCGCTAAGGAATTCTTGTGGAACTTTAGCATCCATTTTAAGAATAGGTTCTAATAGTACAGGTGATGCCGAAAGGAATGCTGCAAAAATGGCGTTTTTAGTTGCAGGCATTATTTGAGCAGGACCTCTATGTGCTGGATCTTCATGAATCATAGCATCTATAAGCTTAACTTTTACACCTCTAATAGGTTCTTGAGCTAATGGACCTGCTTCCATAGCCCATCTGAAAGCTGATATAAGAGTTTCCTTTATATCTCTCAAATATTGAACACCTTTAGTTACATCAACAAATATACTCAAATGTTGATCGATAGCTATAATCCCTCTAGCTTCATCAGAATCCCATCCAGCTTCAGAACGTAAAATTTTAGCTCTTGTACGCCAATCTTGATCTTCATAAACAGCTCCAGAACTCAATAGTTTTAATGTAGTTTCATCAAGAGGTTCGATACTAATGTATATACGATTATGTCTATTTGGAGACTTACCCTCTATAGGACCAGCAGAACCTCTTATACTTTCTCTGTAAACCACTATTGGTGGTGATACTTCTACATCAATCCCACCGGTTCTTTGCTGTAAATCCCATAATGCTATTTCTAAGTGTAATGTTCCCATTCCACTGATTAGGTATTCTCCGGTCTCTTCATTTATTTTAACATGAAGTGTGGGATCTTCTATTGCCATTTTTCTCAACGTATCTACTAAACGTGGAAGATCAGCACTTTTCCTAGGTTCAATTGATACAGTAACAACAGGTTCACTAATATACATTAATTTCTCAAATGGCGTCATTAGACCTTTACAACCAATACTAATAATGGTTTCTCCAGCTCTTGCATCATCTAAACCTAGCAATGCAACTATATTTCCAGCAAGAATTCTATCAACAACCTCTCTATATGGACCCATATACAATCCCACTTGCTGTATTCTACTAGATCTTTTAGCCATCATTAAATACACCTCATCACCACTCTTGCTAATACCACTAAATATTCTTCCAGTAGTTACGAGCCCAGCATGAGGATCAACTACTATTTTACTTGCACAAATTACCAATGGCCCTTTAGGATCACATTTAAGCATTGCTTGTCCTATTTCACTATCAATATCACCACGCCATATCTTTGGTATCCTATATTTTTGAGCCACCCTTGGACTGGGAACATGTTGAACAACCATATCTAAAATTGCTCTATAAAGTGGAAATTCATCTGCTAAATGGGCTACTTCTTCTACACCCTTCTCATATGCTTTAATAATTTCACTAAATTTCGCACCAACTTTCTGAGCTATTGGTATTGTTAAACCCCACTTATGTAATGCGGATCCAAATGCCATTTGACCTTTTAATGGGTTAATCCTCCAAGTATCTTTAAATTCTGGTTCAGCATATAATTCTATTAAATTGTTAAAGTCTTTAATGATGTCAAGTAATCTTTGTTGAATTTCTTCAGGGGTTAATTTAAGTTCTCTAATTAATCTATCAATTTTATTAACGTATAATAAGGGTCTAACACGTTCTTCTAAAGCTTGTCTAACAACGGTTTCAGTTTGAGTCATAACACCTTCAACAGCATCTACAACAACTATTGCTCCATCCATAACCCTTAGAGATCTAGTTACATGACCTGTAAAATCTACATGCCCAGGAGTATCTACAAGATTAATTAAATATGCTTCTCCATTATATTCGTGATAAAGAGATACATTTGCAGCTTTAACAGTCATCTGCCTCATTTGCTCTATCGGAACATAATCTAAAGCTAAAGCTTTTCCAGCAACTTTTGGCGATATTAATCCTGCGGCCATTAAAAGAGAATCAGATAAAGTTGTTTTACCATGATCTACATGAGCTAAAGTACCTATGTTTCTAACATTATCCAGTTTATCCATTATATTTAAGACGTGCTCAGTCGTCTTGTACTTAACCATTCATCAACACCTCTTCAAATTAATTTAAAATTAAGAGAGAATATATAAATCTCCTTCTTAAATCTTATCACACATTAACATAACCTTCCATTAACATAGAAAAATTCAAGTTTAAACATAACAAGGATTATGTGAAGGGGGATACTATGAAGATAATTAACGAATTAATTCATGAAGCTGAAAAAACTCAAGTGATTATGCTTGCAGGTGGTAAAGCTAAGAGAATGGGATTAACGAATGTGAGTAAAGCATTAATAAAAGTTGCAGGTAAAACACTTCTTGAGAGAGAAATAGAATTATACAGAAACTGTGGATTTAAAAAGTATAAGTTGTTAATAGGACATTTGGGTAAAGAAATAATGGAATATGCAGGTAATGGAGAAAAATGGAATGTGGAAATAAAATACTCAATGGATCCAAATATTGAAAATATTGGTAAAGGTAAGGCATTGAAACAAGCTTTACTAAATGGAGTTATAGAGAGAGATAAAAGAGCGATAATAACATTTCCAGATGATTTAAAATTTAATAGATTTTTACCATTAATTCTTCTCGCTCAACACATATATGGAGTAGAAAATTATGAAATTTGGGCAACATCAACGTTAGTAACTTCAACAACATATCCATATGGTGTAGCTGAAGTAGACGAAGTAGGTAGAATAATAAGATTCGCTGAAAAACCATTAATAAAAGTTTTAACACATATAGGAGTATGCATTATAGAAAAACAAGTATATAAATTAATAGAAGAACTCATAGACATTAATAGTCCAGAAGCACAAGAATATGAAAACATTGTATTACCGAAATTAGCAGAAAAAGGAAAATTATATAGTTTAATACTTTACGCAAACGATAAAAATGATTGGATACCTATAAACACTCTAAAGGAACTTGAATTTGCAGAAAAAGTATTAAAAGTTAAAGGTCTAGGTAGTGAGAATATTCATTGATAACCAATAAACTACTTTACTTTGTGGTTACGGTATATTTGCATCCAAGAGGTTTCAATGCTTCATCTATTTTAGAAATAAGTAATTTCAATTGCTCAAAAGTTGGTGGAACTGTCCACTCAAAAAAGAAATCGTAATCTCCCAAAGTCCACCCGCTTTTACTTATCATTTTCTCATACCGAAATATAGCTTCATCTCTTGGAACTCCTAATACTTGTGAAAGCATACTTGCAGCATCATCACGAGGTAATGCAGCAGCACCTAGAGAATTATAAAAGAGAATTTCAGGTAATTCTTTAGATACTTCAATAGCAACTTTTTCTAGAGCTTTCAATGCTTCAATAATAGGTGGTCCATATATTTTTACATATGTTTTCAAATAGATACACCTCAGCATTACTCTATGTTTCTTAAACTTTTATAATTTTCTAAATTAAACCTTCTAATATTTACACCAGCAGACTTCAATAATTCTATAGAAATTGGATCTTCATAAGGAGAATCATAAACAATCTCTTTTATTTCTGCATTTATGATAATTTTGGCACATATAGAACATGGGAAATCTGTAATGTATAATGTCGCACCACGTGTGCTAACACCGAAAACAGCAGCTTGGATTATTGCATTTTGCTCAGCATGTACACCTCTACAAAGCTCGTGTCTTTGACCGGAAGGTACATTGAGTTTTTCCCTTAGGCATCCGGTTTCAGAACAATGAAGTAAACTTTTAGGAGCTCCATTGTAACCAGTTGAAAGTATATGTTTATCTTTTACCAATACAGCACCAACTTTCCTGCGTAGACAAGTTGACCTCTCTTTAACTATGTGGGCAATTTTCATAAAGTATTCTTCCCATTGTGGACGTTCATGCACTTCAAATTTCAATTATAATCACCTTAATGCTATGGGCTTTCCAAAGTTGCATGTCTAACTCTTAAATCTTCTTCTGTTTTCCTTAATTTCCTCATAAGTTCACCCACGAGAGATTCTAAAAAGATGGATGCTGCGATTTCAAATAAAGTTCCAAGGGGAGCTAAAGGCTCATGTAAGCCTAAGACTTGTCTAGAGAAGTAATCAGTGGTTTCAGATACCTTAGTTCTACCAGGAACATATACAACGTGATCTGCTAATTTACCTAGGGGGGATTCCGGATGTGAAGTTATTGCGACAATACTACAACCAACCTTTTTAGCAGCTTGAGCAACATTAACAACTATACCAGTACTACCAGAACCAGAAATAGCTAAAAGTACATCACCTTTACCAGCTGCAGGAGTTATGGTTTCACCTATAACATAAACTTGAAAACCAAGATGCATTAATCTCATAGCAAATGCACGGGCTACAAGCCCAGATCTACCAGCACCAACAACAAATATAGAGCGTCTAGCGGCTTGAGCATAAATTAATATATCAATCAATTTTTCAACTTGGGATTCATCGATTACTGAGCTAAGTTTACTTATAAATGTAACGATTACGTTAAAAAATTCCTTCATAGCATCTAAAGGCAATTTAATTCCCTTTAAAAGTAACTAGTTTAATTAGTTAAATTTTTCCCAGCTTTTTACCTTAATTAAGCCTTAATTTACTCTGCTTATATGAGGACTCTACCCCTTCAAATTTAGTATTTAAAAAATTAACAAGTTTTTCAGCTTTACCCCTACTTATTCCTTCAACCATCGCCAATTCTACTGGAGAAGCTAGCACTATATTTTTGATGGAGCCAAACTTATTAAGTAATCTTAAAGCTGTTTTTTGACCTATACCTGGAAAACTACTTACAACGAATAACTGTTTTTCGCTCAGGGTAGAAAGTTTTGTTTTACCTTTAACAGTAATGATCTTCTTAAACTCTTCTTGTTCATGTTTTACTAGAGAATACAATAGTTGAGCTGTATCATATACATCTTTAGTGAAAAAGAAGGCGATCCCTAAATTCAACCAAATTGACGATAAAACGCCATAAAAAGCTTTAATCCCAGCTTTTAAAGTTTCATAAATATGTTCTAAATCACCTTCAACTATTATAGCAGATTTAGGATAATATTGGGAAAGTCTACTCGCTTGATCAAAAATTCTACCTTCAACTACACTATTAACAAAATCCCTTGCATTTTTCCTTTCTACAGCGCAATCATTTGAAATCACGTAATCACCAACTGGTAATTGCCTAAATAACACGTATAGACCCATTTCCTTTAATAATATAGGAACTTTACAATTACGTTCCCGTTCATCAACAAATACTCTTAACGAAACCAATGATGATGCACCAAAATTTTTAAAGTAAAACTAATTAATATGTCATACGGCGTAGTTCATGCTTGAAAAAGGGAAGAAATATTTTATTCAAGGTAATATAGCATGCGCAGAAGCAGCTATAATTGCTGGATGCAGATTCTTCGCAGCATATCCAATAACACCAGCATCAGAAATAGGTGAAAAATTAGCAGAATTATTACCGATGGTTGGAGGAAAATTTATACAAATGGAGGATGAAATAGCTTCGATAAATGCAGTTATAGGAGCTAGTTGGGCTGGTGTAAAAGCCATGACCGCCACTAGTGGTCCAGGGTTTAGTTTAATGCAAGAGGGTATTGGTTATGCATTTATGACGGAAACACCTTGTGTAATTGTCGTTGTACAAAGGGTAGGACCTGCAACTGGACAGGCAAGTAAAGGTGCTCAAGGAAACTTTTATCAAGCGAGATGGGGAACTCATGGTGATTACAGCACAATAGTCTTATCACCAAATTCAGTACAAGAAATGTTTGATTTAACAATAAAGGCATTCAATTATGCAGAAGAATACAGAACACCAGTTATACTTTTAACAGATGAATTAACTGCTCACATATTTGAACAAGTAGAGGTGCCAGAGAAAATAGAAATCAAAAACAGAAGATTGGCTTTTGACCATTCAGAACCATTTTTTGATTCAAAAAATCCATTGATAGCACCACCAATGCCTCAACTTGGAGCAGGACTTCAAGTATTGGTAACTGGATCTACACATAATGAGTGGGGATATAGATACACACATGACCCAAAAGTGCATAGAAGGCTTATAACAAGGTTATACTATAAAATAGAAGGTAATGCCAAGAAAATATGTGAATATGAATTGAAAATAGAAAATAGATCAAAGATCGGAATAGTATCTTATGGATGTTCATCAAGATCAGCTTATGGTGCAATAGAGATTTTAGAAAATAGAGGAGAAAGAATCTCATATCTAAGACTTAAAACACTATGGCCTTTCCCTGATTGGGCAGTGGAAGAATTAGCAGAAAATGTTGAGATAATAATAGTTCCAGAGTTAAGTTTAGGTCAACTTGTTAGAGAAGTTGAAAGAGCTTCTCATGGAAAAGCAAAAGTGATTTCATTATCAAAAATAGGTGGAGGTGAATTAATAACACCACAAGAAATAATTGAAGCTATAAGGAGGTTGTAGAGATGAAGCATTTTGCATTAGAATATTTAAGAGAAGAAGTTCTTCCAACACCATTTTGTCCAGGTTGCGGAAATGGGATGATAATTAATGCATTTTTTAAAGCGGTAAATGAGCTAGGATATAGGGATTTAAAAAGTTTTGTTTTTTGTAGTGGTATTGGTTGTGGTGCTTGGATACCCTCACCACATTTTAAGATGGATACCATACATACATTGCATGGAAGAGCTATTCCAGTAGCTACTGGAATAAAAATGGTAAGACCTGAATTAAATGTATTTGTTATAAGTGGAGATGGTGATCTTGCGGGAATAGGATTAGGTCATTTAATACATGCAGCAAGAAGAGATTTAGGAATAAAAGTTATAATGGTTAATAACATGATATATGGAATGACGGGAGGACAAGTTTCACCAACAACACCAAAAGGTATAAAAACTACAACCACACCCTTTGGAAATCCAGAAAGACCATTAGATATAGTAAATGTATTATCTAGTATGAAAGTACCATACGTCGCAAAATGGACTACATACCATCTAGTACAACTAAAAAATTCTATAAAGAAAATAATACCAATAGATAAATTTGCGTTCATAGAAGTTGTTAGTCAATGCCCAACAACATATGGAAGGAATATAGGATTTAGAAAGCCATTTGAAATGTTAAAATGGTTTAAAGAAAATGCAGTACATATTGCTAAAGCTACAAGTATGAGTGAAGAAGAGCTTAATGGAAAAATAATAATTGGTGAGTATATAAATCAAATAGAGGGGTAGTGAAAATGATGAAAATTAGAATATGTGGTTTTGGTGGTCAAGGCATATTGTTAATGGGGGAAATTCTTGGAGCAGCAGCTGTAATCGATGGTAAAAATGCTTCAGAGGTAGGTAGTTATGGAGCTGAAGTTAGAGGAACCACAACTGTAAGTGATGTAATAATTTCTGAGAAAAAGATAAACTATCCATTAATTGATAAATGTGATATATTAATTGCAATGAGCCAACAAGCATTAAATTCAAACATTCATATTGTGAAGGAAAATGGAGTAATAATAATAGATGAAGATTTAGTTAAAGTGCCAGAAGAATTTAAAGGAAGAGTTATGAAGATTAAAGCTACAAAAATCGCTGAAGAAAAATACGATAAAATAGTGGCAAACATGATAATACTTGGGTATTTAGTTAGCAAAACAAAAATAGTTACTCCAGAAGCTCTAAAAAATGCTGTAAAAGAAAGGATCAGAAGAATGATAGATATAAACCTAAAAGCTATAGATGAAGGCATGAAAATTGGAATCTATGAAGGATAAATAGTTAAATAATTTTCTACATGTACATAAAACTTTAAAATGATTGAAGAAGAAATCAAAAAAAGGATTATAAGCAGGAGTAGATAATCCGATCTCTTAAACGAAAGTTCTATAAAACTTCCCCTTCTAGAGGAAGCTCCAAACGCTCTTGATTCCATAGCTTCAGCAATACTTATTGACCGCCTTAATGCATTTACAATTAATGGAACCAGAATAGGGATATAATTACGTAATTTAGTTATAAAACTACCCTTCTCAAGCTCTAAACCTCTAGATCGTTGAGCGTCTATTATAAGTTGAGCTTCCCTAGCAAGTGTTGGAACAAATCTAAGAGCCATAGTAAATGTTAATGCAAAATCATATGGTACACCTATTTTGACAAGTGCAATAGCAAAATCTTCAGGATATGTAGTTAGGAAGAAGATTGAAAAAGAAGACATTAATAGTATTAATCTTAAAGTTATGATTGATGCTGTTTCTACACCAGAAGTGAAGTAATTTAAAATAAAAATGAAAATAATGAAAATGATAGCTCCTCTTAAACTCTTGATATAATTACTTAATGTCCTTGAAATATGGAATAAGGGTAGTAGTGATAAAAAGAAAGTGAGTAAAATAATAACATTATTAAAAAGAAAGGCTACAAATATATAAAATGTTGAAAGAAGGAACTTTACACGTGGATCGAGTTTATGTATTATAGTATTACCACGTTTAAACTCAAAAGCTTTAAGGACTCTCAATGAAGTTCACCTCTTATTTGAGAATACTTTAATTATGCAGTCCCTCACTTCAGAAACTGACAAAAGATTTCTTGGAAAACCAAATTCACTTAATGCAAAAGCTACTTGAGTCATTTGAGGTAATATTAGATTGGCTTTCTTAATTAAATCTTCATCTGTTAGAATTCTACGCGTATTTCCATCAGCAATAATACGTCCATTAGATAAAAGTATTACACGAGGAAAGTTTTCAGCTACAAATTCCACATCATGAGTAACAACAATCACAGTTTTGGATTGATTATGAAGTGATTTAATTAATTGAGCCAACTTCTCCTTTTGCATATAATCTTGACCAACTGTAGGTTCATCAAAAATTATTATTTCTGGGTCGTAACATAAAACTGAAGCTATAGTAACTCTTTTACGCTCACCACCGCTTAAAGTAAATGGAGAACGATCCTTAAAATCGTATAATCCTAATAATTTAAGAGTCCTCTCAACTTTTTCTTTAATAAGATCATTTGGAAAACCAAAGTTCTTTAAAGCAAAGGAAACCTCCTCTTCAACAGTTTCAGCAAAAAGTTGATGATCAGGATTTTGAAATATTAAGCCAACTTTACGTGAAAGTTGGGCAACAGTAGCATGTCTAGTATCTATTCCGAAAACTTTTACATACCCACGTTTTGGTTTCAATAAACCATTGAAATGCTTAATTAAAGTAGTTTTACCAGCACCATTTTCACCCATTATAGCTACCATTTCTCCGTTACCTATATTGAAGGTTAAACCCTTTAGTACTGGATAACCATCATAATCAAACCAGAGATCATATACTTCTATCATATCTTAGAAGCCTCCAACAAATATTCCTTAAGCATCTTTGAAGTAAATGGGATGTCTGGGAGCATTAATCCATGATTTAAAAGTTCATAGTATAAGTTAATTATTTTCGGTATTCCGATACCGATACTTCTTATAGTATTAAAATTTGAAAGCGAAAATACACTTTTTCTATCACCATCAAAAATCACTTTACCATTATTCATGATAATAAACCTATCACTTATTGGAGCAAGGAGATCAAGTCTATGCTCAACAATTACTATAGTCAAATTCAATTTGTTCTTAAGATAATTAAGTAAGTTAACCAATGAAATTGCACTTGCAGGATCTAAGTGTGAGGTAGGTTCATCTAAAACAACTATTTTTGGTCTCATAGCTAAACATGCTGCTAAAGCTACTTTTTGCTGTTCACCACCGGAAAGTTCATATGGTGCACGATTGCGAAGATGATTTATATTCATTAACTCAATAATTTCATTAACTCTAGAAACTATTTCATCCCTTTCTAACCCTAAATTTTCAAGTCCAAAGGCTATTTCTCTTTCAACACTCAATGAGAAAAGTTGAGATTCAGGATCTTGAAAAACCATACCTACATATTGTGAAAGTATTTTTGTTGGCGTATTTTTAACAGGGAGTCCATTCACAATAACCTCTCCAATGAATTCACCACCATAAAAGTGAGGTATTAAACCATTAAAACATCTACATAAAGTTGTTTTTCCACATCCACTTGGACCAGTTATTACCACAAATTCACCTTTATTTATGGTAAGAGAGATATTTTCAAGTACAAATTTTGATGATTCAGGATATCTATACGATAAATTCCTTACTTCAATTATTCTCATAACGCTAACCATCCACTTGATATATCCTGAATTTCAAATCAAAACAAAATTATTAAGGTTTATATAAAAGTAATTCTCATGAAAATTGTGAACCAAGTTTACTTGCAATCAAACTTATGCAAAAATCTTGAATTTTATCTCTATTCATACATCCATTGGCGCCTGCAGCTGTAGAATGCCCCCCGCCCGAGCCACCTATGAAAACTCCAAGAGGCTCCATAAGGTCTTTACCAATATGAAATTTTGTTTCTTCATAAAATAATGATGTAGATCTTGCACTTACACGTATCTCATCTTTTTCACCACCAATGACAATACTTAAATCCCCACCTAAATCTATTAATGCTCTAGCAACAGAAGCTTCAAAAGTACTTACACTAGAGAAAACCACCAGCCATTTGCCAATTCTATATAATTTTAATCTTTGGGCACCTTTTAGTTTTGCTATTCTTTCAGATATATCCACAGGTTTCGAAAGTAATGATAATGCTAGATTATAATCTCCACCTTTACGGATTAAATATGAGACTGCATTAAAGGTTTTATATGAAGCTATTAAGAAACGTTTAGAATCAAAAATTATAGCAGTCAACAAAGCTAGTGCACCACCTCTACTAATTTCTACATTTAATTCCCTGTACATTTCTACAACTATTTCGGCTGTAGATGTTGCTGTAACGTCAGATATTACACATATTGCCTTTTTAACTGCTTCTTCTAGTGGCTCATGATGATCAACAATCATTAATGGGATGTCAGAATATTTAAGGTTATTTCCAATATTACCTAATTGTGTAAATGATGTTACATCAACCATAATGAAAACATCAGCTGTAATAAAATCCTCAGTAACTTCAATTCCACTAATATTTTCAAGAAGCCTTTTAGATGTAGAATGTAAACCTCCGGGGGAAATTATTGAAACATGTAAATCATTGTACAACTTAATTAAAAGTTCTTTAATAGCATATGCACTACCAAAAGAATCTGGATCTGCATTCTGATGACAAACTAGAGCTACATGTTTCGGTGAAAGTTTATTTAATATATTAATGAAATCTGAAGCACTATTCATTTAAAGCCCCTCTTTCCATTCAATATTCTAGTTTCATAATCAACGAATAAAATGTTAAACTCTATGTTAATATTAAAATAATAGGATAAAGATATCTAGCATATTGCTCTCTTAACTATGTTTATAAGAATTTTCAGCGTAGACTTTGCTGCGGAAGCATTGATAGGATTCTATCAACTTCACGTTTTAACTCATCAAATTGTTTACGTAATAAACTTTCTTGTTTTTCTAAAGTTTTAATCCTTAATTCTAAGGTATCTCTTTTATCGCGCAACCCTTCAAAAACTTCACTTTTAGTAGATTTAAACATTATGTAACCAGACGTTTTATAAATTTCACAATCGTCAGATAGTTTTTCAACTTCTTCTAATGCACTTTGAGTTTCAATCAATTGAAGTTGCAATTGTTGTTTCCTAATAAGTATCAACCTTAATTGTTCTTGTACATCTTGTAGTCTTGCAATTTTCTCCTCAACTTCAGGAGGCAATTTATCTTCCAAAATCTATCATCTCCAATAATTAACTAAAACTTGAAAATTAAAAATGTTATCCAGATATTTAATAGAGTATTGATAGAACTATTGCAAATTCTTTAAGATTTGTTCTAGTAAAATTGTTAATCTAATGAGGGAATTAAGGGCAGCTCTCAATAATAATGGATTATTAGAGGAAAAATGTATAAGAATTTTAGGTGGAATACACTTCATTGATACACTAACTCCACTAGACGAAGGATTCAAAACTTCTGGAAGTAATGATTCAAAAATTATTTTCGCTAGAAATGATTCTTTAAATTCTAAGCTTACTTCAACTTCAAAGAACATTTACATCAAATTGTAATAAAAGTATATTTAAATATTTAAACAATCTTTCTATACAAATTTAGCCTTAATTATTGGACCAATAATTTGTTGGGAAGAATTTATAAAGTAAAGGTAGAAATAATCATTTCCAAGAGACTTAAGATTAATTATAGAGAAATTAACTGGGAAATAATTTAAATTAACATTTAGAAATAATTTAAAACTGAATAACTCAGACAAGACGCTAGCAATATTTAGCGAATCTTCAGTGCAATATATAACAGCATCCTCGACTTTAATTCGTTTAGCTTCTCTAATTTCAAACACCATTTTCACACTAATGATTTTTAATCGTGGTTCAAGAGGGATAAGTTCATTTTTACCTACAGAATAAAAAGTCATTAATCCTGGATTCCCCCTAAATGTATTTACAATAATAACACGCATACATTTACATTTAAGAGCTAAAGAATGGATATCTTCAATAGACATTTTCCCTCTATTAATCTTAAGTGCGCGAGGTATAGCATAAGAAAGATCTTTACAGAAAGTTCTAGTACGACGCGTATCGTGTCTAGAAGTAGTTATTATGAAACGTATATTATTAACGTTAGAGTTAAGCATCTCATTTCATCATAGCAGAAGAAGGAGCATAAGCACCTCCAGTAAATGTATAACCACACTTTTTGCAAGTCCATATACCTACGCTTATTCTTTTAACTTTACCTATAGATAGACATCTGGGACACTTATGATCACTACGCATTAAAAGTTCAATATCTCTAACTCTAGCTCTTATAGTAGCTCCGTAACGTGCACCAAATCTTCCAGTAGGTCCAACCTTATTTTTAGGTGCCATTTATCTCACCCCATCACTCTTCCTCCACTTATCAAATGAATCAAGTAAAATTGCTCTTAATTCCTTTCCCTTTAATTGTGCAAGTTCTATAGCCTTTAAAATTTCATCATAGGTAAAACTGCCTGAAAGTCCCTTTTGAATAGCACATATAGAACCTTTAGAATTAGTGAAAATTGTTAATCTTGCTTCTGTAAAATTCAATTCTTCAGGTGTTGGATCTATCAAGAGATAATTGCTTATTTTGTTAATGGTTACTGCTACGGGATAATCGTTTATCTTTAAGAATCTCTTTTCATCTTTTACAATTACTTGAGATCCTTCAACAACTACAACAGGTATTCTAGTAGTTAATAATGCTGCAAAAGAAGCTAAGGCTGTAGCATCGAATAAATCGCCTCCATAATCAAGAACGTATATATCAACCCATAGTATCCAAACCTTTTCATTTGGTATTATACATAAATCCTTAAGATCAATAGCGTTACTATGCCTTAAACCTCTATCTATAACTCTAGCTAGTTCTATGGCATTCTCATCAGGAGGTCCTGCTTCAAACTGAGGTGAAGCAAATGGAAGAAATTCAGAATTTACAATTAAAACTCCTTCATTAGGAGTGTCTGGAAATGGTCTCCCAATTTCGGTTTTAATTCCAACTAGTATATAAGTATCTCCAATTTTAACACTTGCAGATCCGTTAGCTTTACTTATAATATCAAATTCAATTTTGATAGGTCTATAATCATGCAGTCCACGTCCACCACTTCTAACACCTTTTGCCAATGAGTTCAATACAAATTCCCTATTCACAGGAATAGAAATTGGTGTGAACATATCTATACCTCAATTAAAACATTTTTTGTTTCTCCAAATCCATCTATTAAAGCTTTTCTTTGAATTTCATTTATACGCTTACAAGCTTTAATGGCAAGTTGCATAAGTTTATCAAATTCTTCAATCGATAATTGTCCATCCATTTGAAGTAATGTTATGATGCCTTTATTAGGCATACATGCTACTGGAACATCAGCTTCACCATATTTATCTTCAAAATCAGACAAATCTATAATAAGTTGACCGTCAGCCTTACCCACAGCACATGAAGTAACAAGATCTCTCATAGGAATACCTGCATCTGCAAGAGCTACAGATGCAGCGGTTATACTTGCACATCTTGTTCCCCCATCAGCTTCCAAAACTTCAATAAATATATCTATAGTTGTTCTTGGGAACTCTTCAACCAATATTGCTGGTTCTAAAGCTTCACGAATAACTTTTGAAAGTTCAATTTCACGTCGAGAGGGTGCTGGGGATTTACGCTCTTCAACTGAGAAAGGTGCCATACGATATCTACATCTTACAACAGCTTTATCTGGTGAACTTAAGTGTTTTGTGAGTAATTCTCTTGGACCATAAACACCAACAATCACATGCGTTCTACCCTGAATTACACGAGCAGATCCATCAACATTTGATAGAATTCCAACTTCGATTTTTAATGGTCTAAGTTCATTCCAACGTCTACCATCAACTCTCAATCCATTTTCATCAATTAACCGTTTACTTGAACTCACAAATCATCACCAAATTTCCAGATAACTGTTATTATTCTTTTATAGATTAAAGCCAAAATATAAGTTATATGCTTAACGTTTAATTTTTTCAATCTCTTTAGCGATCAATTCTTTGACTTTATTTGTCAATCCAGGCAAGTGAGACTTTTCTTCAACAAAAGAGACAATGGTTTTGACTAGATTTACTATTTGGGGGTCCGTAGATGAAACCCAGATTCTACCATTCCTACCCATTACAATTTTGTAGTTTAATTCTTTCTTTATCATATTAATCATAGACCCTCTTTTACCAATTAATCTAGGAATTTTAACTGGAGAAAGTGTTATGAGGGTACCGTTTTCTAATTTACCAAGATTTTTACCTTTAATAGATAACAATGGACTTCTAAGCTTATCAAAAGCTATAATTTCTGCCATCAATATATCACCAGTTTTAAGAAATCTCCTAATATCTTCTCTTGCAACGTCTACAGGTTTTGAGACAGCATCAGAAACTTGAAGGATAGCGATATACGGAGAGTTTATATCTACATGCCAACTCGTTGGAGAATTATCTATCACGATTCCAATAACAGTATCTCCAACACGTGGAATATAAAATCCCTGAAGAGGTATAACGTTTACAGCTTTCTTGTTTTTAAATTCACATAATCCGAAAACTGAAGAGAAAACTTGATTACCCTCATAATATGTATAGACACTTGGCTTAAAATGTCCTTCAGAGATAATATCTCCAGGAAAAATGAAAGTTCTAGTTTTATCGTCGTTCATAATATCACCATTAACGTACGACATTTATTTCCACATTCCCTTTACATATTTGATTCAATTTATCCATAAATGAAGTTTGGAGACCTGCGGGAAGTTCAATTTCACATGATAAAGAACCATCAGAAAGCCATTCGTGATGTCTAATAGTTCCGAAATTTGAAATAACCCCGTAAGTTTTACCAGCAAATTCAGGTCCTATTTTTACTTTTAAAATAACATTAGCAATTTTAATAGGTAAAATGTTCCTTAAAGCTTTAATTATACTTGAAACTTGTTCTTCAGCACTTTTAAATGGATCTATTGATACGCCAGCTTCTTCAATAGCTAGTTCTATACGTTTTGGAGGATGAGGAAGATTTGTACGTGGATCAACACAATATTTAGACATAAGGCTAATTATCTGTTTCTTTTTATTTTCAATCATTTCCTTTCTTTGTTCACTTGTAAGCTGTAATTCTCCCTTTTTTAAGATTATGATGGCAATTTTATGAAAATCTGTTGTTCCAAAAACTCTTTTTAATTCTTCTTCAGAAGCTTTTAAACCTTTATTAGAATCTTTATAGATTGTGTCACCTATTAGAATATTACTTAAATCAACATTCTCACCTTGTTTAAAAGCCCATGCTGAATTAGGTTCTACAATTATTTCAAATCGCTCACCTTTATGCACATATCTGGCGATTATGAAAGTTCTTTTAGAGCGCATTTAACACACCATTCATCATGCTTAAACCTATGATATTTAAAACAATCTAAAAGAATAAATGCATTAACGAAGATTCTTTAAACTACTTTTATACTACTAATTAATAAAGCTATCTCATTTCTTGATAGTTTTCTGAATAAACCATCTTTTATTGATACAATACCTATTTCTAGCTTATCAGGTTCTAAAGGAGCCTCTATTATCGGTTTTAATGCGGAGATAGCCAATTTCATAGCTTCATCTAATGATATTTCAAATTTATAGTGTTTTTCAAGAAATTCGGTAACTTGTTGACTTCCAGATCCAATAACTCTAGCAAAGTAAGATGCATATGATCCACTAGGTTCTGTCATTAGCAATCTTGGACCATTATAATCAACTCCAGCTATCAGAAAAGCAACACCAAAAGGTCTTACCCCACCACGTTGAGTGAAAATTTGCATGACATCACTTATACGTTTTGTTAAAACTTCAATATCAATAGGTTCATCATAAATAATTCTATTTATTTGAGCTTCTTGACGTGCATAATCTATTAGAATTCTAGCATCAAATGGAAATCCAGCGTAAGTTATACCAATATGTTCATCGATCTTAAATATTTTCTCTAGAGATGTGTAATCTATTAGAGGGATTATTTTCCTTCTTTCAGCAACTAAAATAACGCCTTCAGCACATCTTATTCCTAAAGCAGTAAAACCACGTTTAACAGCTTCCATCGCATATTCAACTTGAAATAATCTTCCATCAGGAGAAAATACTGTAATTGTTCTATCATAACCCATACCTGGCGGTGTAAACAAAATATGTCACCCTTTAATCTCAAGATAGTTTAATGTTCTTTAAAGCAATAAACTTTACTATTATATTGGGTCTGTTCGTCGCGAGAACGTCATCTTTACATCAGCAACTGGGACGGCTTCTTCATTCCCATAATTTAGTAGTAGAAGAACTATTAATTATTTTCTCAGCCTTTCTAAGAGTACCTGTGACTTTAGCTATACTTAATATTACATTGTAACCATTTATATTATTAATAAAAACTAGTGCAGCTCTGGCTTTAGTTACATTTAAATGATCACAACGTAATATTCCAATCTTTTTCTCGGGATAATATCTCATTAAACTAATATACATCTTACTTGATCCAGCAATACCAAATAATGTAAGAATAGAATTTAAAATCGAATTTAAAATATCTTTAAAGGTAATATTAGGATTATCTTCTTTACAGATAACTCTAAAAATCAAATATCTATTCTTTCTTAATTTCATGTTTATCATTAACCCTCCCAAGGAATTTAACACCAGGGTAAATATATTTTCCACTTAATTTCTCTCTATTTTCCATGATTAGCTTAAATGGTATATCGGAAACAAAACGTAGAGCATCAAACTCAGAAGCACCAAGAAGAGTTGCTACTGAAGCTAAAGCTCTTGGTTCTCTCATTTCAAATATATTCATTGCACCAGAAGAGAATATTACTGGTAAATTGTATTTTAAAGCTAATTTAACATTTTCCGACATTATTTTTAACATTTTTATTCTTTCACCAACAGTAGAGCACCTTAATAATTCAGCTACGTTAATTTCCAATGCGGCATTATTTTCTAAAGCTAATTTAGCTTCAGAAACATCAAAAAAGTTCTTCTTCCAATCATAAAATGAAAAATTAAGGATGTCAACACGTCTATCTCTAGCAGCAAATCTAGCTACTTGCAAATTTTCACAAAAAACAGCTATAATTTCTACTTTTCCTCTAAAATATCTTAAATCTCTTTTTAAATGTTCGATGTCGGTGTGATGCAAATCAACTCTGCTAACCATATCTAATCCATTTTCTTCAAATAGTTTTCTAATATCTTTGATAATATCAATATTGTTTCTATTGAAATCTGCAATACCAATAGCATAAAAACCGAGCACAGAAGCTATTTTAATTATTTCTGAAATTGAGGAAGTACCGTGAGAAAGATTTGAAAATACATGTAAATCGATGAATCTCCTACCCATATTTAAACACCTGAAATTAGACCAATATTAAGACAAACGCTTCTAGCTATTTCCATTCGGCATTCAAATTTCAATATCATCCTAACAACATCACCACCATCACATAAACGTAACAAACCCTTATAAGCCTCTCCTTTATCAAATCTTAAATAAAGATTTTTAGATTTATCAAATCTAAGATTGAAGGTTCTAAAAAGCAGTCGTTTATCAAGCTCACATAACTTCTCGCAAATGTATTTAAGTGTACTTTCGATGATTTCCTTATCTATTATATGGACTTTTAAATTAAATATAGTATTACCATAGTGACCTTCCATAATCTCTTTAACGATATTAATATTTGATCTAAAGGGTTCTGGTAAAAGATTTAACATTGCAGATTGAACTTTATCTAAATCTTCTGTAACATGACAAAAAGCATTGAATGAAATTTCAGAAATAGGAAAATCTATATATGTCATATTCATTACTGATTATTACCTTTAGAAGCAGAAGATCTACTTGGTCTATTCTTTACAGCCCTATGACCTTTAACTGTTAATCCTCTTGATTTCCTACCTGCAGGTGTTAATCCTCTAAAAACACGTCTACGTTGATTTGGAGTACAGATCCAATTAATATTAGGATCATTAATTATACTGGGATGATGAGGATCGACCATTATAACTTCAAACCACTTATACTTACCATCTTCACCAACCCAGTAACTTGCTAAAATTTCTAAATTCGGGAATTTTCTAGCAGCTTTTTCTTCAGCTATCCATTGCAAACTTTTACGAACTGTGTGGCCATATACGCCCATTCTCTTAGGACGTCTACCACTATCAGGTCTAGACTTACTCATAGAACCACGTTTAACTCTAACTCTAGCGATGATGAAACCTTGCTTAGCTTTATAGCCAAGAGCTCTAGCTCTATCCAATCTAGTTGGCTTTTCAATTCTTATAACAGTTGGTTCCTTACGCCATTTCATAAGTCTTTCTTTTATGATTTCTGGAGATTTACTACGTCGAGCTTCCTTCCATAGTAATGATATATGTTTGTACATGGATGCACCACTCTCAATAGGGCTATGATATTTACTTACATGTTTACATTAGGAGATAATAGAGTCTTTGTTTTATAAGTTTTTTCCTTTAAAGAGGTCAATAATTTTATTAGCTAAGATGGTCGCAGCTCTGTTTTGAGCTTCCATGGTCATTGAACCTATGTGTGGAGTGGCAATAACATTATCAAGGGATATCAATTCTTTCTCCCAAGGCTCTTTAGGGGGTTCATTTTCAAAAACATCTAGACAAGCACCATAAATATGACCATTCTTAAGATGTTTAAGTAAGGCTTTTCCATCCACAATGGCACCTCTAGATGTGTTAACTAATATTGCACCTCTTTTCATAATTTTTAATTTATCTTCATTAATCAAATGATGTGTTTCATGAGTTAAAGGGACGTGTATTGTAATTATGTCAGAAATTCTTAATAATTCATCAAGATCTACAAACTGAACATTGAGTTCTCTTTCTGTAGCAGGATCATGACGTATTACATCATAATATAATATTTTCATTTCAAAAGCTTTAGCTCTTTTAGCAACTTCTTTACCTATTTTTCCAAGTCCAATTATACCAATAGTTTTACCTTTTAATTCAAAGCCTAATGCATGTTTCTTTGGCCATTCACCATTTTTCATTAGTTTATCACACATTGAAATTTTCCTGATCAATGAAAGTAGCATGCCGAAGACGAGTTCTGCAACTGATGCTGAAGGTGCTTCAGGTGTATTTAAAACAATTATATCTCTTTTTTTAGCTGCTTCAACGTCAATATTATCTAAACCTACACCAGCACGACCTATAAACTTTAATTTAACTCCATTTTCAATAATTCTTTTATCAACTTTAGTTCTACTACGCACTATTAATCCATCATATTCAGGGATTTTCTTTAATAATCCATCGTACGAAATCTCAAAATCTAAATCAACTACGAAATTTGCGTCTCTTAAAAGGCTTATACCCTCTTCGGAAATTTCGTCAGTCACCAATATCCTCATAGTACCAACCCCAATCCCAATAATACTTATAATCTAAATTTTTTAAAAGCTATCTCTGAGGCTTTAACTATTGGTTCTATTACATCAGCAACGGGAGGACTATAACATGTATCTAACTTTATAAGATCATCAACAGTAGCATGAAGAGATATAGCTGTAGCCAATATATTAACTCTTTGAGCCACATCACTAACTCCAATTATTTGGCCGCCAATAAGCCGCCTAGTATTCTCATCAAAAACAAGTTTAACAATTATGTCTCCATGAGATGGATAATACTCAGCTTTTGTATACCATTTTACTTTACCTACTACAGGCTTAAATCCACTATTTTCAGCTTTCTCAACAGTCAAACCGGTAGCTCCGACCTCATAATCGAAAATTTTCAAAACAATGGAACCTAGAGCCCCTTGAAATCTCATAAAACCACCAGCTGCATTTACACCTGCAACATTACCTTGCCTATAAGCCACTGTACCAAGATAAGGAACAAAAGGTTCAGAGGTTATTAAATGCCTAGTTTCGGCACAATCACCAGCGGCATAAATATTAGCTTTCGAAGTTTCTTGAAGTTCATTAGTTTTAATAGCCATAGATCCCAACTCTAAGTTGATAGTTTTGGCAAATTCAACACATGATTTAACTCCTGTAGCTATTAGGAGAGAATCACAACTAATATTGGAATTATTAACAATCACTCCTTCGATTCTATTTGAACCAAAAACTTCATTAACCCTACTATTAAGCCTTAAACCGATGTTATGTTTAATCATATTTTCATGAATTAATAGAGCCATATCATCATCTAATATTGTTGGTAAAACTTTTGGCATAAGCTCTATAACATCAATCATTACTCCTCTCTTAGAAAACGCCTCTGCAGCTTCTAAACCAATTGCACCAGCACCTATAATGATCAAATGTTTTACCTTATTTATAAGTTTCAAAATTTTTATACCATCATCAATACTTCTCAGTGTAAATACGTTTTCACTATTAAGATATTTATCTAAATTCTTTATCGGTGGAATAGCTACTCTAGAGCCAGTAGCTATTATTAAAGAATCAAATTTTAACTGTTTAGTTTCTCCGGATTTTATATTTTCAATATATAAAGTATCACTAATGGCATCTATAGCTTTAAATCCAAGCATCAATTCTATATTAGACCTAAGAATAATATTTTTTGAAATCATCAATTTATCAAAACTTTCAATATCGCCGCTAATAACAAATGGTAATCCACAACGTGAATAAGTCAAATATGGTTCCTCAGAAATTACAGTAATTGAAGAGCTTGAATCTTGAGCTTTAGCAGATAAAGATGCCCTTAAACCGGCTGGTCCAAATCCAATAACGACAATTTTCTTCAACGTACGCTCACCGTGATAATTTAGGACTCATTATCTTTATGAATGTAATCTAAAAGGAATTTAAATAAATTTCCTAAGTTAAAAATTGATAAAAACTAATGTAAACAAAAATAATTACATTATGGAAAATTTCAAGTATATGTTAAGCTTTATAATTGAGTGTTAATTAATTATGACTTTTAAATCAGATATTCTTTGTGGAATTGTAGGAAAACCGAATACAGGTAAATCAACCTTTTTTTCAGCAGCAACTTTAATTCCTGTGAAAATAGCTCCATATCCCTTCACAACAATAGAACCTAATATTGGTATTGCATATGTTAGAACTTTATGTGTTTGTAAAGAATTCAATGTTAAAGATAACCCTAGAAATTCAATATGTACAAATGGGTATAGACTTATACCATTTCAATTAATGGATGTAGCAGGATTAGTTCCAGAAGCATGGAGAGGTAAGGGACTGGGAAATAAATTTCTAGACGAGTTAAGAAGAGCACAAGTATTAATACATGTAGTAGATGCATCTGGATCAACAGATTATGAAGGAAGGCACGTACCTCCTGGAACTCATAACCCATGTGAAGACGTAAAATTCCTAGAAAGAGAAATAGTTATGTGGATAAAACAAATACTAATGAGTGATTGGCAAAGATTAGTTAAGATAAGAGATAAAGACTCTTCTGAAATATTATCAGTAAGATTAAGTGGGCTTCAAGTGACTAAAAACGATATAGAAGTAACATTAACGAAAATAGGATTAGAGAATAGGAAGTTAAGTTCATGGAAAGAAGAAGATATAGAGAGATTCTGTTATGAACTTAGGAAAGTGAATAAACCAATGATTATAGCTGCAAATAAAATAGATATACCATCAGCTAAAGATGGATATAAACAACTTAAGAAGGAGTATCCAGGTGAAATTATAATTCCATGTAGTGCTGAAGCAGAATTAGTTCTTAGGAGAGCCGCTGAAAAAGGACTTATAAGATACTTTCCTGGTGATAAAAGCTTTGTGACAATAGATGACAGTAAGTTAACAACGGAACAAAGAAGAGCTCTTAGAATAATTGAAGAAAAAATTTTAGGGGAATGGGGCGGTACAGGGGTACAAAATGTATTAAATGCTGCAATATTTGAAGCATTAGAAATGATAGTTGTCTATCCAGTTGAAGATGTAAACAAATTATCAGATCACCATGGGAATGTGCTTCCAGATGCTATATTGATTAAAAAAGGCGTCACTGCAAAAGAAATGGCATATAAGATCCATGAAGAGCTGGGATCCACATTTATTTATGCAATAAATGCTCGAACTAAACAGAAGATAGGGGAGAGCGCAGAGTTGAAAATGAATGATGTAATAAAAATCGTTGCTGCAAAAGCTAGAAAGTAATTACCTCCGTGAGAAATAAGGATCTTCTTTTATGTACCAATCTGATTCTTTCTTAGGTCCAAAAAACCTGACACCCTTCTTCCTCAAGATTTCCCTAATTATTTCAGCTTCTTCATGGGATAATTCATTACGTTTTTCTAGAAAATTCACTATTTCAAGTGCTTGAGTTTCATTATCACAACGTCTAATGAAGTCAATAACAGTAGGTTCATATCCCCTAAATTTCGGTACACGAGTACTCTTTGAAGTTCCAGATTTAAGGGATAATGCAATTAAAGATAATTTTTCCTCGATTTCTCTGCTAAGATTTGGAAAATATTTCTTTAAGGTTTCTTGATCAATTGACATTTAGCATCCTCATGAATAAATAGTTGCAAAGTAACTTAAATATAATCCTCTTAAGATTATGTCACATATGAATGGATGCCTTCCTATATTCACTTAATAGTATGGAGCGACTATAACCAATATCTATATGTTCCCAAGGTAATTTAGAGTCTAAATTTATGTGAGAAGTCACGTAATTTTTTAAAGAAAAATTAAAAACTTTTTCAGCATTACGCCAAGAAAGTAGTCTTCCACCAGTTTTAGCAACATGAATTAGTACTTGAGCTATATCCCTACCTGAACGTGATATAAAAGCTTGAATCATGCTCTCCCTAATATTTGGAAGTCTAACATCAAATCTTTTATCACTACATAGTTCTTCTCTTATAAGCTTAATTTTACACTTTAATGAATCCGGATCTTCCATACGAACCCATTGAAGAGGTGTATTGGCTTTAGGTACAAAAAATGAAAATGATAAACGTATTGATTTAGGACTTAGGAAACCATAATCTGCGATTTTACGTGTAGCAGAGATAATTGATTTAACATCATCAATGGTTTCACCAGGTAATCCAAGCATAAAGTACAATTTAATGTTTTTAAACCCTACATTTTTAACCATTCTTACGGCTTCAAAAAGATCTTCAATTTTGATTCTTTTGCTAATAAGATTTAACAATCTATCAGAAGTAGATTCTGGTGCAAATACCGGAGTTCTTTGACCCCCACTTTTTAAAAGCATAAGTAAATCTTCATCCACAAAATCTAACCTTAAAGAAGGCATTGAAAAAGAGCATTTTTCATCACGTAAATATTTTAAGAGATCCTTAATATTAGGATGTAGAAATGCAGCTGACCCTATTATTATGAAATTATTAACTCCTGTATATTTTAAACCTTGGTTAATTATCTTCAGTATATTTTCAATGGACCTAAAACGCATAGGGAGGTAATTATACCCTTCAAGACAAAATCTACAACCAAGTGCGCAACCTCTTGAAATTTCCAGTAAAAAAGATCTGCCTAAAACAGGATAAAAGTAACTTTTAGAGGAAACCAGTGGTATTATTTGTCTCACTGAATGATAAGCTTTATCTAACTCATTTACCCATGCACGTTTAACCTTATTGTTAAATGATGGAATATAAACTCCAGTAATTTTAGAAAGAGCATCCAAGACTTCCGTTTTTTTCTTCCCTTGATATTCCAATAAGACACTAATGAATTGATCAATTACTTCTTCAATTTCACCTACAAATATTACATCAGCAAAATGAGCTAGAGGTTCAGGATTGGCAGTTATGGCGGGACCACCTAAACATATTATTGGACCTCTCTCACCCCGTTCATTTACTAATGGTGAAATATTAGAAGCTAGTAACATTTTTACTAAATTCACATAATCTAGTTCATATTGTAATGAAAAACCAATAATATCAAAAGAGTTTAAGGATTTCTTTGATTCAATCGAGAGAATAGGTAAGTTTGGATCATAAAACGCCCTTTCACAAAGAATATCATTGTTAGCATTTAAAATTTCGTATAGAAGGTGAATAGCTAAACAAGATAACCCAACCCTATATTTATTGGGATAACATAACACAAACTTTATCTGCTTACTCCTCCAATTTTTCTTAGTAACATTATATTCAAGAATTTTCATTTCTATGTCTTACTTTTTATATTTGTAATTATACTTTCTACAACAGCAGGTTTTAACAATAATTTACTCTTGCTCACTTCAACCTTTTTAAGTGGGTATATCTTTTTTGCGGAGTTGTATATGTCTGATGCCACTTTCCCCAAAACCATTTGCTGAACAAATTCATCAAAGTTTAATTCCGCAGCTTTAGCTACGCAAATTTCCTTACTAATCTTTCTAATGGTCCTAGCCTGAGAACTTTTTGCTCTATGTTTTGTTATTATAACAACTGTTACTCTGAGAGTATATCCATCTTTAGTTGTAATGTTAAATATACTATCTATGAAGGTAGTTCCTCTACGTATTAAACTCCTTATATAATCTCTAGATAGCTCATGTCCTTTAAATATTGTTTTACATATATTACCATCAACTTCCATTATTTGAAAACGTAATTTTATATGTAAAAAAGAAAAATCTCCAACCAAATCGCTTAAAGATGTTTCAATAACACGACCAATTAATTTTGATTCATCACTAGCTAATGTCATTCCAATCTCAATTTGACCAAAAGCTGATGAGCTAAGTACTTTGTAGATCTTCTTCAATCGCCATTTATCTCGAACTCGTGAAGCCATTGAAATCACCTTAATCGATTTGAAACTTAATTAGAACTTACTTATATGTTTGTCGCAGGGCTCGTATACTTTTAATACAAGCATATATGCTGGTTATCAATTCGTCCAGAATATTAAGTAACGTACCTATACTTACATTATTTTTACAGGTTATATTTATGATGATACAATTAGGCTCAATAACATATGATAAACTAATATTTGATGGAAGCATATGATCGTCAGGTTTCAATGCTTCAAATATTGAGTCTATGAGTTGTTTATCGTCTAAATATACTTTTAAAACGCCTTTATTCATATTTACCACATGAAATTTGTTTACCAATTATTTCATCAAAAGCTTTTAGAAATTTTTCTTTTGAATTATACGGGATTTCAGCACCTGCAGCCATATGATGTCCACCACCGGATCCTCCAACAGCTTCAGCAGCAAGTCTAGCAGCTAACCCAAGATTTATACCTTTATTCACTAAATTTTGATTAGCTCTACAGGACACCTTAATACTATTATTCTTCGTTAAAACAAAACCTAAAACTGGTTTGTTGGATAAAAACGCCCGAGTTGATATTATTGAAAGAAAAGTACTTAAAAGTCTTTCATCAACATTGTTTTCTGTATCTATAGAGTAAACATTTGGGTATGACAGTAATTTATCTTTATTCATATCAAACCAATTTAACATTCTTGATATTTCTTTACGGTATTCATTTGATATTTCAAAAGCTTTCCTCAAAACATTGCCTCTAATTCCCATACATAATGCTAAACCATAACTTGGGAATCCCATTCTTCCACAAGCATTTAATATTGATGAAAATTCCCTAGCATCTCTTAAACAACTATCAGAATTTTCTCTAGTCAGTATGTATGTAGTGCCAATAATACTCTCAACCACATTACTTGAGAATCCATGGCTTAACATATACTTAATTATTTCGACTATAAGCTTACGTATCTCATCACTAGACATGTCAGAAGCTCTTCTAAATATTCCATTTTCATCAACTGGAGGAATTCCAATATTCTTAAGAAAAGTCATACATGCATTAAAATTACCACTTAATCCAATGATTACAGGGTCAATAGTATACTCTATACTTTTAACTATTGGTCTGTATTCAAAACCAAAAAGTTTTAAACCTATTTTTACATCAAGAAAACCACTCATTACAGCTTCATCAACAATTAGCTTGTTAATTCCAATTAAACTCGATTTATCTCCACAATCTTGTCTATCCCCAAGTGCGCCAACAATAGCTATTGGAGATAGAAAAATAAAATTCCCTGAGAAATTCCTAACAAGTAGATATGCTAGACCAGACGAACTTATTTCAATAGATCCATTAATTCCAAAATAATGTGGATTTACTTCAATAACGCGATCATTATTCTTAAATTCTCCTTGAGGCTGATGATGGTCAATAATCATATAAGGAACTTTTAAAAATTTATCCAATGAAGATTTTTGACCACTACCAAAGTCTATGAAAATAGCAACATTATCTTCACGTAAATTCAAATTTGATATTACATCTATTGTTAATTGATTTAAAACTCTAACTTTAAATGGAACTTCTAAATGTTTTAAAATACATGAAAAAATTCCACCAGAGGTTAGGCCATCTGCATCTAAATGTGTAAAAACATTAAAAAATAATCTTGAATTAACCCATTCATTAATTCGTTCTAATGCTAGTTTAATTAAATCAATAAAATTATTTGGTAAAGAATTCTCTAATAGCGACATTTTAAACCAAAAAAATTTAAATTAACTTAACTATCTAAGTTTTACTGTTTTTAAACCACCAAATTCATATTTCCAGTCTGATGGTAAGATCCCTTGGCGCCTATAGTATTTAATAAGGCGCCAAATTTTAGATTCAACAAGTTGCAAACCTCTTCTGCTTGATTTATCTTTTGGATGCTCTTCTAAATGCCGCTTAATATTTTCAGCTTTCTTAATTAAGTTATTTAAATCTTCAGGTATGGGTGGTCGCAAATTATGTTCACGTAAAATTTCTGCAATAGTTTTACCAGCCACAGCCTTTATAAGAGGTACTCCATATTGATCTCTTAATATTACTCCGATTAATGATGGAGGATTTCCCTTTTTAGCTAATTCTAATACTAAATTTTCAATATCCTCTGCTGTATAATTTACCCAGTTGGGGAGAGTAGTTTTTACAGGTCTTGTGGAATGTGACTTACCCTTCTCTTTACTTTTCTTCAACTTTCAACCCCCAGTATTAACATGAAATAAATGTTGGCTAAAATATTTAAAATTTTTTAAAAACCATGTCGCAAAACTCCTTAAGGCTAAAGCTCTATGACTAATAAGACACTTATGCTCTAATGATATCTCAGCAAATGTGGTATTTTCACCCTTTGGTATGAAAATTGGATCGTAACCAAAACCTTTTTGTCCTCTGGCAACTTCAGAAATAAAGCCATATACTCTACCAATAAATACTTCACATATACCTTCAGAACAAAATGCTACAGCAGATTCAAAATAACATTCTCTGTCCTTTACTCCATTCATTAATTTCAAAATACCATTAACTCCAATAGTACTATAGACATAAGAAGAAAAGGGACCTGGAAAACCATTTAAAGTTTTAATGAATAAACCATCATCCTCAACTATTAACGGTTTTCTTAAATGTTCAAATGCTTTTCTAGCAGCAAATGAAGCTATTTCACTCAAATTTAATGCTTGTATTTCAAATTTAGGAAAAAAGATCCAATCTAGTAATATATTATATGGCTTTAATATTTCAAATGCCTCCACAAACTTGTTTTTATTCCTAGAAATGAATAGAATTTTGGAGGCCTTTAATTCTTCTTTCAATGACATATCTACCCCTTTTTCTAATCTCACCAACTTTATTAAATACTTCTTTGTACCTGTAAAAATGGCGAGCATATCCATCTTTAAAATATTCAAAACATTGCGTAGAGATTTCATGATGTGTACTTTCCAATGCTCTTAACATTAAATGTATGTCAACACCTAAAACTTCTATTTCCCTTGAAAACCCTCCGAGGCCAAAATCTATTAGGAAAATGGAATCATCAACTACGATTATGTTTGAAGTAGTTAAATCTCCATGAAAAAAACCATTACTATGCATTTTCCCAACCGTGGTTCCAATAATTGTAAATAGCTCCTTAATTTTCATAATGTTCAATTTAAATAGTAAATCCCTTAACAGAATACCATCAATAAATTCCATAGTGATTGAATATTCATTGATATTTACATCAAAAACTGTAGGTACAGGTACTCCAACTTTTTTGACGTTTATCAATAACTTTGCTTCATTCAACGTTCTATAGCTACGTAAATACTCATCTAGAACTTTAACCCTACAACTTTTAGCTATGCGAATCTTTTTAATAGCTTTGTATCCAAACCAATCAATTAAATACAGTTCAGCTTCAGCACCTCTTTTCAATAATTTCATTTTACTTTTCCCTCCAGGGAATATTAACTGCATCTAAACGCCATCTTGGAAGAATGAAACTTTTATTCACGTCCACTGTAACTTTATGTATTAATGATAAAATACCAGTCCAAGCAATCATTGCACCATTATCCCTAGCGTATTCTGAGGGGACTGATGTAAATAATACCCCATGAATATCAGCTATGGATTTCAGCATTTCCCTCAATCTTCTATTAGCAGCAACACCACCAGTTAATAGAATGGCATTTTTGTTTGTATGAACTAGTGCTCTTTCAGTAACTTCACACACCATTGAAAAAGCAGTTTCTTGTAAACTAAAACATAGATCTTCAAGTGGAACTCCCTCATTAAGCTTCTTTAGTGCCGCTGTAAGTAGTCCAGAAAATGATAAATCTTGACCTTTAACAACATAAGGTAACTCAATGTAATTAGATCCTTTTAAAGCTAATCGCTCTACGTGAGGACCTCCAGGATGTGGTAAACCAGCATGTCTCGCAAATACATCTAGACAATTTCCAAGGGCTATATCCAATGTTTCACCAAAGACCCTATACCTACCATCAGAAAAGGCAGAAATTATAGTATTTCCTCCTGAAATATAGACAATAAGGGGATCTTCAATGTTACACATTAATCTGGCAATTTCTATATGTGCTACACAGTGGTTTACTGGAATTAAAGGTTTATTATAGTACAACGACAAAGCTCTAGTAATGGTTGCACCAACTCTAAGACAAGGACCTAAACCGGGACCTAATGAAACAGCAAATCCATCTATTTCCCTTATATTCACTCCAGCATTCTTTATGGCATTAAAAAGTACTGATGATGCAGTCGACAAGTGGTGATGAGCTGCTTCTCTAGGATGTATACCTCCAGTCATTGGAATATATTCTAGGTTAACATTTGAAAGTATTCTTCCATTAGAACTAGCAATACCACATCCAAAAGTGTGAGCTGTACATTCGATGCCTAAAACCAACATTTTATAGAACCACCAGTGAATAGAACTGTTTACTAGCTTTTAGCTATATTTTTATTTATAATATGTTCAGGTTCTATTTCAAGGGCTTTTTCTTTTGAATCATATATATGAACATGAGCTTTACTTAATGGTACACCATATTCTGAAACAATCCTCACCACATAAATCCTGTCAACATCAATTTTAAGTAGTGAAGCTACGGTTTCTCTTACACTCAATATGTTTGGGGTACCAGAGTGCACATGCTTTATTACTATATCTAATTCTAACCTACTTAACATTTTGTTTTCTCTTTTACTCACGATCTCTAAATCCATAATGAAGTTCACCACTATATACAAATTGACTTAGGTAAAAAAGTTTATCTAGTTACAATTATATTTAGGAACAAAAAATTTAAGTAAGTTAAGCGCATAATCCTTAGCATTGTAATCTACTGGAACAACCATTAATCCATATTTAGGGATTCCAAAAAAAATCACAGAAGTTATGGGGGCACATAAAACACAAGGTAAAGCTAATAAATCTTCTTCACCATCAACAACTATTAGGGAATGTTCTTGTAAGGAGAAGGCATATTGAATTGTTAACCAGGAATCTACAGTTATTGTCCCAGGAGGATTTTTTGTGTAAAGTTTCCTCTTAAAAAAAGAAAATGGATTATAATTAAATTGTTTACGTTCAATTTTAAAATCCACAATTGCTACATTCATTAGCATATTATTTGTTAAAAAATTATTTGTTACATAATCACCAACAGTTACTTTAAATTTTGAATTATTGAAGAAATTATTTACCACAGGTCTAATCATGTTGAAATCACCTTTTAATAGGATACCATATGGAGATCTAAAGTTATCTTCATAAGTTCTATCCAAAATTAATTTACTCATAAGTACAGAAGATTCATTAATGTACTTCAATAGCATAACGTCCCACTTCTTTCTTATTTAAAATCTTCGCAGTTTCACTATTAGTATTTAAGATTATTACTAAACCACTCCAATCATCGGAAAAATCCCTTGAATCACATACTGGACATTTATTTTCAGAATTTTCTACAAGATAATGACAATTTCTACAAGCTTTAAATGGTAGTCCTCTTTTAGGCAAATTATTTACCTCCTTTTCCTTTCTCACTTAATTTTTTAATGTCTTCCTCTATCCATGAAAGAACTCCAAGAAACGGTTGACGCATTGTTAAACCAATTTTAACACCTCTTTTCGATAGACTTGCAGTAACGATTCTTGCTCTTACGATATCCCCTTTCTTCACAGTTCTTGCAGTACTTTTCCCTTGTAAAATTCCACTTCTCTTATCATAGACTATATAATCATCCATAATTTGAGAGACATGAATTAACCCATCTACAGGTCCTAATCTAATAAAAACACCAAAATCAGTAACATCAATAACCTCTCCCTCGATGACTTCTTGTATTGTTGGTATAAATGCTAAAGCTTCAAAAGTTACATGATGATAGCTAGCTCCATCTCCATGAACTATTCGTCCATATGGAGAAACATCAACAGTTAGTATAGCAATAATAATGCCAAGTTCGTTGTCGATTAAACCTTCATACTTATTGCGCAAAATTTCTAGTGTAATTTTTTCTAATGGCTGATTGAAATATTTAGGTGGGATTCGAACAACATCCCTTACCTTTACGATGTAATACATATCATTCACCACACCATTAAGTATATAAAAGTAAATACAATTATGATAAAATAGTTTAATTCAAAATTAAAAATATTTTCAAATTATCTCCCCTTCAAGATCTAAATGATCAAAATCCCTCACGTATATTGTAGGTATACCGATGCTTCTTAATTTACGTTTTAAAGTAGAATCATTTGTTGCGATAGCTACACAACCTTTATTATTTTTCGCAAAATTGAGTAATGATTCATCGGCAGTTTTAGAGTAGTTAACATTAATTACTTCACACTTACTAGCAATTTTAAGTGCAACTTTAGCAAGTTTACTTTCCCTAATGGATGATGAAAGTGAAATTCTATTTAACTCATCTAATACACTGCTTAGCACTATGAACTTATTGTTACCTGGTATCAACCTATTTACCTCCTCAAAAAGATTTATCGGTCTTTCAGCAGCTAGAATTAAAATACTTGTATCAAAAACAATGTATGTAATCTTATTGTTATTCAAGATTTATCAACCCTTAATAAAACCATAACCTATTAATCTCCATCTACCAAGAATTCTTCTACTTATAGCAATTCTAGCGTTTAATTCAACACACACAGGTCGCTTTAAAATTACATGAGCTTCTCCTCTAGAGATGGAGCTCACAGTACCTAAAGTTGTAGCTGTTCCTACGTTTATCATTAATTGTTCTTTAACCTTTAAAGGTTCAACCTTTTGAGGTTCTTTTAATCCCACAACCCATTCTAGCAAATGCGGTTCAAATGAAAATTCGTACAATACTGGGGGAAGAGAGCCAGGAGGACCTGCAACGTTACCAACTAGAGAATCAGCTTTTGTCAACGATGGATCTAATAACGTACCTATTCCAATAAGTCCACCAGGTTTAGCTACCTCAATGGGAGTTTCTCCAGCTTTAAGGCTTACTACTCTTGTGTATAATGGTCTATGATCAACTTTACCATCATGTTCAATTATAATTCCAGGAAGTATTTCTATTTTGTCACCTAAAGATATTTTTCCTTGCATAATTGATCCTCCAATTACTCCACCAGACAATTTATCAAAGTTTGTTCCAGGTTTATTAACATCAAAAGATCTAGCTATAAAAACCCTTGCGGGTTTAGATTCATCTCTAACTGGAGTTGGAATATGTTCTTCAATTGCTTGTAAAAGTACGTCTATATTAATTCCATGTAATGCAGAAATAGGTATTATGGGAGCATTTTCAGCAATAGTATTTTTAATGAAGTTAAGAATTTCAGCGTAATTTTTACTTAAGGTTTTGCGATCAGCAAGTTCAATTTTATTTTGAAGAATTATTATATTTTTGACTCCAATAATTTCGAGGGCTATTAAATGTTCACGTGTTTGCGGTTGAGGACATGGTTGAGTTGCATCAATAACCATTAATGCACCATCCATTAAAGTAGCTCCTGCAAGCATGCTTGCCATGAGCATTTCGTGTCCAGGACAGTCAACAAAAGATACATATCGAAGAATAATGGTATCAGATCCGCAAATAGCACACTTAGTTTTTGTAGTATAGCGTTCTGGGGAAGGACAAACTGGACATTTTCTAATTAAAGTATTTGCGTACCCTAACTTTAGAGTTAATCCTCTTTTTAATTCCTCACTGTGTCGTGCAGTCCAAATACCAGTTAAAGCTTGGACTAAGGTTGTTTTACCATGATCAACATGACCTGTAGTACCAATATTACATTCAGGCTGCATATGTTCTTCCCGTCCCTCTTCCCTCTAAAACTAAGTTATTATTTATCAGGTAAACCACCCTCAACAATAATAGTGTTTATTTGTACAATATCACTAGTAATAGTATTCCCCCTGACCATCTTACGTTTTCTAAGACCATTTTCCTTTGGTTTAAACCCAGGTGGATGTGATAACAGTATTCTATATCTCCTACCACCCGATAAATATGGTATCATCGGAAAACCGGCGAAATCACTACCACCCGTAATTTTTAATTTTGTATTGGGTAGGTTAACTACACTGCCATCGACAATGTCACCGATTTTTAAGCCGATAAGGGATAATGATGTTGGTTCATCTACCTCAAAAGTTTTTGCTTTCCCAGTTTTTGGATCGCTAACAACAACTTTAAATTTAACCAAGTTACTCACCTCCTCTTATCTTAGATATTTTCTTGAGCAATTCAATCTCCTCATCTGAAAGGATATCAGTAAATTCCTTTAGGAGCACCCTAATATGGTCTAAAGGAACATCCACAAAAAGAATATCATTCTCATTTATATGTCTTCCGACCATCATATTACTTCTTATTGAAATAGCTACACTCATACCTTTTGATGCTTCCTTTAACGGTTTGCCTTTATCTTGTATCTGCATTATTTCACCAACAACTTTACCATCAATTCTAATCAATGTGTAACCAGGCATTATTTTACCTATAAGAATTTCTACGCCTACAATTATTGGTTCACTCCTTCTAAATACGTGTTGAGGTAAAATTCTAATCTTACCTGGATGAACTAATGATGCAAGTTTTCTCTCTTTTTCCATTAACATCATTTGATTAAACCATTTTTGATATTCTTCAACTAACCTATATATTATCACATCTTGAAATATTTTAACACCATAACGCATAGCCTCAATTTCAGCCTCAGGCAATATTTTGACGTTAAATGCGAGGACAACGCCTCTATAGGTATTATATTCACTAACTAATTTAGCTTCAAGAACATCACGTTTTGAAACATGACCAATATCAGCAACTCTCACGGGTATCTGAAGACGTTCTAAGAAATTTGTCAGCGCTTCAAGTGATCCTAAGGTATCTGCTTTAATTATGACACCTTCAACATTTTTGTAAAATTTAATCAACGAGACTTCCTCCTTAATAGTATTTATGATGCTCTCTATTTTGGCATGATCATCAACTATATGTAATGGAGCACCCGCAACTACACCCTCAATTTCAGGAGCTGCTATTTTAACCCCAGCCGCGGCCGATACTTCTTCAACATCCATAAATCTATCTTCTGGAGAACGCATTTCATCAAGGGGTTTAGGAAGTAGCAAAGCTCTAACTCTACTTACTATAGGTTTCTCTAAACCGCCTATGACTATTGTATCTCCACGTCTGATTATGCCATCATAAATAATGGCATCAATAGTTAAACCAAGACCTAGTTCTTCACGAACTTCAAGAACCACTCCTTTAGCAGGTCCTTCAACGAATTTTAAGCGTCCTCGTAAATATTTTTGAGCTAAACCAATTATGACCATTAAAAGTTCTGGAATGCCTTCACCAGTTTTTGCACTTGTAGGAATTACAGCTATTGTTTTTGAGAAATCACGAATTTTATCAAAACTATCGGCCATAAAATTCAATCTGTAAAATTCATGAATAATTTTCTGCTTTAAATCTTCAAGTGTTTTAAGTGTCTGTGAATCTTGTCTCTTAATACTATAAGTGATGGGAGCTTCAATAAATGATTTCCATCCAGGAATTCTATCAACCTTATTTGCTGCAACTACAAAGGGCGTTTTTCTACTTCTCAAAATATCTATTGATTCATAAGTTTGTGTCTGAAAACCTTTAGTAATATCAATTACAAGAACAGCGATATCAGCAATAGACCCTCCTCGACGGCGTAAATTTACAAAGGCTTCATGTCCAGGTGTGTCTATAAATAATAGACCAGGGAAATCTAACTCAATGCGCATCGCTTCAAGTAATGAACCACATATTTTTTTCAATGAATATTGAGGTATAAAACTAGCTCCAATATGTTGAGTCATAGTTCCAGGTTCTCTTAAGGTAACAGCAGTCCCTCTAATCTTATCTAATAAAGAGGTTTTTCCTACATCAACATGTCCTAACACGCAGACTATGGGCTGTCTTATTCTACTAGCAGACATAATAAGCACCAATACCACAATAATTAAAAAAAGTAAAATTCAAATTTTATTCTGTTTTTAACAGTTATTGTCTTAAATTTATATTTTTATCGAGTATTAGAAATTATTTCATTGTTTTCAAATAGAAGTTTTATTTCTCGGAGACTGTTTTCAACATTATCTGACGCATGTACCACATTTAAAGTGATGTTTAAACCATAATCACCCCTAATAGTTCCAGGCGCAGCTTCATGTGGTGATGTCGCACCAACCATTCGTCTAATAGTAGTTATAGCAAAGTTGCCTTCAACTACAATTGCTACAACAGGTCCGGAAGTTATATGAGATATTAAATCCTCAAAAAAAGGTTTATTACGATGCATATAGTAGAAGTCCTCTGCTAATTTTCTGTTAAAATACATCATCTTTAAACCAATTATTTTAAGTCCCTTATTTTCAATTCTCTTTATTATTTCACCTATTAAACCTCTGCTTACACCATCTGGTTTAATTAGAACAAGTGTTCTTTCAATCATGAAGGGCACCTATAGAATAATTAAATAGATTCTTTTTTAGTTTTAACAACCCATTTAACTTCACCAGGCTTTCTAGAGAAATATAACATGTTCTTTCTACATTTACTTGAACAAAAAAACAAAACAGTACCATCACTTTTTACATACAACATTCCTCTACCTTTAGGTACATCCTTTCCACAGAAACTGCAACGTCTAATATAAATACTCATAAACTCACCTATCTAGGTGTAAGTTTACGTGCTTCCCTTTCAGTTTCACGCAACATTAATATATCCCCAATTCTAACGGGTCCTTTCACATTTCTAGTGATAACCCTTCCTTTGTCTTTACCTTCAAGGATTCTAACTCTAACTTGAATAACTTCCCCAGTTACACCCGTTCTTCCAATTATTTGAATAACTTCTGCAGGTGTAGCATCCATTTGGGAGCTACTCAAGAAAACACCTCATTTACTATAATGATTTGTTTATTTAAGTTAAGATTTTCCTTCACGTGCACCGCTTTTTATTTTGTTGATTCCAGCGATGATTTCATCTACTAGCTTAGAGGCCCCCCCAGCATCAATAATACATGCAGAAGCAGCAGATACTTCTATTCCTGCACATTGCCCCAATTTTTGTTTGCTCGGGACATAAATATATGGTATTTTGCGCTCTTCACAAAGTAATGGTAAGTGTGCTACTACTTCTGGCGGATCTACATCTTCAGCTATTAAGACTAATTTTGCAAATCCTCTTTCAACAGCTTTTGTGGTTTCATTTGTTCCCTTCTTAATTTTACCGACATCTTTTGCTATTCTCAGTGCTTCATACCCTTTCTCTACAAGTTCAGGTGGAACTTCAAATCTAACGTAGAATGGTTTACCCTTAGCTTTTGACATCATCTCACCTATTTCATCGAATCATTACCAAAATAAAAAGCGAGCGCGCTTTTAAACTTTTCTTTTATCAACGTCATGGATGAGAGTAGTAAAAGACCATCACTTTTTCTTTTTCGTAAATGGCATCAACTCTTACAAAACCAAATCGCATAAACTGAATTACACTACCAATTTTAAGATTTATACAATCACTATCACAAATACCTTTGATTTCACTAGCATCATCCATTACAATTATGGCATCTATATTCCCTTCCAAAGGTAACCAATGAATTATCTTCTGGTCATACATGGATTTTAGTATTTTAGTGTCTATAAATTCTCCTTCCACTATTCGTTTATTGTGATCAGTATTGTTGACTTTAAAGTTCAATAATCCCATCAATCTATATATTTCACCTAATTTAAATAATTTAGCATCAGATTCAGAAATGTATACTGAAATTGTATCATCAATTGGTGCAACCGAAAAAGATCGATGCCCTCTTTCAATGTAATTTGGATGTAATGGTATCATAGCTTTTAAAGTTGTTTGGACACCGTTAATTTTTAATTTGAATAGTGGGTATTGTATGAAAAAATATCTGTTAGCAAGAGGTTCAACTATACGCCTATTTATTGAGTATAAGTTTTCCAGTGATATGGATGCAGATGTAGGTTTAATACCAAGGTTCAGTATTATTTCCCTTATAGTTTCAGGTTTAAATCCACGTTTTCTAAGGGCCGCTAAAGTTCCAAGCCTCGGATCGCTCCACGATTTATAAATTCCACGTTTTATACCCTCAGCTATCTTCGACTTACTTAAAATCCAGCCACTCAACTTCATTCTCCCAAAATGTATGGCCTCTGGATATGCCCATCCTAAGTGATTAAAAATGTACTCCTGTTTCAATGTATTTATTGCGTGTTCTCTTCCTCTAAGAATATGTGTGATGCTCATTAAATGATCATCTATTGCACAAGCGTAATTGTATGTTGGCCATACACAATATTTATCCCCAGTTCTCGGATGAGGCCACAATTTCACATCAATTATTCTAAAAGCAACCCAATCTCTAACTGATGGATTTGGATGAGACATATCAGTTTTTATTCTTAGAACAGCATCACCTTCTTTAAAAACATCACTAAGCATCTTATTCCATAGTTCAAGATTTTCTTCAACACTTCTACTTCTACATGGGCAATTCATAGCATTAATTTTATATTTTTTAAACACATCAGCAGAACATGTGCATACATATGAAGCCTCTTTCTCTATCAATTTACGTGCAAAATCGTAATATAGTTCCATTCTATCGGATTGTATATACATTTCGTCCCATTTCACACCAAGCCATAGTAAATCTTCCTTGATCATATCATAAAACTCTAGTGCTGGGCGTTTGGTTTTGGGATCGGTATCTTCAAATCTTAAAACAAACTTTCCTCCATACATTTTTGCATATTCATAGCATAAAATTACAGGTCTTGCACTTCCAAGATGTAAAGGTGCATCTGGATTCGGCGCAAATCTAGTTTTAACTAAAGAGAACCTATTAACATTGGGTAGAGGGGGTAGAAGTTTCTCTTCAGCAACTGATTTTACTTCCTCAAGTAATTCAGGCCAATTTTTAAATAAAATATCTTTTTGTACATCAATAGGCATATTGTTAACTCTTTGAACAACATCTGTAATATAGTAGAGTATATCCTTAACGTTTTGTCTATATTGAGGCATATCATTTAATACCTTAGATAATACAGCATTAACTTGAGCTTTACCCTTATGTTTATATGCATTTAAAAGTGCATGTTTTAATATTACATTTTCAAGATCTTTCGTAATTTCAAACAATCTTCCTCACCTTCACATCGTTTGCTATCACAAATAAGTATTTCTGAGGTTTATATTCTATTTGTGTGAAATAGAAAACTATACCAGAAGCGTTTGAACGTCCATACCTAACTTCACGCTTACCTGTGAATATCATAACTAAACGTGAAGACTTACGAACTCTTTCCCCGACGGAGACTATGGGAACTATACTCCTTCCAACAAACTCTCTTAAGAGAACCTTTGTATTAGCATTTAAAAAGAGAACAATATCATTAACAACACTACATACATCTTTTAATATTAAACCATTTTCTAAATCAAGGAAATACTTGTAAGAGTCATCATATATCTCTTCTATAAAAATGTTATTAAACATATCATCAGAGACATGATCTGAAGAAACTATTTTAGCATAGTCATTTTCAAATACCAAAATTTTCTTGTCCTTTGTATATTTATTCATATGACCTCTAACGAAAACTTTAGGAGTAGCAGTTACCAAAATCTAATAACCTCTAGATATTACATAATCAGCTAACTCAATTAATATCTTCTTGTCATCTGAATCAGGAAATAATTCTAATGAATTTTTAGCTCTAGAAACATACTTTTCTGCAAGATTAGAAACATACTTTATTGACCCAAAATCTCTTAGTAAATCTTGAATAATACCTAATTCTTCTGGACGTAAGTCTTTCTTCCCATAATACTTTAATAAAATCTTTTTTTGATTTTCATCACAATTTTTAACTGCATGTAGAAGAACTAAAGTGCATTTGCCTTCCCTAATATCACTCCCAACTGGTTTTCCTAGTGTTTTTTCATCACCTAAGATTCCTAAAATGTCATCATGCATTTGAAACGCCATACCTATATTTTCACCATAATTTGCCAAAGAATTAACTTGCTCTAAATTACCCATACCAATTAGCCCACCTATTTCACATGCAGTTCTAATAAGTGTAGCTGTTTTCTTGCGAATCATATTTAAATAATCTGATTCAGTAATAGATTCATCAAATAATCTTCCTTCAAAACTAATATCTAGAGCTTGTCCTTCGGCGATTATACTCACCGCACTAGCAAGTTTTTTTGCGGCTAATATTACTCGTTCATTGTTTATTGATGACATATTTACACAGTCGAAAAATATTTCAAATGCTTTTGAGAAGAGAAGATCTCCTGCAAGTATTGCCATGGGGACTCCCCATAATACATGAACTGTTGGAACCCCCCGCCTTAAACTATCATTGTCCATTATGTCATCGTGTATTAATGTGAAATTGTGTATAAGTTCTACTGAAATGGCAGGGGGCATAATAGTTAAAACATTTCCACCTACAATTTTACAACATTGATAAGTCAAAAATGGACGTAATCTTTTACCGCCAGATGTAATTAAATGTTTAGATGCAAAATATAAGTTTTGTGGTGATAAATCATCCTTAAAATATTTATTGAAATATTCCATAAAAGAACTTTGAAAATCTTCAAGAGCCTTTTTAAGTAACATATTAAGTCCTCATAGAAGAAATATTTTCATAAAGTTAAATATTTCCCACACGCTTATTGTAAAATTCTTGTAAAAATCCCCTAGTTTCTAACCAATCTTTCAAAGCTCCAGTAATGATAAGTGGTATGTGTTGTAATTCTTTAATTTTCCTTACTCCTACAAGAAACATTGAAACTTTTAATTCATCAATGAACTGTTTAATAAAGTTATAAGCACCCTCAAATCCACTCTCTACAACTACCCTAAGTAGGGGTAAAGCCATTCCCACACAGTCAGCACCTAATGCTAATGCCTTAGCAGCATCGAGTCCAGATCTTATACCACCACTTGCAATTATTGGTAAATTAACAGCACATCTGACTTCACATAAACTTGCAGCTGTTGGTATACCCCAATCCCAGAAGACACGTGCTAAATGCGCATGTCTTTCATTACCTAGAGCTAGTGAACGATAGTACTCAACCGCAGCCCAACTCGTTCCACCAGCTCCCGCAATATCTATAGCTGAAAAACCAGCACTATGTAATTTAAGTGCAACTTCACGTGAAAAACCAGCACCAGTTTCCTTAGCTATTAATGGCACGTTTATTGATGATGATATTAACTTTATTTTTTCAAGTACATTTGAATAAAATGGTTCTCCTTCATGTTGCATGACTTCTTGTAATGGATTAAAGTGAATAGCAAGAGCATTCGCATCTATCATTTCAACAGCTTTTTTAACTTCTTCAACACCATAATTTAAACGTAGTTGAACTGCACCTATATTACCAATTATGAAGGTATTTGGTGCCATTTTTCGAACAACAGAAAATGTGTATGATAATTCAGGCTTTTCTATAGCTATTCTCTGGCTGCCAACACCCATACCAATTCCAAATTTCTCAGATAATGAAGCTAGTATTGAATTTATTTTATAAGCTTTTTCAGTTCCACCAGTCATAGCGGATATTATTATTGGTGCATTCAATTTATGACCGAGAAAAACAACACTTAAGTCAATATCATCAAAATCAATTTCTGGTAAGGAGCTGTGAATAAATTTTACATCATTAAATAGTGTTTTGATATTTTTATGTTCAACAAAATTTGAGAGACAAATTTCTATATGGTCTACTTTCCTTTTAACAATCATTTTACTCACGTGTAATAGTTACACCTAAGATAATAATAACGTTAATGTTATTCTCTCAATGGGATAATTCGGCTACCATGAAAATTAGAATTATATGCAGCATCAACTAGTCTACCAGGAATCAATGCATTGATTATACGTACTTCGATTCCATGGGATACTATTTTTAATATTTCTATCAATTTACCCTTCATACCACCAGTTACATCAATATTTTTCACTATATTATTAGAATTTTCATTTTCCAATATTTTAATTATATCATTAAATGTTAAATTTTTAATTAATTTAGAGAATTTATCTATTTTAGGATCAGATGTATATATACCATCAACATCACATGAAAAAATAACTTTATCAATACTGTTCTTTAAGCTTATGGCTAAATACGAACATATTTTATCCCCTGATAATATACAAAAGCCACGCTCATGATCAAATACAATATCACCATAAAGAACTGGAATAAAGCCTAATTTCATAGCCTTAATAATAGGTGTTATATTTGCAGATTCTATTTCACCCATTTTTGTTGTAATAATTGCTGAGGGTTGGAATGGGAATGGAATTAGTCCAGCATCAAACAATTTATTTATAATTATGTTATTTAAGCGAATCATTGCTTCGTGTGTTTTAAAAATTCCATTCAGTTGATCCATTCTCTTAAATCCTTCATTTATACTGTACTTATGAGCGTGTGGATGTCCAAAAGAACCTCCACCGTGAACAACAATAATAGGATATAATTCACTTATTTCCTTGAGTTCATTACTTATTCTATTTATTACTGGTATATTTGGTGTTTCAAATAGGTTTTTAATTGTTATTACACTACCACCAAGTTTAATTATAATTATTTTCTCATGAGTATTTTTCATGTATTTTTACACCTTCATATGATATATTTGAGTATAAGACCCTACCTCCACTCTCACCTATCGCTTTAACAACATGATCTATGGAATCACTGTTACAAAGGGCTATCATAGCTCCACCTCCACCAGCACCAGTTAGTTTAGCGCCGTAAGCGCCTGCTTTTCTCACAGCATAAATTAAGCGTTCTAGATTTAAATTTGAAACACCTAAAGAAGATAATAAACCATGAGCTATATTCATTAATTCTCCCAATCTGATGTAATCTTTAATTTTCATGGCATTAATAGCTTCTCGTACTATCATATCATTAGCCTCATATATTAATTTGAAGATGTATGGATACTTGTTTTTTAATTTCAATACTTTATCTACCATCTCAACTGTGGACCTCACCTCACCGGTTATACCAATTAAGATTGGTTCGTTTAACTTGATATCTAATGTATTAAAACCACAAGAGCGACTATACAAAATGATACCACCAATAGTGGAAATAGTAGGATCAATACCGCTTGGTCTACCATGAGCTATATACTCACCCTTAGAGGCAAAACTAATTATATCTTTTAACGTGAAAGGATAGTTCATAAGTTTAAAAAGTGCAGCGGTAAAAGCTACGGATACGGCAGCTGAAGATCCTAATCCCATACCCACTGGAATTTCACTTTCGATAATGAAATCTATACCTCGATTTAGTTCAAAATTTTTAGAAAAATCATGGAGAATAAATAGTAGGGGTTTAAAGAAATCACCTATTGGGGAAAATCTATGATAAGTTATATCATCAACATTAATGTTCAGTGTTGTAGGAAAAAAATCTGATGTTATTGAGAAATATTTGGAATCATTGAAATCAGCTTTGATTTTTGCTCTCAAGTTTATGGCTGCTGCTAATGCAAGTCTATCTTCTACAACAAAATGTTCACCAAACAATATGATTTTAGCTGGAGCAGACGTTAAGATCATAATTTCACCTGAAGAAAGCTATTGAAGAATATCCAACAACAGAAGACTTATTGCCGTAGACGTCCCCAGATGTAGCATATTTTAACATCGATACACTTTTAACTCCAAGCTTTTTTGCTATGACAATTAGTGTACCTACCGGACCAGGACCACACATGGAAATTCTTTTAGAATAAAAAGTTTTAAAGAAACCATCAATATCCAAATTTATTATCCTATCAATAATGAGAAAATCATTTCTTAATGCACGATCATAACTTTCATAATGTGAGAAATCTGTTGATGCTATGACTACTACCCTTTTACTTCCAATTATTTTTGACATAGCATCTCCAAGAGCACGTGTTACTTCTTGATTTTGTATCATTAAACATATGGGAACGAACTTTATTTCTCCGAATAAGTATTGTAAAAATGGAAGTTGAACTTCAATTGAGTGTTCGTTAAGGTGGGCAAAGCTATCATCGTCTAATATTTCGATTGATTTAAGCAATTCATCGCTTAGATTTTCATCGATTATAGCATTACCTAAAGGAGTTCTCCAAACACCCCTCTTCATGACGGCAATGGGAGATCCCATACCAGTATGATTAGGTCCAATTATTATGAATGAATCAGGTTTACCATTTTCTGCTATTACCTTATAACTCCATGCTGCTATAGGCCCTGAGTAAATATAACCAGCATGTGGAACAATCACACATACTAACTTTTCAGTAAAATGAGGATTTACTTTAGGTATTTCCCTTGGACCTATTTCATGTTTGAAACACCATTCAATCTGTTTAACAAGATAATCTTTTGACCCTTCATAAAATAATCCAGCTACAGCAGGATTTCTAATAAACATATTAGAACTACCAGTAGTATTATACGATGCCCTTAAATTTAAAATTTAATTCATTTAGTTTACTAATTATTAAAAATTATTAAATTTTTAAAGTTAATTTAGATATGATTTATTATCATTCTTAATTTATTGTAAAATTTATGATAATGGATTAATAGGCTTCCGGTTTCGCTTCAAAATCTTCAATGGAATATGGAATATTATCATCTGGGGAAATGTCACCTCTTTCTCTTAGAACTTGTCGTGCAAGTAACCAATAAGTTAATGCTAAAGCCTTTCTACCTTTATTATTTACAGGTATGATTAATTCAACTCCAGATGCTACATTGTCAGTATCGCATAAAGCTACCACAGGAATGCCCATATCCATAGCTTCAGTTATAGCTTGTTCATCTGCCCGAGGATCAGAAACTATTACTATGGAAGGCTCTCTATAATGTGGTAATCTAGGATTAGTAAAAGTTCCAGGAATAAATCTACCAGTAATTGAAAAACCACCAACTACTGTACAAAATTGTGTTACAGGTTTCCAACCGTATTGTCTACTTGAAACTGCACAGATTTTGTGTGAGGGAAATCTTGATATAAACTTAGCTGCTATACGTATACGTTCATCAATATGTTTAACATCTAAAACGTATAATCCATCAGGTCTAACTCTGTATATAAAAGGCAACATAGGTTTTGTTTTAATTCTTGTTCCAATGTGTATTCCAACGGATAAATAGAGTTCTAGTGGTACAAGTAAATCTGACGATTGTGAAGCTGTCATTTCAATAATTCCTCCAATTCTGTTATTTTAGCATTTTCACCTAATTCTTCCTCAATTCTTATTAATTCATTTATTTTAGAGATTCTTTCACCACCCATAATTCCACATTTAATCATTGGAGTACCCATAGCCACTGCTAGATGTGCCATAAAGCTATCTACTGTTTCTCCAGATCTATGTGAACATATAGGGGTAAGACCATATGAAAATACAGTTCTTATAGTTAAGATAGTGTCTGATAATGTACCTACTTGATTTGGTTTTATTACAACAGCGTCAAACGCATTTAAAGATGCACCATACTTTACCTTTTCAACATTAGTTGCGGTTAAATCATCACTACATATTATACAATTTTCAGATTCATCGCATAACTGTGAAAACATGTTAAAGGCATCCTCCATAAATGGATCTTCAACATAAAATAGATCAAATTCATTTATGAGGTTCAAAATGAATTTATAGAAGTCATTTTCATCATAACTTTTTCCATATCCATGCAAACGGTATTTTCGTGATTTAGAATCCCAGAGAGATGATGCAGCTACGTCTAAACCTAGCTTAAATTGGATATTTATCTTTTCAGAAACTTTATTACAAGCATTTTTAACAAGCTTAAGGACTTCAAAAATATCAAGTGTAGTAATCAAAGCTCCTTCATCATTTTTACCGTAGAAAGTTCCAGGGGGAGATGATTTAATTAGCTCCATGTAAACCTGTATATTAGCTTTAGCTAAATTAAAGAATGATGGAGAACCATAAGGAATTAATAAAATCTCCTGAAAATCTAACCCTTTGATGTGCGTATGTTTTCCTCCACCAACTACATTACCTAAAGGTAATGGCAGTTTATTAGCACATACTCCACCAAGATATTTGTATAGTGAAATTAACAATGAATTAGCGGCGGCTATGGCATTGGCTATAGAAGTAGATATGGCTAAAGCCCCCCCTATTTTACTAAAGTTTGAAGTACCATCTATCTCCTTTAAAACTTTATCTATTTCAAGTTGATTTATGGAATCCATACCAATTATTTCTGGAGCTATCAATTCTTCAAAGATGTTTATTGCTTCATCTATACCACCATGTGGAAAACTGACTACTTCATATGAACTTTTACTGGCACCAGAAGGAGCTGAAAATGATCCAAATCCACTTTCAGTAAAAATTTCCACTTCAACTGTTAGTTCCCCTCTACTATTAAAGCATTTTCTTACAACAGCATCTTGAATTATAGTAGATGAGGTATACACAAACATCACCATTTTTGTCTTTTCTTCATGTATAACATGTCGAGTTTTATTATATCATCAAAATACTCTACGTGTGTAAAAATCATCCTCCGACAACAGTATCGAGTTATACCAAGTTCTTTAAATGCGCTATATGGTGATATTCCAGACTCTACTAAACGTTTAAATTTCTCAAATTTATTACCAATTGGAGCACCGCAAGTAAAGCAACGTATGGGATACACCTCCATCACCTATAAGATTTCTGGAATCTACGGCGGGCAGAAGGCCCTCCAAATTTCTTAGGTTCTGTTCTCCTTGGGTCACCAGTTATCATGGTTCTATCATACTCAAGAAACATCTTTTTCAAATCCTCATTATTAAACCACCTCACTAACCCTCTTGCAATAGCCATTCTCGCAGCATCAGCCTGACCCATAAACCCTCCACCTCTAACGGTAACTTCAATATCAACTTGATTTACCAATTTTTCTCCAGCTAGTTTTAAAGGTTCTAAAATCTTCCATCTTGCAAGTTCGGGTTGGTAAATAGGTAACGGAATACCATTTATATATACCCTACCATTTCCCGGTCTAAAAATAGCTTTAGCTATTGCAGTCTTTCTTTTTCCACTTATTACTAGAGCTTTCCCTTCAGACATCTTGATCACCAGTCCATCCTAATTGTTTTGAAATTTCAATTAAATAAACATATTTGCCTGATAATCTTTTTACATCAGCTTCTTTAAACCTAACAATTTTATAATTTCTATAATTTTCTGGAAAACCAAGGAAAATCTTTAATCTACGTAATGCTTCTCTACCTCTACGGTTATGTTTAGGGAGCATCCCCCATACAATTTCCCTGAAAATCATATTCGGAGCTCTGTGTCTCTTAGGACCTCTATCGGGATTTCCTAAGGTACGTAGATTAAGGATTTTTTTAGCTTCTTCAAATATACTCTGAGGCTTACCAGATACAACTGCTTTATCAATATTAACTACATAAATGGTTTTACCTTCAAGTAAATATTTAGCTACCATACTTGCAAGTCTACCCAAAATCATGTTTTCAGCATCGACAACAATTGTATTTTCATTACCACTCATAATTTAACCACCTATTATCTTAATTCCGGAACCTTTGGGGTTTAGGTTGACTAAATCAATTATGCTAATACATTTACCATTGGCTTTCGTAATTTTTTCATAAGCAGATTTAGAAAAACTGAATGCAGCAACTGTAACTGGATGATCTATTTCCCCTGCACCTAAAACTTTACCAGGAACTATGACTACATCACCCTTAGATGTACATCTATTGATTTTCCCAACATTTACAGCAATCCTCATCCTTCTTGGAGCTGATAATTTATTAGCAATATCACGCCATATTTTAGCATTGTTTTCAATGGATTTTTTCTTTAGAAAATTTATATTTTTCCTTAAATGTATGTTTGTAGGCCCCGTTCTTTTCAATTCATATCACCTCTTTAATTTTAATTAAAAATTCATCACATTTCTCAGCTAAAATGGTTGCAGCAGTGTAAACTATCTTAGTAGGTGAAAGTGCTCCAGTGGATTCGATATAGAAAATGAAAGTTTTATCATCAGCATCTAATTTAATAGCTCTGTATTCACAAGCTTCAACACAAGAATTACAAAGATTACAATTTAATGGGTAACGTAAGTATGGATAACCTTTTTCTTCATTAACGTTTAATGCCCCCTTAAAACATGCATTTACACATGTCAATAGCTCATCTACTCTACATTTGACGCATTTTGTGGTATCAACTATTACACGTGGCATATACTTGTATACACAAACAGATACTGGTTGAAAACGTGCATTTTCTTTACCCCGTCCCAGCCTTGCATACATTTCAATTACAATTTCATCACCCACAGATAATTTCGTTAATGGAAAATCATCACTAACGGGGACCACTCTCGGATCACTTGATGTTATATCACGTGAATAAACAGTTTTAGGTTCATCGTCTGCTTTTACATTTAATATCAGAGTAACCTGACAACGAGAACAACCAACTCCATTACATACACATTTTTCAGGCAAATTAAAGCTCTCCAAATCAGTAGTTAAAGGAATTAAGGATAATCTATGCACTAAAATTTCATCATAAACTGGGGAGGTATTATTTATTATTACAAATTCACTAATAGCCATAACTGGGACTTCTGATATCATAATCCTTCTTAAAGCATTCGAAAAAGCATGATTTGAACCTTCAACAATGAATCTTAATTCATTATTTTTAAACTCGAGTATTTTAACTGATGAGACCATAGTAATCACCAAATAGTATTTTTACAGTCTTCTACCTCTACGACCACCAGGCCTTCTAGTAGTATCATGAGGTATTGGAGTTACGTCTTCTATTCTACCTATAATGAAACCAGATCTTGCAAGAGCTCTAATGGCAGCTTGAGCTCCTGGACCTGGAGTTTTAATGCTATGACCTCCTGGAGCTCTAACTTTTATGTGTAGGGCTTTCATACCTTTATCTTTTACTATTTGAGCAATTTTGAAGACAGCCTGCATAGCGGCGTATGGTGATGGTTTTTCTCTATCAGCTTCTACAACCACCCCACCTGAAGATATAGCAACAGTTTCGGCTCCTGAGAGATCAGTAATATGGATGATAGTATTGTTAAGAGAACTGTAAATATGTGCAACCCCCCATAGAATATCTCTACTACTCATGTTTAATCACCTCTGTTTACTATGGCAGAAATATGTGAGCTATCATATGAATAATGAATTTTGTCTTCTTCTTCTTTACTAACAATATAACCGGGAATCGTGACACGTCTACTATTAATGGATATATGTCCATGAACTATAAGTTGTCTAGCATGATGAATAGATCTAGCCAGTCCCTTCCTATATACAATTGTTTGTAGACGCCTTTCAAGTAAATCCTCCACTCTTAATCCCAAAACATCATCTATAGAAGCATCTTCGGACAATAGACCTATCCTAGATAATTTGCTAATGAGTTCTTTACGTCTAACATTTAATTCTTCAGGGGGTAAAGCTAGCATCAGACGTGCTTGCTGTCTAACCTTTGATAATAAAGTTTTCGCTATTCTAAGTTCACGTTTATTTCTAAGCCCATATGCACCAACTAATTTGAGTTCTTCCTCAAGTAATTCTCTTTTCCATGGATGTCGAGGACTTTTCCACTTATTTTTTGACCGTCGTGGATCACCCATGCAAAATCCACCCGAAAATAATTTTATCTTGGTTTGTGAGATACACCTACGGTTTGTCCAGTTCTTCCAGTAGTTCTTGTTTTTTGTCCTCTTACTTTTAATCCTAATGCGTGTCTAATACCCTTCCAGCATTTTATTTTCTTCATGAATTCAATATCTGCCTTAACTCTCAATATCAGATCAGAGCCTATCAAATGCTTATTTTCATTAGTTTCAAGATCTCTTGTTCTATTAACTATCCAGAAGGGAACATGTTTAGGTAACGAATTAATTATACTTTCAAGTTTCTTTATTTTTGCTTCAGGCAAGAATCCTAACTTTTCATCTGGAGATACTTCAGCTAATTTAATAATAACATGTGCTAAATTAACTCCAATACCTTTTATTTTTGAGAGAGCGTAAACTACTTTCAAGGAGCCATCTACATCCTGTCCAGCTATCCGCACAATATGTCTAAACGACATGTATTAAACACCTTTAACTGTAAACAAAACATTAAAACTTACTATTTAAATTTTCTTCAAATATACAATTGAACTTGAAGTAAAGTAGAGCAGCAAATTAAAACTTAAATCAAGTATATAACTTCAAAATTAAATTTCAAGATTTTAGATTATTGTGGTATGGGCGGGCTGGGATTTGAACCCAGGACCACCGCCGTGTGAGGGCGGTATCCTACCAACTAGACGACCCGCCCATAAGTTAAACAAGAAGTTAATATTAATAAAGATAATTTCAGTAATTACTATTTTCAATATTTGTTTTACTTAAGGTTAATAACTTAATTTTTACTTGAAAATATCATCTTCTATTTCCTTTATCTTTTTCTCGAGAAAAGATACTATCTTACTATTATCGAAAAACTCAAGCGTTTCTCCACATACCTTACATTTGAAATCATAGTCGATAGCTTCTTCAAATGGCATTTTAACTCTGTCCTTGGGACAGTGCATAAACGTATATTTTTTCTCATACTCAAGTCTTTCTCTAAGTTTCTTTAAAACAGCATGCTTCTTTGCACGTACAATGAATTCAACATTATCTTTATTAAGTCTCCAAAAATATATAAACCATCCAGTTGTTTTATCTCTCACTCTTTTATAAGAAACTAGTTGGTTATCATATAAGGCATATAAGATCTTTCTAACATTGTTAAGTTTTATACCAGTTTTTTGAGCTAACATTTCATCTGTAACATCAAAATTCTCAGATAAAAATGAAACTACAGCGGCACCCTCATCTCCCAAAAGCTCCCTAACTAACTCTATGAAACCTTCATCAAGATGCTTCAATTTAAACCCCCAAAGTGACTTTTTATCTTATCTACGTATTTAATTTCTAAATAAAACCAAAAATATTTTTCTTAAGTTGACATATGAAGTTAGAAAACTTTTATAACATGTTTACCTCTTTGTGATGGTAAAATTCTAATTTTTGCATTTTCGAAATAGCTATTGAAAACCCATTCATCAAACAATTTTAGCAGAAAAACAGCTAACGCAGCAACTTCAGAATGTGGTTGATTACCTATAGCCACATTCCAATCAGCAATTTCATAATAAAATCTAGGGACTTTTTCAGCACCGACAATTATCAATTTCTTCCTCTTTTGGCTATTCTTTATATCATTTATAACTTGAGGTAGATTTAAACCATACATCGTAAGGTGAATTATTTCACCGCCTTGAGCTTTCCACTCTATACAGTATTTGTTAGGATCTTCAGTAAAATCAATTAAAAAATCGCCACCCCAATTTTTACAAACATATTTTATGGAATTAAAAACTTTTTCATCGTAATAATCAAGTATAATTCCCCTGGCTCCAAAAGCTCTTGCCACTAATCCAACATGTGTAGTTATACGTTTGTCTCTGAGTAGCCTATGACCTATTCTTAGAATATAAACCTCAAAATTCATACCAATAATTATGAAATAAGGATGGAAAAATATAAATTTTAAAGAATTTAGTTTCTTATGACAAAATAAATAAATATGAGAGCAATAATTGTTGAAGTATTAGGAAAAAATACAAAAACAAAGATTCCTGAGACCAAAGAACTTGCTAAAAGCTTGGGATACGAGATTATAAAAGAAGTAATTCAAGTTAGAAAAACTCCAGATCATAGATACTTAGTTGGTATAGGAAAATTAAAGGAACTAAAAGAACTTGTGAAAGAAGAAAATGTTAAAACAATAATTTTCACAAATACACTTAAGGCAAATCAAGCGTTTAGAATAAGAAAGGTGATTGGATGGAATATAAATGTTATTGATAGAAACCTACTAATATTGGAAGTATTTGAAAGAAGAAGTAGAACAGCAGAAGCAAAAATGCAAATAGAATTAGCGAGATTGTATTATATGCTACCTTGGGTTAAGGAATACTTAAGATCTAGAGATATTTATGGTGAACAGGTGGGATGGGGTGCTTTAGGAGAATATTTGCATAAATTGTATGAGCAACATATAATGAACAGAATAAGATCACTTGAGAAAAAACTTAAAGGAACCAGACTCAGGACTATAGATAGGATAAATAAGAGAAAGGAACAAGGATTTTTAGAACTAGTATTAACGGGATATACACAGGCTGGAAAAACAGAATTATTTAACAAGTTAACAGGTGAAAATAAACCAGTAGGGCTAGGACCATTCACTACATTATCAACATATGCTAGAAGATTATATTCACCACAAATGAACGGAAATAATAACATAATTGTAATAGATTCAATAGGATTCATAGAAGATTTACATCCAATAATCCTTAATGCATTTTACACAACACTTCATGAGTTATCATTGTCAGATTTGATAATCCTCGTAATAGATGGTTCTGAAAGTGTTAATGAAATAAGAAGAAAGACAGAAACATCACAAGAAATTATAAATAATATAGCTTTAGGTAGAGAAGTTATTATTGCATTAAACAAAATCGATTTAATAAATGAGGAAAAAATCTGGGAATGCAAGAAAATAATTGGAGAATTTTTCCCGTATAATGACATAATACCAATAAGTGCAAAAAAGGATTTAAATTTAGATATGTTAATAAAAAGGATTGTTGAGAAGTTCAAATAAAACCATCAATTAATAAGATTCTTTAATAATTATTTCTTTAAATTAAAATTTGATTAATCCACCAACTTTTTACAAAAATTTTACCCCTTTCTACTTTTCCTTTTGCTTTCTGTTTTTTACTTCAGCTATATCACCAAGTGTTACATTTATTTTTTCTACATAAGAAAGAGAACGCTCGAAGGTCTTAATTGATGGCTCTAAAAGTTTAATGTTAAGTATTTTCTCTAATCGTTTTGCTAGGTCTATAGAAGGAATCATTTTCCCACTTTCGATTTTTTTAATTACGGAAACTTTTTCATTTAGCTGTCCAGCAAGAATATCAACAGTCCATCCTATCTTCTCTCTTGCACTTCTAATCTTTTCAGCATAATCATTTACAACTTCATAATCTTCTATATTTTTGCCAAAGTCCTTAGGTAATTTGTTAAACAAATCTTTTTTAGTTTTTGTTTTAAGAGTTCTATTTCTATTTTGAGGACATATTTCATATCCATGTTTCGAACATTTTTCACATACGCTTAGTACTGCACCTAAAATAACTACTTTTTTACCTTTATCTCTTAATGGTGATCCACAAATTTCGCATGACAAACAAGTCACCTAAGTAAATTATTTGATAGGATTTGACATCATATATTAATCATCTATGCTATAAATTAAAGTTTATCATTTTACACTATAGTGATGGAATAGGCTGATTACAATTTCTTACTAGTTTTTTGGTCATTAATAAATACAGTACATCATTATTACTGTTTTATAACAATTTACCTTGATTACTTATTATTAGAAAACTTGTTTAATATAACGAAACCTTAATTTTATGCGAAGCGTATAAAAAAGATGTATGACGTTCAGAGTGAACGGTGAAAGCAGTGCTCAAAAAAACTATAGTAAAGCGTTAGATTACCAAATGTATTTAGAAAAGAGGTTACTCCAAATAGAGGAAGAATTAAGACTTTTGAATATGGAAAGAGAAAGGCTTCTTGAAGAAATAACATATTTAAGAAATGAACTGGAGAAAATGAAAACACCACCTCTAATTGAAGCCTACATAGTTGATGTCTTAAATGATGGAAGGGTAATAGTGAAAAGTTCGACAGGACCAAATTTGGTAGTACAAGTTTCTAGTGAAATAGACGTGAAAAAACTTAGACCCTATATCAGAGTTGCGTTAAATCAGAGGAATTTCGCTGTTGTGGAAGTACTACCTCAGACAGAAGATCCATATGTTCAAGTAATGGAAATTATTGAAAGACCAAGTATAACGTATGATGATATAGGAGGACTGGAGGAGCAGAAAAGAGAAATAAGAGAATCTATTGAATTACCGTTAAAACATCCAGAATTATTTGAAAGAGTAGGTATAGATCCTCCTAAAGGTGTTTTACTATATGGACCACCAGGATGTGGAAAAACATTACTAGCAAAAGCAGTAGCAAACGAAACAAATGCAACTTTCATAAGAACTGTAGGTTCTGAACTTGTCAAAAAGTATATAGGTGAAGGTGCAAGAATAGTTAAAGAGATTTTTGCTTTAGCTAGAAGAAAGGCTCCAAGCATAGTATTCATAGACGAAATAGATGCAATAGGTGCTCGGAGGCTAGGGGACGTTACAAGTGGAGAAAGAGAAGTCTATAGAACCCTAGCCCAACTATTATACGAACTTGATGGTTTTGAGCCTAGAGGAAATGTGAAAGTTATTGCCGCTACAAATAGAATTGACATATTAGACGAAGCTCTTTTACGTCCTGGAAGATTTGATAGAATAATCTATGTACCATTGCCGAACGATGAAGAAAGAGAGAAAATATTCAAAGTTCATATGAAGAAACTTAACCTTGATGAAGGAACATCAATAAAAATACTTGTGAAGGAAACTAGCGGCATGACTGGTGCAGACATAATGAAAATATGCGTTGAAGCTGGTATGAATGCCATAAGAAGAAATATGGATAAAATAACTATGAGTGATTTTCTTAAAGCAATAGAAAAAGTGAAGAACGAAAGAGGAAAGAAAGAAAGTGTAACAACTATATATAGGTAAAGGTATTACTATGTATATACAAAACATTGAGTATGTGAAATATATGTTGAGAAAAATTGCGGACTATCAATTTGGAGAAGGAATAGGATGTATACTTTTCCCAGAGGAAATAGAGATAGAAAAGTCGAAAAGAAAGGGGAAAATAAGGCACATAAAATTATATGGTAAATTAATAGCAACACTAAGAGCAAGTGATGGACAAATAGCATTAACAATTTATGGAGCGAAAATTATAAAAGAACATACTAAACCTCCTAAAATGAGAGTAATAGTAACAAATGAAGTATCAAGTTTTATAAGTGAAGGAAGAAATGTATTTGCAAAACATGTGAAGGCAGCAGATTTAGAGGTGCGTCCTGGAAGCGAGGTAATAGTAGTTAATGAAAATGATGAATTATTAGCTGTTGGAAAAGCAATATTAAGTGGCGAAGAAATGATAATGTTCAAAAAAGGGATTGCCGTAAAAGTTAGACGTGGAGTGAGAGAAAATGAGGAAAATGTCTTCTCGTGAATTGAAGAGATTTATGCAAAAAATGGGTATGAATGTTGATGAAATAGGGGATGTAGAAGAAATAATAATAATAAGGAAACAAAAAATCATGAAAATACCATCCCCAAATGTATCAATGATAAGAATTGGTGATCAAACAATAATACAAGTTATAGCTGAGAAAATATTAACAGAAGAAAGAAGGGAAACTGTAAAACAAATAGAAATTGAAATACCAGAAGAAGATATTCAACTCGTAGCTGCTCAAGCGGGAGTAAGCTTGGAAGAAGCCAGAAAAGCATTAAAACAAGCAGATGGAGATCTCGCAAAGGCAATATTAATATTAACCACTATCAAAACTAATAAATAATTGCTGAGTATATTACTAAGATTTTGCTTCCAATTTCTTCTTTATACGTTTAAATCTGAAGATATCCTCTCTTTCTCTTTCTTCTAGGTAAAATTCAATGTAATTGATAATGCTGTTTAGTCTTGGTATTATTATGTTTTCTAATGCATTTACCCTTCGACGTACCTTTTTTATTTCTTCTGCAAGTTTAGTTAATGTTGCGCTAACATCAGCCAATTTTATTATTAAGGGTAACAGTTGAGAGAATTTTTCAGATACAGTTTCAAGATATACTGAGGTATCTATTAAACAATATGATTTACTTATGGTCTGAAATTCTGCTTCTATAACTGGAACTGAAACACCCATTATATTTCTAGTTTTTATATTTACACTTTTTATAGTTTCAGGTATTCCCTCAGATATTCTTTCAAGTTTTAAGGCGCCCATTTCAATCTCAGCATTTGCTAGAGCATGATATGCTTCAGATAATAATGAAGATATAGAATCTCTTATCTTTCTATACTTTTGTACTACCGCAAAAAATTCCATGATAAGAGCATCTTGCTTTTCACGAAGTAGTTCTAGACCTCTCTGAGCTAACTTTAATCTACGTTTGAAAGCTAATAATTCCATACGCGTTGGTCGAAATTCTATGCCAGCCACTTTAACACCAAGAATATCAAAAACAACTAATATAAATAATTAACTGATAAAAACCTTTTATGCATCAAAGTATAAGACCCAAAAATTTAAAAAATAATTTGAAGTAGCGTAGTCAAAATTAAAGATAAGGGATATCACATTCCTTTGTTTCAAGCTGAAACTTATAAATGAGTATAGCGGGCCCGGCGGGATTTGAACCCGCGACCCCCGACTTAGAAGGCCGGCTCGAGCCTCCATAGAGGTTGCTCTGTCCTAGCTGAGCTACGGGCCCCACTAAACCCCTACTACTATACCACACCAATAAATTTAAAAGTTATTTGACTTAGAAAGAGAAATCTAAATATCTCTCTATGACTGTAAGTTGCTTTTTTTCACCAATTATCTTCTTTAAGTGCTCAGCATTTCTTATGGGTCTATTCAAAATTATTTGTGTAGTGCTTCTACCCTTAAAGATAGGAACGTATTTCAACAATTTTTTTTCACATTTGTTGATTTTTATTGGTAGTGGTAATCCAAGTATAGATCTATATCCATGTCCAACTACCATTATATCTACAATTTCCCTTAAAGAACACCCTGAAGGTATAGCCACTAATAGTGGATAGCTTCCTACCTGTCTACCATAAGTTATATTTCCGTATTTAATCTCGATGAAAACTTTTTTTAGTGTTAAGTATAATGGAGCTATTTTTTTAAGCATAGGTCTATCGACCTCATACCTCATCTTCTCTTTGTAAATCTTGAAGAACCTTTTATTTTTAATTATAATTTTATTCCCAACATTCCACATTTTGGTTCTAGGTAGGGGTATACATTGACGTATATTTATTCTTCTAATCAACAATCCCATGTCTAAAACTTTTTTCATAAACTCGAAATTTAAACGGTAGGTTTCTTCGTTCTCACCGATTAATCCATAGACAAAGTTCACACCAGGTAACAATTCTGGAAGACCATTCCAACCTCTAATGGACCCTATCTCATTTACTATTTTTATTGCTTTAAGTGCATCCTCAGGTTCAACTTTTAAATTGTTTGCTTTTATAACTTTAGGATCAGTAGATTCTATACCCATAGCAGCTACGTCTCCTGGAGTATGACATTTAACAATTATCTTTGTTATTTCTCTACTCTCTTCAGGGTAATTTGCAATTGTACCAGGATTTACATTATCTATATGGAGTGTCAACAGATTTGGTATATTTAACCTTATTCCTTCAAACAGTTTTCTAATTGCATCTACATTAGGACGTGGAAACTCTTTTTCACCAACACCATAAGCTTGATAACTATAGATGTCTGGTTGTCTACCCAATCGGAAATGTTTCACCCCAAATTCATATAGCATTGATATTTCTCTGATTATATCTTCTACTGGTCTAAATATGGGAGGACCCCAAAGAGGTTCCACACAAAAGGAACATCCTCCAGCAATATATCTTGGACATCCTCTGTACGTTTCGATTTCGCATATGAGGTTGAAATCATAATTTGGGTGATCTTGCACTATCCTTGCACCTCTTACAGCTACCTCCCTAACAATATCATAATTGCTTCTGCTAGCATTTGGATCTACTTTATCCACATTTAAGTCTTGATTTATCAAATCTGTTAATACGACTTCTATATCACCTTTAACTATAAGATCATATAAGTTAATTACGTTATCTAGTGGTTCTGCCTTCTTACCTCCTTCAGCACAAAAACCATACTTTGCTATTGGTCCGCATAAAATTTTTATAGGTTTTTTCACTAAAGTTCCTATCTTTATTACTTCACTTCTAGTTATAGGTTCTCCTCCAATATATTTTCCGGGCACAATTACTCCCCCTATAACTATTAATATGTCCGATTTGTTCATTAACTTGAGATAATTAACAAAATCTTTACGTAGCTCATCTATTGTACAATAATGCACAATAATATTGTTGTTATATCGCCATATGACGCCCGCAGCATATCTTGCATAAACATCTAGATATGGCGGGACACCGAGTCCAGCTGGTTCATCATTATATCCATCAACTATTATAACCTTGCTTAGATCAACTGAACGCAAATGTTAACCTCCTATTTATGTTTAAAGTGCTCCCATCCCCTCTTTTCTATGAATATTTCTTTACCCTCACATTTATATATAATGACATTTTTATCTTCAATTACTTTACCTATTGGTATTAATTTCCCACCGATCTTTTTAATTTCATTTTGAGCTTTAGTCCATTTTGTTCTCTCAATAGTTAAAATCAATACATATTCTTCTCCCCCATAGAATACTAACTCAAGAGGATCTATATTATTCATTTCAGCAAATTTTTTTGCTTCTTCAGTTATTGGCAACATGTTTATTTCTATTCCGACATTACTTTTTTTTGCGATTTCATACAAGGAGATAGCTAGACCGTCACTACTATCAATCGATGCATTGACTAAACCTTTTTTCGCTAATACTATACCCTCTTTTACATATCCTTTGGGTTCATATATGTCTTTCAATATTTTGTTTTTCAATTTTTGAGGTGCATACAGGTTCTCAAATAATATTTTAAATCCCGCAGACGTATTACCAAATAATCCGGTTATGGCTACAATGTCACCAATTTTAGCGCCACTTCTAGATATTACATTCTTTGCAATGCCGAAAGAAATACCATCAATTATTAAATCATCAGTTTCATTAGTGTCTCCTCCGAGAATGTACATGTTGTATTTTCTAGCAGCAATGTTCATCCCTTTATATACTTCTATTAAATACTCTAAATCCATATCTCTCCTTAAACCTATTGAGGATAAGAAGCCCATTGGTTTCGCACCTTTAGCTGCTAAATCACTTACGCTCATTGTAACTACTTTTTTTCCTATTTGAATAGCACTCATCCCTGGGGGGACATCAGTTTTGCCAACAAGCATATCTACATTCATCACCAGGTTTATATTTCTTGTTAATTTTAGTGCAATTGCATCATCACCATAAGGTAAGGCTAACCTTTTTTTCTTATTGATAACTTCAAAAATAGTTTCAATTATTTTCCATTCACCTACATCAGAGACCTTCATGTCCCTCACTTTTTTCCTCTTTAACATTTTCTTCTATAAAATTGATAATAGCTTGAACTGTATTGTTGCCTAGATTTATTAAAACTGCTTTAGCTGGATTTGGTTGTATTCCCATTTTCTTCATATGTTCCGTTTGACGCTGCCATGTACCAGAATTAACTACAACTATTCCCTTGTAATATATACATTCGAAGGTATGTATATGACCAGCATGAAAAACATGTGGTATCTTCTCGATTACCATGTAATCTTCTTCCTCTGGGGCTATCAAAGTTCTATTGCCATATACTGGTGCAAGATGTCTCCTCTTAAGTAATTCCACCATAGCTTTTGCTGGCGCCTCATATTTCAGCTCAGGTATGCTTACTATTATATCATCCAGACTTCTTCCATGAGTCACAAGAAATAGAGAATCATGCAATTTAAAGTATACTGGATCTCCTAAAATAATTACATTATTAAGCCTATAAAGAGAAGCTGCATATTCCTTGTATAATTTTGTAGAAGGAAGAGTCTGCCGAGCTGCATCATGATTGCCGGGTATTAAGAAAATCTTGATGTGTTGAGGTATTTGTGAAAAATAATGTGCAGCAATGTCATATTGTTTCTTTAAGTCTTTAATAACCAGTTCCTCTTCTTGATTTGGATAAATGCCTATACCATCAACGACATCACCCGCAACTACTAGGTATTTTACTTTTCGTGCTAGTCTTTTCATTTTCTCATCACCTAAAAAGCCATTTAACCATAGTATAAGTCTATTAAATTCTGTTCTCATAAAGTACTTACTACCTATGTGTAGATCTGATATTAAGAGTGCATATAAATCAGGTTTTTTACCAATATTTATTGACGGTTGAGTAACCTCCGGTTGTAGTATATCGGTAGCAATTATTTTCCCTTCGTCTGTGATAAACCCTTCAATACATATTACTTCATTAGGAAGTATATTTCGCGCTCTTCTAATAAGATTTTCATTCTTTTTAGTTACGATTACTGATATTTCTCCAGTGAGATCCTCAACTTCAAATAAAATGTGATTTTTTGAAATTAGTTTGTCAGAAACTATACATATTATCTTTACAGTATTTCTTTCTTGATGTATGCTGTAATTTTTATAACTAGCTATATCATATATGTCAATGAAACCTTTAGTGTCAAATCTCTCAGTAAGCAATATTTTCCTGAGTTTAGTGTATCTACTCATAAAATAGTTTTTAAAATCTATAGAGAGCGATTTCGATAAAATATATTCTGTAGGTTCAAAAATTATTTCTATTTCATCGGGCATGTGGCTAGCATCAGTAGTCTCATTTTCACATGTCTCTGTTTTTAATAGTGAATATAATATTTCAAGTGTTAAAATTGCTGGTTTCTCCTTTGTTATAAGTAAGTAATTAATCACTTTTTCCTCTAACATTTTTGTTATATCATCACGTTTATACAATAGTTCAAATACTTCAGGACTTACTTGTACACCTAATAATGATAATTTTGTCAATAACGTTTTTATCTTAAGAATGTTTGTATTTTGAATAGTCATTTCTAACTAACTTATGACTAGCAGAATATATTTATTAGTTTACTTTTAAGTTTAATTAAATGGTGTAAAAATGGAAGCTATAGGAGCAACAGCGGTCGGAATGGTCTGTAAAGATGGAGTTGTGCTTGCTTCTGAAAAAAGAGTTGCTTATGGTTACACTATTCTAAGTAAAGCAGGCAAAAAAGTATTTAAGATAACTAATCACTTGGGAATTGCGTGTGCAGGAGTAATAGCTGATATGCAGATGCTTGCTAAATCTCTAACAGCAGAAGCAAATCTATTTGAATTAAATTACAAGAGACCTATGAAAGTTAGGAATCTAGCAAAATTACTTTCAACAATTTTGTATAGTAGTAGATTAATGCCATACATGACTGAAGTCATAATAGCTGGTGTAGATACAACTGGACCTCATTTATACGTTTTAGATCCATTAGGATCATTAATAGAAGATAAATATGTTGCATTAGGATCTGGAGCTATGTTGGCTATAAGTGTTATGGAATCTGAATACTCTCCAGATATAACTACTGATATTGGAGAAGAAATAGCGATAAAGGCTATAAAGGCAGCTGTGAAAAGAGACATAATATCGGGAGACGGCATAGATTTACTTATAATAAAACATGATGAAACTTTGGAAAAATTCATACTGCTAGAGACAATCTAACTTTAAATTTTTAATTCTTTTAATCATTAACATCAATAAATCCAATACCTCTGCTACTTCATAACTGTTTTCATCATTTATTTTTACCATTTTCAAGATCCTTTCTTCTTTTTATTATTTCATGTATTATTTGTGATGTTTTATAAAATTGAGCATTTTTATATTCTTCTTTAATTCTAATAACCTCTACATTTAAACCTCTCTCCATTAATTTTTTCCTTAATTCATCTTCTGAGACAAAATTTTGATCTGGACCTAAAATTATTATATCTGGATGTATTTCTTCAACCTTTTTTAAAATATCTTCACTTTCACTTCCTAGGAAAACCTCATCTACATATTTTAAACCTTTTACGGTTATAAGTCTTTGATCGCTGGGTACTACTGGCTTTCTCCCCTTAAATCTCTCAACGTTTTTGTCTGTAGATACGAGAACTATTACTCTACCAAATTCTTTAGCTTTTTCAATTAACCATAAGTGGCCAGGGTGGATTATATCAAAGGTTCCTGCTATTAGAACTCTTCTCTTTCTTTCTTGTAGTACATCACTTTCCCATCGGAAATCTAGTATATTCAGTAACCTTAAACAATCCAGTAGTCCTTCAGCATAAGCGATGCAAGTTAAACTAGTGAAAACATCATTTCTTTCAAAATAGAATTTTGCATCATTGCAATATCTTTCGCTTAAATCAACAATTTCTTTAATTTTCTTATCTAAATTCTGCTTTTTTACTTCGTTTAAAATTAACTGGAATTTATTTATATAATTTTTTAATCTATCATATTCATCTAACATATCAAATCACCTTAATATCTCCTTTGGTGCATTCGCTAGCTTTATTAAAGCTTCTGCTTCAATAAAGTGCAGTTTACCAACTATTATTAAGGAGTGAGGGGGATCCCCGAAATCCTCTTTCAAGAGCTCATATATATAGTTAGCTCGAATTTTTTGATAATCAGACCCTATTCTTGCACAACCCACACAAAGTATATTTTCCGTTATGACGTTTTCTTTTTTGATGTATTCAAGTTTCCTCAGTAAATCTATAGCATCTGGTATCTTCATGAAAAGACGTCTTTCTGCGTCAATCTCTAATAATAATAACGTATGTAACCCTCTACTCATATTATCTTTTATAACTTCGTAAGGAGTTTCACTTATCACTGATCCGTGGGGAAATGTTAAAGTCACGGTTCTACCAAACTTATAGTTAAATAAACCTGTTTCACCGTAAATTGCTGACTGTATTGATACAGAGTGTATAACTTTCGTTTCTATTCCGGCGTTTATTGCCGCAAGTCTTAAATGCATATGTGTAGTTGCCACAAATGGATCTCCAGGTATTAGCAGTACAACTACTTCTTTTTTGGCTTCATCCAATATTTTATAATAATCTTCTTCTAGGCACTTTCTTGAAACAGGGAAGACTTTCTTATTGAAAAAAGTTTCTAACTCATTTATGGAAAAATTTGGTATTAAACTTGTATAATTATCCAGGTAGATTTTCTCTCCATTTTGTATCCATTGTATACCAGAGCGTGTTAGATCATTTAATCCATTTAATCCCATGCCCACGAATACTAACATAATAACTCACAACAACTATATAGTTGAAGAAGTTCTAGATGAAAATTTTGTGAACAAATTTATAAATAAAAGTGATCGTCAGTGAAATAAAACAATAAATCAATTAAAATTATATATATCACAACGGAATTAATTTTTAATTCATATCTATCGTCATGGTTTATGCGAAATGTTAATTTATACCAATTTGCAACATTTTTACCAAGGGCCCGTAGCTCAGCCAGGATAGAGCAGTGGGCTCTTAACCCATTGGTCGCGGGTTCAAATCCCGCCGGGCCCGCTATAAATAAACTTTTGAAAACGAAGCCATCCAATATTTAGGAAATTAATTATTGTCAATCTTGTTTAAAATAATACACAATCGTAGTAGGCATTATGAACAGGATAGAAAAATTAAAGAAACTCTTTTTATAATATAAAACTGTAGTGGACCCGCCGTAGCTCAGTGGTAGAGCATCCGGCTGTAGCGTTTGCATACACACGATACAGATGTAAAATCGTGGATGAGTGTGTATCAGCCGTAGAAACCGGAGGGGCGCCGGTTCAAATCCGGCCGGCGGGATCACAAAAATATATGCGGGGGTAGCCAAGCTAGGACAAAGGCGCGGGACTTAAGACCGTACTAATAAAAGGGCTGGATAAGAAATCCCGTCCCGAAGGGGTTCGTGGGTTCAAATCCCACCCCCCGCATTATAATTGACCTCTTTGGGGTAAAGTCCTAATTTATTTTTCTTGTTTTCTGATATCTTTTACGCTATTTATTTTATTATACTGTATCTAAAAATATACCGAACTATTAACCTGAATTTTGTCAGAGTAGTGGTTTCTTAATTTTACAATTTCAGATTTTAGTCTAAAAACAATTATGAATCAAATATTTTAAATTTGTGTTTAGGAACCATATTACTTAAAATTGTATAATTTTTGTTTCGTAATCTCGTAACATTCGATAATAGTCTTTTTAGTAAAATAGAAAATCTACTTCTCAGAAATCTTATGAGGAATGTTTCAATAAAGTTATAGTTCTTTAAATATCTTAATGAGACGTTCAATTATGGATAATAGTTGATTAGCATCATTAATATCATTGACCATATCAAGTCTATCGATAAAATATGTTATTTTTTCGTATATTTTTGTCTTTAGAGATTTAATAAGATCACCCTCTACTTTAATTTCTCTGACAAAATTTTTTTCCTCAATTCTCCGATGTTTTTCCTCTTCTTGAAAAACTGCCTTGCGTTTACACGATGGACAAATAATTTCACCATCTTTCAAACGAAAAAGCGGAACTTTACATTCTGGACATATATATGAGAGCATAGTTGCACCCTTCATTAAAAGATCAGCCATTTCTTTAATTTTTGTATCACGATCACTCATCTTAATCCCCAATAGAAAAAGTGCTTATCTAAAAGAAAAATATTAAAGTTTAATGTTTTCTAATTTGTAAATTGGGTTTATGGAGGTTAACCTATGTTTCAGGATAAAGTTCAGCAGGCTATAGCATTACTTCAATCAATAGTAGATGATACTGTAGTACCAAGAAATATAAGAGGTGCAGCAAGTAACGCCATAAAAATGTTACAAACAGGAAAATTAAGCTTAGGAGTTAGAGCATCAAATGCAATAAGTATTTTGGAAGAGATATCGCAAGATCCTAATATGCCATTACACACAAGGGTAAAATTATGGAATATAATTTCAATATTAGAAACGATAAAAGATTAAATAGGATATTTCTGAAAAATTTAAAAGCAATAAAATAGAGCTATTATACTCGGAAGAGCCGGGGTAGCTCAGCATGGAAGAGCGGCGGGCTGTTAACCCGTTGGTCGCAGGTTCGAGTCCTGCCCCCGGCGTTAACTATATCTAAAAAATAAAAATATAAATAAACTTTCGTAGGTAATTGTAATTAGTGAAATAAATCCATTGGGCCCGTAGCTCAGCTCGGTAGAGCGCCCGGCTCATAACCGGGTGGTCGTGGGTTCAAATCCCACCGGGCCCAAAATAAAAAGCTAATAAAAATGAAGTAAAAAATAAATAACTGATGAATTAGCTATGATATAGGTGAAAGTATGTGTGCACATGGGGGTCAACCAGTATTACTACTTAAAGAGGGAACTTCAAGAACAATAGGTAAAGATGCCCTTAGAGCTAATATTATGGCTGCAAGAATACTTGCAGAAACTGTAAAGAGTTCTCTTGGTCCTAAAGGTATGGATAAGATGCTTGTAGATAGTTTTGGTGATATAGTTGTGACTAATGATGGTGCTACTATTCTTAAGGAAATGGATGTTCAACATCCAGCTGCAAAAATGATGGTGGAAATATCAAAAGCCCAGGATGATGAAGTTGGTGATGGAACAACAACGGCAGTAGTACTAGCAGGAGAACTTTTGAGAAGAGCAGAAGAACTATTACTACAGGATGTTCATCCCACCATTATAATGGAGGGATATAAGAAAAGTATGGAGAAAGCAATAGAGATATTAGATAAAATTTCAGAATCCGTAAATCCAATGGATAAGGATATCCTCAGAAAAGTAGGAAAAACAACTTTAGTAGGTAAAGCCCTAGTTGTGGGAGCTTTAGAAAGATTGACAGACATGGCAATTGAAGCAGTAATTCAAGTGGCTGATGTAAAGGAAGATAAAATAATGGTTGATGTTGATGATGTAAAAATTGAGAAGAAGGAAGGAGGAACATTAAATGATACTACATTGATTTATGGTGTTGTTTTGGATAAGGAAGTGGTTCATCCAGGTATGCCTAAAAGAGTTGAAAAAGCAAAAATAACATTATTAAATTGTCCGTTGGAAGTGGAAAAAACTGAGATAAGTGCAAAAATAAATATTACAAGTCCACAGCAAATGAGAGCCTTTTTAGATCAAGAAACAGAGATTCTTAAGAGGATGGTTGATAAGATTAAGAGTGTTGGTGCTAATGTTGTTTTTTGTCAGAAGGGTATTGATGATGTTGCTCAACATTTCTTAGCTAAATATGGTATATTGGCTGCTAGAAGAATAAAGGAATCAGATGTGGCAAAGCTAGCTAGAGCTACTGGTGCAAGGATAGTAACAAGTATAGATGATCTTACCGAGAAGGACTTAGGATACGCTGAACTAGTAGAAGAAAGGAGGATAGGAGAGGACAAGATGATTTTTGTTGAAGGTTGTAAGAATCCAAAGTCTGTAAGTATACTAGTAAGGGGAGGATCAAAACATATAGTAGATGAAGCCGAAAGGTCATTTCGCGACATATTGTGCGTAATAAGAGATGTATTAAGAGAACCTAAGGTTTTAGCTGGTGGCGGTGCACCTGAGATGGAAATTGCACAGAAATTAAGAAACTGGGCTAGAACATTAAAAGGGAAGGAGCAACTTGCCGCTTTAAAATTTGCTAGTGCTGTTGAGAGTATACCAATAACTTTAGCTGAAAATGCTGGATTGGATCCAGTGGATATATTGGTTGAAATGAGGGCAAAACATGATAAAGATGAAAAGTGGGCTGGTGTAAACGTTATAGAAGGTAAAGTATCAAATATGTGGGAATTAGGCGTACTAGAACCGTTAGTTGTGAAGAAGCAGGTGATAAAATCTGCAACTGAAGCCGCGATAATGATACTAAGGATAGATGATATAATTGCAGCAGCACCGCCGAGTGCAGAAAAAGAAAAGGGAGAATTCAAGAAGGAGGAGGAAACAGAGTAGATTTACGGCAAATAAATAAAAAATTTATATTTTTAATTTTTAATGAATTATTTAACAAAGCAATTTTACATTTTTATTCTATTTCACTTTCACTTTTCTCTTCAAGTGGAGCTTTGCCCTTTTCCTTTCCAACTTCAGTCTTTGAAGCAGCAATTATATCATCTATTCTTAGTATGAAAGCAGCTTCCTCCACAGCAGTTTTTATAGCATTTACTTTTACTAGTAGTGGTTCAAGTACGTTCTTACTAAGCATGTCAGCGGGTTTACCTTCATATACATCGATGCCATACCATACATTTTTGGGATCTGTATGTAGTGCTCTCAACTCAGTTATTATATCTATCGGGTCTAATCCAGCATTTTCTGCTAAAGTGCTGGGTATAACTTCTATTGCGTTTGCAAAAGCTTCTATGGCTAGCTGCTCTCTACCACCAATTGATGATGCATATCCTCTTAGTTCTTTTGCGACTTCTACTTCAGGTGCACCGCCACCAGCTAAAACCTTAGGTTCTTTAATGACGTCAGCGACAACATATAAAGCATCCCTCAATGACCTTTCGGCTTCATCTACAAATCTTTCCAGTCCTCCCCTTACTAGTATACTTACAGACTTTGGATTCTTACAACCTTCAACAAAAATCATCTTCTCTTCAGCAATTTTCCTCTGTTCTACTAGTTCAGCGTATCCTAAGTCCTTCTCGGTAAGATCATCTATACTTGTTACTATCCTTGCACCAGTAGCTCTAGCTAGTTTTTCGATATCGGACTTCTTTATTCTTCTAGCAGCCAATATACCATATTTAGCTAAGAAATGTTGAGCAACATCATCAATACCCTTCTGACAAAAAACAACATTAGCACCAACACTCTTAATCTTATCAACCATCCTCTTAAGAATGCGCTCTTCTTCCTCTAGAAATGCCCTCATTTGTTCAGGATCGCTTATCCTTATTTCAGCATCTATTTCAGTTTTTTCCACTTCCAACGGACAATCTAGTAATGTTATTTTTGCTTTTTCAACTCTTTTAGGCATACCTGGATGAACCACTTCCTTATCCAAAACAACACCATAAATCAATGTAGTATCAAATACACTTCCTCCTTTCCTTTTTATTATTTGTATTTGATCAACATCGGCAACTAGTTTATTATTATGTTCTTCTACTATTTGTCTAACAGCTTTCACCGCGATTTTTGCTAAGTGTTCTGCTGCAACACTAACGACTTTTCCACTCATAGCAGTCATAGCAACTTTCTTTAAAAGCTCTTCATCATTTATATCAACTGGGATGGCTATTCGTTGGAGGACTTCTTCAGCTTTTTGTGCAGCTTTTTTATAACCACTATTTATTATTGAAGTATGTATGTTTTTATCTAAAAGCTCTTCCGCTTGTTTTAATAGTTCTCCTGCTAGTACTACTGCCGTTGTTGTTCCATCACCAACTTCATTATCCTGGGCTTTTGATATTTCCACCATCATTTTTGCAGCTGGATGTTGAACATCCATTTCCTTAAGAATAGTAGCACCATCATTAGTTATAGTTATATCACCAAGGCTATCTACAAGCATCTTATCCATACCTTTAGGACCAAGAGAACTTCTCAATATTTCAGCTATAGCTCTTGCAGCCATAATATTAGCCCTTAAAGCTTCTTTTCCCACTGTCCTGCTAGTACCCTCCTTCAATATTAAGACCGGAACTCCACCTATTTGACCTAACGTAGCAGTTTTAACACCAGCACCAGTAGACATCCTTACCACCATAAAAGAAAATATAGAGGGGGGATATATATGTTTCCTCCTACAGAACGATTATCTATCAGGTGCTGATATTATAAAATTGTCATAGAGATGCATAAAAGATCAAGTTAAGAATGTAATGTTATGAAAAAGACCAAGGATCTACTTTTCCGATCTCTCTATAATTTTCGTCTAACTTTATACTTCCAAAAGCAATTGCACTTATTTCATTTTCTACACTTGTAAGTATACTAATAGTTTTTTTGTGAAAATCAATGTCTTTGATTATGCCAAAGCCAAGAAATTCGTTGTAAGAATTTAAAATTCCTACTAGGAGATTTTTTGCGAAATTTTCATCAACAACTATTGCTATATCTTTACCACTTTCATTTAATACTTTATGTCTAAAGTCTTGTAAGGTATCCTTGTCGATAGACCCTCTACAAACTAAAAAAATGAAATCTGTAGTAGCTTCACCATATACAATTGGTGTGTTAAGTAGTGATTCATACTTTTTAATCTCATTATTTGAAAGAGGGAAACCGGAACCAAAAAGAGAATACATGAAGCTTAAACGATTAAAATTAAGAACTTTAATTTTAGCATCGGAAAATAATCTTGTAAAAGCATGTTCCCTCCAAGATCTTCTCTCTTCTTTGCTTCTCATTTTAACAGTCTTTGGTGGTAAAAATCTGAATACATTAATTATGGATGATCCTTTAAATTGTTTAATTATGCTTTCTATTTCATCTAATTTCTGAATAGACAGTATGATGTTTGGTTCCACGCACATAATTAAAGATGTTTTAAATTTTTTAGCTTCTAAATCGGAAGTCCATCCATCAGTATTAATTATTGCAACTTCAGCACCATTATTTAGTGCTAATTCCACGGCTTTTTTAGTGTTCAAAATAATTAAGTCAGAAACATCTTTTGGTGATGTTGAACCAAGAAAGAAAACATTAGAAATAGGAATTTCAGACAAGAAGGTTACCTTACGTTCTAAAAACCCTACACTTATTGTTGCTGGCAACCCAAAGTCTGATTGCCCCACATCGCTATCTATTACAGCTGTTTTATATCCTCTACTAAAAGCCTCATTCGCAATAAATGTGGAAAGAACTGATTTGCCACTTTCCGCACTTCCTAACACCATTATTTTCAATGGCTTTCTAAGGTCTAATACTTTTTTAATCGCACTATGCCATTCAATTGGAATAGGGATATCTTCCACTTCTTCGATAATCCCACCAACACCACATCTAATCTTAAACATAGAGGTTTCAATTACATTAAGGACTACAACTTTAGATTTAGGAACGATTATGGGTTCTTTTATATTGATTTCTCTTCCCAACGATGTAGCTTTACCTCTCAAAAGTTCTATATAGGCAGGTCCTTCAATCTTTATGAACTTTCCAGCATTAATGTTTATAACTTTATTGATTAATATAATTGTACACCTCCATTTTTTTGCCTTTAGTTATTGCAATTATGTAAGCAGAAAAAACATCATCTGAAAGGTCATTTTTTTCACGATGATATTTAATATTAGTACCAGCTAGAGAGAACTCATTAATTACTTCAAAAGATATATTATGTTTTATATTAGGGTTTATATATTTCATAATTTTAGCCAGTTTACTTTCTAATATTTTCAAATATACACCACCACCACTGCCAATTCTTATAATTGCTCTCTTAAATGGTATATAGTTTAATGTATCCATCAGTTCGCTAACAATAATATCCACATCAACGGAGCTTTGAGAGAAAAGAATTTTTCCATCAGCGATGACTATAAGTCCATAGGTTTTTCCAGGGTCTATACCTACAATTACTTCATTAAACATTTTTTTATCAAACAAGTGAGGAAAAATTTTGAAAATAAGCTCTTTAATTGAAAAAATAAAGTCATAATCATAGTTAAGAACAATAATTTCCTTAAATTTTTCATTCAAATTTGGTAAATTATCATCGAAGAGAATAGAATGTACATTGATATCTGTGAAAAGCACGTTTACATTTTTATTCATAGCTTCCTCGATTGAAGAAAATTCAATAAAATTTACTTTATACTTATTCAGATAAGACATTATTAAATATTTAATTCTTTGATTTTTTACTATTATCCCTGCTATTTTAGTCAAATATTTTCACCCTTTAGACAATTTGTAAAACGTTTAAACAACTAATACATTTGAGAGAATCTCACTATAGAAAATAATTTTTAAAAAAGAGTTTATAAAGTTTTGTGCATTTTTTTCGTGTGAGAAATAAGGGTTGACTATGTAAAATGAAGGACATAATAATACCATTCGGTTGGAAGAAATTGGATGAAAAACTTAATGGCGGATTATATGGAAAAGAAATTACAATGATATATGGTAGCTATGGTACTGGTAAGACTTTATTATGTTTAATGGCTTCGATCAGCTGTATTGAAATGGGATTTAAAACGATATTCATAAACACTGAAACACCATTTGCAATTGAAAGAATAGTACAGTTAATTAGGAATAGAGGGGGTGAAGAATGTGGCAAAAAAGAGCTGATTGAAAAATTAGAAAAATTGATGTTATTTAATCTAAATGATTTTGACGAACAAATGTATTTAATAAATAAATTAGAATTGTTTGTTACGCAAGGAGTAAAGCTAATAGTTTTTGATAGTATAATAGATAAATACAGGGAAAGTTTACTTGGTAAAAAGACAGCTATAAAATCTAGTAAAATGTTAAATGAGCAAATAGCTTTTTTAAAATATGTTGCAAACAAAAACTATGTGTCAATACTATTAACTGGACAAGTAACGGAAGTGCATGGACATTTAAAGAGTGAAGTAGTTGCATCAAAAATCATTAAATTTTGGTGTGATAATATTATAAGACTTGAAAGAGAATATTTGGGGAGAAGATTAATCATTGAGAAGGCCAAGAAGGAGGTAAAGGAAATAAGTATACCATATAAAATAACATCTAAAGGGATAGAAGATGAATGTAGTATATGAAAAAATAGTATTACTAATTTGGAGGATACTTCCTGCATATGTAGCTAATGCTGCACCAGTCATATTTGTTAAACAAGGTCATCCATTAGATTTAAATAGGAAATTTATCGATGGTAAACCAATATTCGGTTCTGGAAAAACTATAGAGGGTTTTATTATTGGGGTGTTTTTTGGAGTACTCGCAGGGATACTTCAAGATCAAACGAATGCTCTTAGGGCTGTTATGTTGGCAATCGGCGCTATGTTAGGTGATGTTGCTGGATCTTTCATGAAAAGGAGGTTAAATATAGGGAGAGGTAAGCCAGCTCCAATATTAGATCAGACATCATTTATTATTGGAGCTTTATTACTTTCATACAATATTGAGAAATATACTTTATCTGAAATAATTATAATAGTCATTATTACAATTCCAATACATATAATTTCAAATAAAATAGCATTTATGCTTCGCATTAAAAATGTCCCATGGTAGTAGTTATGTGGGACCAAATTTTATTGAAAATAGGTATTGTAATATAATTATCATAACTACAAACAACATTAAACCAAATAAGGAAATAAAATTCGAGAATTTTTTGTCAGCAGTAATTTTTGATCCGTATAATGTTAACAATATACCAGATGAAGATAGGAAAATTGATATGGAAATTACAATAAATTCTGTAATTGTTTGATATTCAATGTACGGTATAATTAGAGAATAGCCAGAAGATGTTGGGAATAAACCAATCACAGGTGAGAGAAAAGCAGAAGTAAATCCACTTAGAAATAACAGGAAAATTATTAGACAAAGGAGGGGTAGAATTTCATTAATAAGAAACGTTTCGATGAAACGTTTAATATTCCGTAACATATTCACTGACCTAAGATTATTTTGATTTATTACCAAATTAATTTTTCTTTAGTAATTCATTGTAGCAATTTAACGGAGTATCTGATGCCCACTTATTTTTAAAATGAGGGATAAATAGAGGGAAGATTATTTACGTTCTTTAGTTTCAAAAGCGTAAATAGCTTCAATATGTATGTTGCTATTGCACTTTGGACATTTACCAGCACTTTTAAAGATGTAGTCTCCCTCTTGAAAAAATCGTTCCTCTTTGTAGTTGCAAGTTGCATTAATACATTTTATTAGAGTTACCGCTTGTGGTAAACCAAGAGAAATCAGACTGACAACTCGTTTATATCTATGGAAGAAGAAGAAAGACATAGTTACACATATTATACCTGCCATTAAGAAATCTAATGATGTAAAATCGATTTTTTCATAACTGGCTTTAATACCAACCATTGCTATGACTATGAAAAATATTGATAAAATTGAAAATACGGCAGACAACACCATCAATAACTTAATTTTAAAATTGTTCATGTTTATTCCTCCTAAATGATCCCCATACTATTTCCAACTCCCACAACTATTATAGCATCTCCAACAGAGGAACGTGTATCCACTATTTCAAAAACTTTTTTGATCACTATATCAGCAGCATTAATAATATCTTTTCGAATTGTAGTTATGGCTTCTTCTAATGACATTTTTATGATCAAAGCATCTAGAGGAATATTATATTTTGTTGCTATTTCCTCCAGCTTAAATTTCTCAATACCAGTACCCCCAATAGCTGCTCCTACTCCCTCTGCGATGTGCCCTGTTTTTTCACCTTCAAGTTTTAACGCAGCGTCAATCATTATTATGCGTGAAATTTTATCTCCATGTATATTCATTATTCTCTCTACAGCATCATCTATTTTACCAACTTCTGCACCTGGGCCTTCAGCTTTAATGACTATTAATTTACGTCCATTATATTCAAACTCTGAAAAAACAGTCTTGCGAGTTAATAATTTTACTTCCTTTCCATACATCAATTTTGATGCTATAAGTGCTCCAATACCATCTCCTATAGGTGTCCCTCTTGAAAATGCATAGGTTGCTTTGAAATATGCTTCCGCATAACGCATTATTATTGGTAGATTCATTTGAAGTTGCATTAAAAGGAACATATTTCTAGTTTTCTTTCCTAGTATGAAATAATGTCTAATTATTTTATACAATTCATTTAAACCTATGGTTGTTTCTAATAATCCTTCAACATTAGGTATATATGTTTGCGGTATAGTAGGTGCTACTTGTTTAATAAATGATTCTATACGTTCATCACGAGTACTTAATATATGCTTTAGTTTATTTACAATACCATAAGGATCCAATGAAGTTGGTTCGATTACGAAGAAGTCTAAGAAGTTTTCTATTGAACTTGATGGATCAAGTTCAAGTTTTCCCAATTCTTTTATTTTTTTAATAGTTATTTCCTTGGATTTGTTTGCAAGTATTTGTAAGCGTTTAAGGGATGCTTCGGCCCCCCTCAACCACATATATGTTTGTAATTTTTGGTTTAAAAATGCTAATGTAAATATTATAATCAAAAAGTATATTAGTTGAAGTAAATAAGAATTGATAGATTCACTAGGTATAATTTGAAAACTAATAAGTGGTGAATAAAAAATTCTGGGGCTCATGTGTACAAGATAATTTAGCATCCTAACATTACACGTATAAAAACAAAAATATAAATGTGTTCACAAATCAAGGGAATTGTATGAAAATAAAAAGTGTTAGTGCTGCCAGCACGTTCATTTCCCGACACCTCTCGGTGTCAGTACTCCGAACCGCGGCAACGGGTTTAACTTCCGTGTTCGGAATGGGAACGGGTGTTTCCCCGCTGCCTATGGCCGGCAGCACTATCTTAAATAATGCTACTATTTCAATATAAATTTTTGTTTCAATATTTTTTGGGAGGGAGGACAAGTTAAACTTATTAGATAAATCTTTGCTAATTAATTTGGAGCCGGGGTCGCCTAGCTTGGTTAGGGCGCCGGACTCATAATCGTGTTAAACAAAGGGTTAAGGAGAAATCCGGTTCTCGCGGGTTCGAGTCCCGCCCCCGGCATTTATAATTATTACGAATCGATAATTCTTAAATTGGGAATATTACAGTAATAGTTTAACAATCGAAAAATTAGAAACAATAAGTGTAATTCCGTGATGAATAATGAAAATTAAGTATTATGTTGTATTGTTTTACTTCATGTTTATTTGTTCGGTTATTTTTTCCTCTATAATTCGTGTTGATATTGGAATCTTGGATGCAGCCACCTTTAATGCTTTTTTAGCATATTCTACATAATTTTCAGAAGTTCTTATTACTATAAGTTCTTGACCTTCCTCTATCCTTGCAGCTGTTCCTATAGGTTTTCCAAAAGAAAGTCTCATACCATCCTGTAGACGATCTGCACCTGCAAATGCCATCATCTTGTTTTCTCTTAATACGTGATGGGGGTATATCATAATCTTCAAATGATAGTTTTTGCCAACAGCTTCTTCCATAATTCTGTTTGAAGCTATACGTGCTGCTTCCAATGCATTATGCCTTATTTGCCCTCTCTCTTTTGCCACTAATTTTAGAACCACATTAAAACTTCCTTTTTTATCGCCCATTTCAAAAACTGTTATCTTAGGTGGAGGAACTCCCACTATATACTCTTTCCTAGTGTATGGTGGACCACTAAAGTGCCTGTAACATCTTCCAGGTCTTAGAGGCATAATATTACCACTTTTATACGTTCTTAATAATTAAGTTCTTACACAGATATATAAAGATTGATTACACAACCTTGTTTATAATGTTGGTTCGGCAATGAATATATTATCTTTTACCCTCAAAATTTTAATATATAGTTTCGATTCTAACGGTACCTCTTCAGAATTTATTACTGTAATAATTCTATTCTTAGCAACGGCGAGTTTTTGTCCTCTAAAAAGCCCAAACCCAACTATTTTTGCCTTTATTTTTTCATATTTCTTAAAAACATGTGGTATTTTGGGTGTTTTAAATATTCCGAAATCTTCAGGGTGTAAAATAAGTTTTACATCAAATTTTTCCTCCCAATATTTTAATTGTTCATAAAACTTTTTCCAAGAAATAAACTTCGCATTTTTTGGCTTTCTACCATATTTGTGAAATTCAAACTTTTGTATACCCAGTGGAGGCCACTTTTTCCCAGCGTGAATTCTTTTAGCGTATTCGATTATTTTTGGAATTTCTAAATCATTGATTGGTGGAACCCATACGGGGGCTATTAATAAATCTATACAAGAGTTGGTGATGTACTCAGCAATAGCTAAAATACGGTTTATATCATAGCTTTCTGTAGAAGTCAAATATTTTGTCATTTCTGAATCTAATGCATCAATTGATAAGTTAATTCTTGATAGGCCAGATTCTGCTAGATCATCTACCAGTTTTTCACTTAACAGAAAGCCATGTGTTTGCATCGAAATGATGTTGATCCCTTTTATATCATTGAGCTTATGTACCAAATCTACTAAGAAGGGGTAAGTTAGTGGATCTCCAATGGTGTCTATATGAGCTTCAATACCCTTACCACCTTTGAATTCAACCACCTTTTTAACCCATGGCAGTAAGTAATCTAACTCAACAATGAATTCGCACAATCTTTTCATAGATTTAGGTCCAGCATCTGTAGAACAAAAAATACATGATAAAGGACAGAGAGTTGAAGGACGTATCTGAATTGTATTGGTTCCTCTGTCTATTATTCCAAAGGCTATGCAGCCTATCAAAGGCATTTCAATGTGGCTAGGTATTTTTATAACTTCTCTTTTGATGCCAAAAGTTTCTGTATGGTTAAGTTGCATATCTGACTCTTATAAGGAATGTTATGTAAATAAAAATTTATTTTTGAGTGAAAATAAATATAACTGGGAAGGCGCCGCATAGACGGACTTGAAGGAGAAATCCCTTCGATGACTTCAAGGTACCCAAAATGCGGGAAATCCCTAGGTGAAGTGATAAAAAAACCCACTGGTGAGAGAGCCCTGGGAGAGAGAAGTAATTCCTCTCTGTGAAAAAGGGTGATCGCTGGTGGGGGACATTCACTTCACCTACTAAAATCTTGTAAAAATTTTTCACAGATTCTTTCACCTCTACGCAATTTTGTTGATGATAATGGTCTTAAATCAACATCTTTAACTAATGGTATAACAAAAATTTTTAATGGAGGTAAATATTTGTTTTTTCTAACTTTATTTATGTCAATAGCTCGCTTTAAAGTTTCTTCGCTAACAATAATACCGAAAATTTTAATTTCGTTATCGTCTATTGTTGGACCATAAGGATCATTAAGAATTATTATTTTAGCATTATTAGCCAATTTGTAGAAATATAAAAATGACTTTAAGTTATTCTCTCGTTTTTTAAGAGGTTCAATCTCATGATTTTTTCTTTTTGCAAAATTATCGCTAGTAATACCTATTAGAGTTATATCACCAATTTCAAAGCTTTTCGAAAGGAGTTGTATGTGACCTAAATGTAAATTATCAAAGGTTCCTCCAACAGCTACAATCTTCATATGAAGTTACACCCTTTCTTAAAATATTATCAATTGAATAACACATTTTTAAAGTTAAGAAAATTTAAAAAATTAATTTTTATTTATATTACTTAATTATATTACTTACCCTTCCTTTTACTAAGAAGGTATCTTTCTGAGTTATCATTTGTATGGTTAATACGTTTCTTATTAAGAAAGGCAGTTAGAGGCAATTGGTAGTTTATTAATACCTTTATGCACTTATCGCTGTTGTTACCCAATTCCCCTGTTATAATAATTTGTGAAAAAGTATTTAAATTAACAAGGAGGAAAAACTTACATACTGGGAGGTAATATTAAGATATTCAGGGGCCGTAAAGGGTCGGGACTTTGGAAGCGATAAGCCGTAGCTCAGTAAGGCAGAGCGGCGGGCTCCAGAGTATAAAATAGTATGACTCGAAGCGGGATGATGAAGCTCTGGAGCTGGGAGAAACCCGTTGGTCGTGGGTTCAAATCCCACCGGCCCCATTCTTGTAATATTATAACACTGTAATTGTTGATTAAAAAGAGTTAGAGATTAATGAATAAATGTTTTCTTTGGGGAGTATTTTTCTATGATTGAAGGATCTATACGTTTCCAATCACTTTCTGGTATATATTTTGAGAGTAGATCCCATCCTATTTCTAACGTTTTTCTTAATGATCTATTTTCATATACTTCCTGAGAGATAAATTCTCTTTCAAAAGCATCTGCAAATTCTAAATATTTTTTATCCCTTTCAGTTATAGCCTCCTCACCAATAACAGCAACCAATCCTCTCAATTCTACACCTTCAGCATAACAGTAGTAAAGTTGATCACTCAAAGATTGATGATCCTCTCTTGTATACCTTGTTGCCTCTTTCATTAATCGAGAAAGAGATGGTAATACATTAATCGGAGGATATATGCCTTTCCTGTGCAAAGCTCTATCAAGATATATTTGCCCCTCTGTTATGTAACCTGTTAAATCAACCACTGGGTGTGTAATATCTCCCCCAGGCATTGTAACTATTGGCATTAAGGTTATGCTTCCCTTTCTATTGCGTATTCTGCCACATCTCTCGTATATAGTCGCGAGATCTGTATACAGGTATCCAGGATAACCCCTTCTTCCGGGAACCTCCTCTCTGGCTGCACTTATTTCACGGAGGGCTTCACCATAATTTAGCATATCAGTTAATATTACGAGTACGTGCATATCTTGATGAAATGCAAGATATTCAGCTGTGGTGAGTGCAAGTCTAGGTGTTATTATTCTTTCTATTGCCGGATCCTCAGCTAAATTTAAAAACATAACTGACCTCCCTAGGGCACCTGTTTTTTCAAATTCATTTCTAAAGTATATAGCGTCCTCGACTGTTATCCCCATAGCAGCAAACACTATCACAAAGTCTTCTTCTTTACCAGGGATAGTAGCTTGTCTTGCTATTTGAGCAGCTAAAATATTATGTGGCAACCCTGATTCCGTGAATAAGGGTAATTTTTGACCTCTACTTAACGTGTTCATGCCATCTATAGCTGAGATTCCAGTTTGAATAAACTCTTTGGGATATTCTCTTGCTGATGGGTTGATCGGAGCTCCGTTTACATCTAGTTCTTCAAATGATAATGGTGGTGGTTTATTATCTATAGTTTCACCTCTTCCATTGAATATTCTGGAAAGAACTTCCATAGAAACAGGAAATTTCATAGTTTCTCCGGTAAACATCACAGTGGTATTCTTTATATCTAAGCCTTTCGTCCCTTCAAAAACCTGTATTATCGCATATCCATATCCAGTTTCAAGCACTTGACCAGTACGTATTTCACCATCAGGAGTTTCAATTCTAACTATTTCTCCATAAGCTGCCGACCTCACACCTCTGACTACCAGTAAAGGACCCCTAATTTCAGACACTGTTCTAAATTTTAACCATTTTTCAGTTATGCTCATAGATTTCCCCCCTTTCATTCACTTAGTTAATTTTGAAAACTGTTCTTTCATTCTATGAATGATTTGTTCATATATTTTGTTAAACTCAGAGAACGGTACTATTTTCATTCTTGCTAATTCATCTTTTATTGGTAATGACATTATTCTTGATAAGGGTATCCCCTCGCTTATTTTTGCTTTAGCCTCTCTATGAAACTGTATTATTGCTTTCAACATTAGATAGCTTTTCTCTAATGGACAATATGAATCCACCGAGTGATACGCATGTTGAGTTAAGAAATCTTCTCTTATCATCCTAGATACTTCAAGTATTTCCCTATCACTTTCAGGTAACGCGTCAGGTCCTACAAGTTTCACGATTTCCTTTAATTCATCTTCCTTCTGCAATATGGACATAGCTTCTTTCACTATTTCAATCCAATCGTAGGCTAAGTTTTTATGATACCAGTCTTTTATACTATCAATGTATAAAGAGTAACTTGTTAACCAATTTATCGCGGGAAAATGTCTTCGCTCAGCTAAGGATTTATCAAGAGCCCAGAAAACTTTAACAAGTCTTAGTGTAGATTGAACAACCGGCTCTGAGAAATCTCCCCCTGGGGGAGAAACAGCCCCTATTATTGTGACAGAACCAATACGTTTATCTAGACCAAGAGCTATTACTTTTCCTGATCTTTCATAAAATTCGGCAAGTCTTGCACTAAGATATGGGGGAAAACCTTCTTCACCTGGCATTTCTTCAAGTCTTCCGCTTATTTCTCTTAAAGCTTCAGCCCATCTTGAAGTGGAATCTGCCATTAAGGCTACATCATATCCCATATCCCTAAAATATTCTGCTATTGTTACGCCGGTATATATGCTAGCTTCTCTAGCAGCTACTGGCATGTTACTTACGTTTGCTATAAGCACAGTTCTTTCCATTAATGGTCTACCAGTTAATGGATCTGTTAACTCGGGAAACTTCTCAAGAACCTCTGTCATTTCGTTTCCCCTCTCTCCACAACCAACATAAACTATTACTTTTGCATGTGACCATTTGGCAAGTTGATGTTGTGTAACGGTTTTACCTGTACCGAACCCTCCGGGTATAGTAGCTGTACCACCTTTTGCTACAGGAAAGAAAGTATCTATAACCCTTTGTCCCGTTATTAATGGCTCATCTGGTGGTAGCTTTTGAACATAAGGTCTTGCGATTCTTACAGGCCATTTCTGAACCATTGTTAAATATTTTTTCTCGTGATTTTTAACTATTACAGCCATAACATCCTCAACCGTATAATCACCTTCCTTTGCTATATCAATTATTTTACCTTCAATCCCCGGTGGAACCATAATTTTATGATCAACAAGAGGGGTTTCTTGAACGACCCCTATGATGTCGCCAGATGATACAAAATCACCAATTTTCTTTAATGGTTTAAAATTCCATTTTTTATTCCTTGGAAGCGCAGGCATACTTGCGCCTCTGAATACAAAATCGCCTATTCTTTTTCTTATTTCAGGTAAAGGTCTTTGAATTCCATCATATATTTGCCCTATAATCCCAGGGCCTAGCTCAACAGATAATGACTCTCCCGTTAAGTATACATGATCGCCAGGTTTTAAACCAGTAGTTTCCTCGTAAACCTGAATTATGCCCACGTCCTCTTTTAAAGATATTATCTCCCCAATTAATTTTTCCTCACCAACTCTAACTACTTCATATATTCTTGCACCTTTAAGACCTTTTGCAGATACTACTGGACCCGCAACTCTTACTATGGTTCCTTTAATAAGGTTTAACATCCCTCTCCCCCTAACCAATTATTACTTCGACGCCTACTGTTTTCTTAACCAGTTCCCTAATAAATTCAATAGTGGGAGAAGGACCTGTTTTGTCAGGTATTTCAACAATTATTGGCATCATTTTATCACGCTCTTCTTTCATATATCTCCTAATACTAGTTGCTAAACTTTCAGTTACAACTATTATATCATAATTTACTGATTTAACTAGATTCTTTATTATGTTTAGAGCCTGTACGCCATTTTCAGCTGTATATGCATCCTTTAAACCAGCCAATTTAAAGCCTATTACAGTATCAAAATCAGCTACTAGTGCTACTTTACCCATACAAATCCCCTGAACGAGCTAATTTTTCATATAATACTTTCCTTATATCTTTCTTCCTCCTCTCAATTATTGCCTCAAGGGTATTATCACAGGTTATAGTTTCATCAATTGATGAAACTATAGCTCCACCAAGTCTGGTTATGTTATCAACGAAAAGCATGTTAATTTTTGTTTCATTATTTGTTCTCATTTTTACTTCTTCAATTATTTCCTTTAAATTGATCTGTAAATTGTTATCCTTTGAATCCATTTTAACTAAAATATCACCACCACCTAAGTTTATACAGCTTTCCACAATTAATCGTTTTATAAGTGTTCTATACTCTTTCGTATTTCTTAGTTTAATAAGTCTATATTCTAACAATTGCATTACTTCATTAAATATTTTCTCTCGTTCTTTCAATATTTCTTCAGCAGTTTTTGAATTAATTTCGTTGATTTTTTGCTTTTTCTCAACTTCAAGCAGTTGCATAAACTTTTTTATTTCGTTATTTAGGATTTCTTCAGCCTGTTTTTTTGCTGCCTCTATTATTTTTTCACCCTCTTTCTTTGCTTCTTCAATAATCTTCTTCGCCATATCATCAGCTCTAAGCGATATGCTATCCAATAGCGTTCTCAGATTTCCGATAATTTTTAACTCATCTTTAATCTCTTTCATATAGATCACCAAGAATTAATTTTAATAAAGAATCTATCAAAATCTCTTTTTCTTCTTCAATTTTCTTTCTTATTTTTTCCATTTTTTCCATTTTTTCAAGCTCTTTTTCGTTTTCGTAGTTTTTAAGTTCAGTAATAACTTTTTTGTTTAATTCATTGAGTGCACGATCAATATCCCTTTTTATTTCGTTATTTAGGATTTCTTCAGCCTGTTTTTTTGCTGCCTCTATTATTTTTTCACCCTCTTTCTTTGCTTCTTCAATAATCTTCTTCGCCATATCATCAGCTCTAAATACTTCATTCAATATACTTTTTAAGTCTATCAATATTAAGACCTCACTTTGCTTTTGTTAAAATTATTTATTAGTGGAGTTTTTAAACTTTATTTGAGTAAAGTTAAAATTGTTTTTCTATGTCCTCCAATTCTAAGATTCTTTCGCAAAATTCACATCTTAACCTAATAGGTCTTTCGGACACAACTTTAAATCTAGAGGTAATAGGTTCTCTTTCGTCCTTAGTTATACACAAAGGATTAGTACATTTTACTATACCTACAATTTCATTTGGCAATTTTAGTTTATACTTTTCAATAACTTCATAATTTCTTATTATGTTTATAGTAGCAGTTGGTGCTATTAATGCAATTTTATTTGCTTCATTCACTTTTAACTCTTTACCTTCTATTTTTACTATGTCCTTCTTTACGTATTTTTTACTTGGAACATTGCATGCTACAGTTACTATGAACCCTTCTTTACCAGTGATCCCTAAAATCTTTAAAACACTAAAAGCAGAGCCTGCAGGTATGTGATCTATTACTGTTCCTTCTTTTATCTTCTCAACTTTTAATTCTCGTTTGCCCAACATCATCATAATAAGTTATTAAATTACTTTAAATTTAAAGCTTAAAGTTTTGTAAAGTCAGATTAAAGTAAGTTTTATTTTTATCATCAACACCTTACTAATATAGATTATTATGCGTTTAAAGGGACGTGACTTTATAGAGATTACCGATTTCAATAAGGATGATTTTGAGTATCTTTTTGAACTAACAAACAAAATGGAGAAATATGCTAAATCAAAATGTTCATTATTAGAGGACAAAATTTTAGCTCTATTATTTTTTGAACCTAGCACGAGAACTAAATTAAGTTTTGAAGCGGCTATGCTTAGATTGGGTGGTAGTATCATTGGTTTTTCAGAAGCATCGACATCATCTGTAGCCAAAGGTGAAAACCTAGCAGATACAATTCGTGTAGTAGAAAACTATAGCGATTGTATAGTAATAAGACATCCATTAGAAGGAGCTGCCAAGTTAGCTGCAATTTTTTCAAAAGTGCCTGTTATTAATGCAGGTTCAGGTGCTTTATCACACCCAACACAGGCACTTTTAGATCTTTATACTATCCACAGGGAGAAGGGGAGAATAGATGGTCTTAACATAGCGCTCATTGGGGATCTTAAATATGGACGCACAGTACATTCGTTGGCATATGCACTTGCGAATTACGACGTAAGGTTGTATTTTGTATCACCACCAGAATTGCGTATGAGACATGAAATACTAGAAGATTTACGCGAGAAAGGGGTCAAATTTAATGAATATTATGAGGTAAAAACAAATATTTTAAAAGATGTAGATGTAATTTATGTCACACGAATTCAGAAAGAACGTTTTCTTGATTTAAGTGAATACCAGAAAGTAAAGAATACTTATAAGATAACAGTTGAAATAATAAAAGATTGTAAACCAGATGTCATTATAATGCATCCATTACCACGTACTGATGAATTAGATCATCATATAGATGCTATGCCAAGCGCTAAATATTTCATTCAAACATATTATGGCCTCTTAACTAGAATGGCATTACTTTATGCAATACTTGGAGAAAGCGAATTATGATAAATATACTTCGAACTCCTTTGTTTGATTAGTTTTCGTGTAGGTGTTGAAATATTTTGAATAATGAACTATACCTGATGAAATCTTGCAATAACTACATCTTTCGAGTGTGCCAGACAACAATTTTCCACAATTTTTACAATATGTAAAATCCTTTGAAAATGTAAACAGAGCTAGTTTTTTATCGTTTATTAATTGCTTTAAATTGTCAAAAATAGTTTCATTAGAGGGAATAAGCTCTCTAAAATGTATTTTGAAATAATGACCACCAAGCATTTTTTTGTGGAATACTGATTCAACCTCTATTCTTTTGTTTAGTGGAATTTTAATGTTGTGAGGTATTAATGTATTACATGTATATTCGTTTATTCCGGTGCCAATTTTATCATTTATTGTTTTAAGTCCATATCTAAGAAAATCTGATAACAGTAATCGCCTACCAGCATTTTCAATACTGCATTCTGTAATGTTTATTTGTTGATGATCTTTTAATACTTCTAAAATTTTATCCACAACTTTTTTTGCAAAAATTAATGATTCACTTGATTCATGAATAAGTTTTCCTGTGTGAATCTTTACACTTTCATATAATCCAATGATGCCAATATTACTATACAAATCCTCAACACAGTTGTAATCGTTACCATTAACTTTAATATACGTGAGCATAAGTGTTTTTCCATTTATTCTTTCCCTACAATTGTTTAATGCTTTTATGCTTAGTTCTAGACTTTCAAGTAATTTTGTAAAAAATTTTTCGTCATTTCCTCTAGAGTCTAATGCTATTCTTGGTAAATTTAGTAAAACGGTACTTAGAATCCCAAAACTACGTTGGCACGAATTATCATATGTTATTCTTGAAAGATCCCAGCAATAACTTGCATTTTTATTGTCTTCCCAATCTAAGTTTACTATTATTGGGGTGCTCCATTCACGAATTAATTTGCATATTTCATTTACTTCTTCATTATAAACTGAATGCTTAAAAATATGTGAATCTACTTTTATTATTGGTAATGGAGTAAAAAATGCTTTTTTATAATAATCTCCTATGTGAAGGTTCTTAGTAAATGCTTTAAACAATAGAAGTTTTTCCTCAAAAAAACCGTCTTTTTCTAAACTTTTGTCAAGTTTTAATCCTATAGCTAATGGTTGGAAATTCCATCTGAATTCTGGTAGCTGATTTAAGTAAAAAATCAACTTTCTCACTTTATCAACAATTTCTTCGTAACTCATGTTTTTAACTAATGGTGCTAACATTACATTTATATCATCTAACACTTGTCCTACTGAAATTTGCATTCTTACAAAGTAAATAATTTTAATTATGTTTTCTAGAGCATCATCTAGATTTTCAGCACTTTTTATTTTTAATGAGGTAGTTTCTAAATCATCAAGGTTTAATTCGCAATTTAAGAAGCATGAAGCATTATGATGAATAGATTCTGGCAACATACTCCAGTATGATAAATTGTTTAAATTAATTAAACCAGATATATGCGCATCAGATATTTCACGCGGTAATTTTTTTATGAGTATATATTCGCTTATTACGGCATTTCCAGCTTTAAAATATATATTTAGAGGTGATGTTAGTATTCGTCTCCTCTTATAAATCATCCTTTCGACATCATATACGGGCAAACCCAGTCGAGTCATGGAGTGCCTATAATCTTCTAAACCGTGTTCCAGTAATATAGAATTAACCACTTCTCTTATTAGTGGTGCGGTTAAGTATTTAATATCACTTTTTAAAATCCTTTCTTCAGCTTCTTTAGCTATCTGTTCTGCCAATTTAAGAGGCATACTCGTTTCACGCATTAATGCTTCTACTATTCTTCTTCTTTCGAATGGTTCCATAGTTAGACCTGATGTTCTTACAAGAAGCATTCTCTCCTTTTTTATGATTTTATTTTCAAATTCCTGAATTAATAATGCAATGTCTTCTCCAACATCAGTTAATTTATACACTCTTTTTTCGACGTCTTCCTTGATTACTCCTGCATTAATTAGTATCTTTAAATGATGTGCGAATTTTCCAGAGTCCTTCTTAGGGTCGAGATTAAGTTCTAACATTAAATCAGAGAATGTGGCTTCTCTTAGAAGGTACAATTTTATTATTATATTTCTACGTGTACTATTTCCTAGAGCTTTTAAAACCCTCTCTAACATTATGTTGTATGTTTTAGGCATACTAATTATATATCTTTATGTTATGTTATCATTATAAATATATCCCCTCCTTAGAATATATCAATTTGCATTTTATTTTCTTCAAGTTATACATTTACTATGTTAATTTTAGATAATATTTTTGGTTCAACGTATTCTTATAAAGATAATCCAATTTGAAATTAAGATTTATAAAGTAACTAAAATAATGTTTAAGTATTAAAAATTTAGTATTTTTATTTCTCTACGTTTTACATAACATAAAAATTTTAAAATATATGACTTTATAAAATTAGAGTTTAGGGGCCGTAGGCTAGCTTGGAAGGCTGCGGGGTTAGAAAAGTCCCCCAATGGGTCCCCGTGACCGGAGTTCAAATCTCCGCGGCCCCATCCCCATAATCAAAAATTTTACCGAAATGAACAAGTGATGGAAAAAATTACTATTTAAGGTTTGAAATATTTACATTTGAAGATAAAAATGCTTAACCTAGTCAGTATCAGGGAAGCTACCTTAAATGATATCGAAAAAATATGTTCAATTGAAGAGAAGTCATTCAATAAAGAGGACATGTACTCAAAAGATTTATTTAGATTTTATTTAACAATTGCTCCTAAAACTTTTCTAGTTGTTGAATTATACAATGAAGTTGTGGGATATGTAATTGCGGTAATTAGGAGGAATTATATTGGTCACATAGTTTCTATAGCTATTGATCCCAACTTTAGAGGTAAGAAACTTGGTAGAATGTTGATGGAAGAAATAGAAAGAAAGTTAAGAGCTATGGGGTGTACGGTCCTAAGACTGGAAGTTGATGAAAATAATATCATCGCACACAATCTTTATTTAAGTTTAGGATATAGAGATGCTTACAAGATACCATGTTATTATTATGGTGGTAGACCTGCAATAGTTATGTTTAAGTTGAAGCAAGAAAATCATCGAAAGTCAGTATGATCAAGGTGTGAGGTCGTCTAATTATGCTTCCGACCCTAGCTCCTATAATGTATTTCACATCCTTTTCTTCTGCTAGATCAATAATCCTCTGTGTAATAACTCCATCAAAAATTATTCCATGAACCTTATTATGTTGATGCATTTCATTTATTAGGTCTCTGACGAATGTCTCCCTTATCTTCTCTCCCTTTTCATTGTATAATGATGCCTTTAAGGTACCTATATGCTCTTTCACTCTCTTAGTAATATCTTCAGTTAATGATGTTTTTATTTTCTCTATGTAACGCCTTGTTTGTTGTTCTAAATATTCTTTTGCTGGAATCACAGCTGATAGACATTTAGCTATCTCCTTTGCTGTTAACCCTTCAACTTCTCTTCCGGGCGGTGCTTGAGCTATATAATCAATATCCGCTACTTGTAGTAATTCCTTTAAAATCAATTCACCTGCTCTATCCCCATCAACAAAAGCTATGGTTGTTTTCTTCTTAGAGAGTTCAATTATAGTTTTTGGTATAGATGCTCCTTCTATTGCTATGACATTTTTATACCCATGTTTCAGTAAATTAATGACATCAGCTCTACCTTCAACAATGATAATAGTGTTGTCAGTAGTTATGTTTGGTCCTGCAGGTAATCCTTCTTCTCCAAATTTAATTATCTCTGAAGTACTAATTTCCTTGTTTAATTTTTCTAGTAATTCATGAGTGTCTGCTTCTACTTCCTTCTTCCATTTATTTAATATCTCTTTCGCTCTACTAAGTATTTGCTCCCTTTTCTTGACTCTTAAATCTTCTACACTCTTAAGGTAAAATCTAGCAGAACATGGACCCACTTTATCTATAGTTTCAATGGCAGATATTATTAGTGCTGTACTAATCTTGTCGAGGCTTGAAGGTATAATTATCTCGCCAGTAGTTTTCCCACCTTCACTACTTAATTTAACCTCTATTCTACTAATTCTACCTGTTTTCTGTAGTTCTCTAAGGTCAAGATCCTCACCTAACAACCCTTCCGTTTGTCCAAAAATAGCGCCTATAATATCTGGTTTTTCTACAACTCCATCTACTTCAAATCCCATAGTGACATTATATTTTGCTGTATTAGATGGGCCCCCAACCACAGCTAACCCCTTTTGAGTTTTAATTTTCTCCTTTTTAATATATAAATTATCCTAAACTTCAAAAAATTTAGTAACGATTTAAGTTAAGGTCGTAATACAATTTGGCTAGAAGTTTATATCACTGAACACTATTAACAATTTTTATAATTTTGATTTTTTACTATAATTTTGAATTAGCCTCGGTAGCTCAGCACGGTAGAGCGACGGCCTCGTAAGCCGTTGGTCGCGGGTTCAAATCCCGCCCGAGGCTTTAAAACTCAATTATTACCTTATAATAACCAATTTTAGTTCCATCAAATCAGTTTGGAATGAAATTAATAAGTTCACAACGCAAGAAACCAGAATTAGATCTATGGGGCCGGTGGGATTTGAACCCACGACCTTCGCCGTCCGAGGGCGACGTCATAACCAGGCTTGACTACGGCCCCAAGCTTTTATCTACCCTATATTGCTACTTTATTCTCATAATTCCATTTCATCACAAAGTCGGGATTAAAGGTATTATTTCATTGTTGTTAACTGTTAAATCCATGTAATTTACCTAATGAATCCCTCTTTAGACAATATATCTCTTGCAGCTATTATGCCCGTTGCAGCTGCAACTACTATACCCCTCGATGCACCAGCACCATCACCCACGGCGTATATTCCAGGTATGGGTGTTCCCATATTGGCATTTGTCTCTATCCTTTTAGCTGAAAATTTAACTTCTGGTGCATAAAGTAATGTTGATGATGAGGCAACGCCAGGTATTATCTGGTCAAGTATTTCTAGTCCTTCAAGAATATCCGTTAGTATCCTATGGGGTAAGACCATCGAAATATCTCCAGGAGTTACCGATTTTAATGTGGGTTGCACGTGACCTTGTGAAATCCGCTTCCATGTAGATCGTCTTCCAAGTTTTAAGTCCCCTAACTTTTGTAAGATGGGTTTACCTCCACCAAGTATTGTTGCTATTCTGGTTATTGAAATACCATAAGCTGTAGTATCCTCTAACGGTTCTGTTAATGAAACTCTAACCAGAAAAGCAAAATTAGTATTGGAAGACTGAACACCTGTAAATGAATGGCCATTAACACCAATAGATCCATCATCATAAAGTTCTTGTACAACAAACCCCTTATGATTTACACAGAATGTTCTTACGAAATCATCATAAGTACGTGTATATATGTGAAATTTTGGATCTTTATTCACATTAATTATGGGATCCATTACTACAGCAGGCACTTCAACCCTTACACCAATATCTATTGGTTCGGGACGCGTAGGTATTCCAAGTTTTTCCGCTTGCTTAGCAAGCCAAGTTGCACCTATCCGGCCTGGTGCCAAAATTAAATATTTACACGTAAATATGGTACCATCTTCAAGTTGCACATATTCTTTATTAACATCTGTTACGCGTGTTTTCAACATGAATTTTACATTCCTATATTCTAAGTCTTCCTTAAATCTTCTTATTACTTCTACAGCTTTATCAGAGCCTATATGACGTTGAGGTATGGGAATAAATTTAGCACCAACAGCTGCTGCCTTTCTTTCTAATTCCTCAATTTTATTTAGATCACCATAATATAGATTCTCAGGTGCCCCATACTTCAGAAATATTGAATCAACATATTTTACCAATTGCCAAGCTTCATCACTTCCAACTAGATCTATTAAGTTACCTCCTATCTCTGGTCTCAAGTTTAGTAGTCCACTGGACAATGTACCAGCCCCACCAACACCAGACATTATGTTACAAGGGGAGCATTTTCGACAGTAATAATACTCATTGGTAAAGCATTTTCTCTCATTAATATCCCTGCCTTGATCTATTACCAACACTCTTAAATTGCTCTTATATGCTAACTCATGAGCAGCGAATAAACCTGCAGGACCTGCACCTACGATTATAACGTCAAAATTGTTAACCATACCGCTTTGTAAGAGAGAATTACTAAAATATAAAAGTAGTTGCTTATAGATTGACGGGTGATTGGCTTCTCAAAATTATGGACACAAAACATAAAATGAAGATTGAATAATGGTATAACTGTATGAATATAAATAAAGATGATGAAATGGTTAATAATAGAAAAAATAAGTTAATGGTAGAAGGTTATTCTAAATTCAGAAAAGCAATCATGTTAGTTAAACAAAAAAAAGTGAAAAAGTATGTTTTTAAGCCAAGTAATATAGAAAGATGGATTGTGGAGGGTAAAAGAAGAAAATATCTCGTTATCCCGAATTTATTTTGTCAATGTGAAAATTTCTACATATTCGTTGTTATAAAAAAGAAAGAAAGAATATGTTATCACCTGTTGGCACAAAAGATGGCTGAGGAAAATAAGGAATATGATGAAATTATTTTAAGTGACAATGAATATGATAAATTCATGGAAAATTTCAGAGAAAATTAGAAACCAATAATTAAAATTAACTTTTTGTGAGTTAGCGACCATTATGACAAAAAGTTAATTTTATGCTAAGTAACTACGAACATCTATTTTCTCTATCTTACCATCTCTTATCCATACAATTCTGTCACTTATTTCAATTATTTTAAAATCATGCGTAGCGCAAAAGATAGTAATGTTATTTTCTCTGTTTAATCTTCTCAATAAACTTGTTATTTCTAATCCAGTTTTTAAATCTAGATTCCCAGTTGGCTCATCGGCAAGTATTATCGACGGATCGTTTGCCATCGCCCGCGCAATAGCAACACGTTGCTGCTGTCCGCCAGATAATTCATATGGCTTGTGGTGTAATCTATCACTTAAACCCACTTTTTCGAGGAGTAATATGGCTTTATTAATGCGTTCCAATGCCGGGGTCCCTGCAAAAACCATAGGTAATGATACATTTTCAAGAGCTGTAAGTATTGGTATTAAGTTAAATGTTTGAAAGATGTATCCTATCTTCTTACACCGCAACCAAGCTAATTCGTATGCGTCTAATTTTGAGATATCAATATTTTCAACAAATACTTGTCCGCTGGTTGGTTTATCAAGACCCCCTATTAACTTAAATAAAGTTGTCTTACCGGAACCAGAAGGACCTAGAAGAGATAAATATTCGCTTTTATATATCTGAAGACTTACATTTTCAACAGCTTTTATTACCGACCCTCCCAAATAATAATGTTTAGTTAGGTTAATAGTTTCAACTGAATATTCATAGGACATAACTTACACCTCATATCTTAATGCATCTACAGGATTTATCTTAGACGCATAGAAGGCAGGATACATCGTTGCAAATATAGTTATTGCAATCGAAATGAGTAAGGATACAAACATTATAAATGCGTAATTTGTTAATGGTAGTATGTACCCTATTTGAACGCTAAAAGGAAAGGTAAATATAACCGATGTTATAAAGCCAAGAAAACCACCAATTACCCCTATTAAGAGAGCTTCTAGAAGAAATAGGTTAACTATCAATGAGCTTTTTGCACCAAGACATTTCATAATGCCTATTTCCTTGTATCTTTCAGCAACAGATATTAACATAGAATTGAAAATAGTTATTACACAAACTATTATTGATATTGCTGATACCCATAAATGATATTCACTAAGATTCATAAAAAGCTTATCTGATGTAAGTTTAACAACTTGTAATGAGCTAATTATCATCATTGAAGAAACTAATGATGTGCCCAAAAATATGTTGCCAATAGATAACAGTATTCTAGACCGCCTCTTACTCATGTTCTGTATGGTAATGTAAAGTAAATCTTTAATTGACACTTTAGACTGCATACTTTTGATCATAAATATTCTAAATCATTCTAAAGGTTTATTGAATATTTAAAGTTTAAATATTGTGAATAAAATTATTTATCGCTGTGAGTAATTATGGAAATATCATTAACTGTGAATATTTTAATGTTTCTTTCAATATTTGCGTTAATTTCATTACTCATTTATATTATCCTTGAAAAAGGAAAATATTAGGTGGAAAAAATGGGCAAAAAATATAAGAAAAAATTACCAATAAGACCACCCAAAAAAATTCCGACTGTATTTCAGTGTCCTAATTGCGGGAAAAGATCAATAAAAATAGATATCAATGAAAATGAGGGAAAAGCTAGAATTGGTTGTGGGAACTGTAAGGTAAATATGGAAATAAACATTCCTTCAATCTTTACAAGTGTAGATGCTTATGGTAGATTTCTAGACGTATATTACTCCTCTAGAGAAAAGTAATCAGGGTGTTAAATTATGAGCTTAGGGATAGGTAAGGTGGAAGCATATTTATTAGAAAGAATAAAAAATGAAGGCGCAATACATATTACATTAATTGATCCAGAAAAAGTAAATGATACAGTAATCGATCGTGTTGTAAATGCTGTAAAAGCAGGAAGTGCAGCCATAATGATTGGAGGAAGCACTGGAGTTACAGAAACAGTACTGGATAATGTTATCTTAAACGTAAAGGAGCGTGTAAAAGAAGTTCCTATAATACTTTTTCCTGGAAACATAACTGGGATAAGCAGATGCGCTGATGCTATATGGTTTATGTCTCTTTTGAATTCATCTAATACATATTATATAATTGAAGCACAAACACAGGGTGCAATTATAATTAAAAAATATAATATTGAAGCCATACCAATGGGATATATAATTCTTGGAAAAGGAGGATTAGCAGGTTACATAGGTCATGCAAAGCTAATACCGTATGATTATCCAGAACTAGCTGCAATGTACGCATTGGCTGGAAGTTATCTTGGGATGCGTTTTATATATTTAGAAGCAGGATCAGGAACCGATGAACCTATACCACCTAAAGTGGTACGTACTGTAAGGAACGTAACAAAAAGTAGAATAATAGTTGGGGGAGGTATAAGAACAGCACATCAAGCTGTTAGTATCGTAGAAGCCGGAGCAGACATCATAGTCACTGGAACACTAATTGAGGAAGATAAAGGACATGAAAAAATAAAGGAGATAATAAATGCAATAAGAAGTAGAAGTACTAAAACAAATTCATATTTATGAATAAAATATTAAAAACTAAATTTTATAACAGTATTCTTCAATTATTGAAAACGTATGGTGAAAAAATGTCTGGAAAAAATAGTGAGGAATACAAAAAATATTTTAATGAAATTAGAGATAAAACGATAGAGATCTACAATTTAGTAAATATGATTAAGAAAAATTCTTTCGATCCATCAGAAAAATGTGAAGTATATTTAGCGAATAATCTCGCTGAAAGAGTGGAAGGTTTACTTTTAGAATATGGTGTAAGGAATATATCACAAAGAATAAATGAACTTTTGAAAGAAACAACCAAAGAAATTACAGCTCTCAAGATTGCTGAAGAAATAATACATGGAAAATATGGTGAATTGGACGATGAAAAAAGAGCAGAAATAGCCTTAAGAGCAGCACTTGCAATACTAACGGATGGAATAACAGCTGCCCCTATCCAAGGAATAAGTCATGTAAAGATAAAAAGGAATTCGGATAAAACAAAATATCTAGCTGTGTATTTTGCAGGTCCTATTAGATCAGCTGGTGGAACAGAACAAGCATTAACGGTATTTATTGCAGATTACATTAGACAATTGTTGCATCTTGATAAATATAAACCTAATGAAAACGAAGTAAAAAGATATATAGAGGAAATAAGATTACATGAAAGATATATAGGGAGATTTCAGTATAACCATAATGAAAAACTCATAGAAAAAGCTGTAAAAATGATACCAGTTGAGGTAACAGGTCCTCCGACAACACAGATTGAGGTAAGTATAAATCGGGATCTACCAAGAGTCGAAACAAACAAAATAAGAGGGGGAGCCTGCAGAGTTATAAATGATGGAATTCTAGGAAAAGCATCAAAATTACTTAAAATAATAAACGAATTAGGATTTAGAGAATGGGAATGGTTATCAGAGATAAGTGAAGGAAGAGGCGAGGAAGAACCAATTAGTGAGAAATACCTAGAGGAAGTTATAGTTGGTAGACCTATATTTTCTCATCCATCTAAAGTAGGAGGATTTAGACTTAGGTATGGAAGATGTAGAAATACGGGACTCGCAGCTATTGGGTTAAACCCATATACAATGAGCATTCTTGGAGATTTCTTAGCTGTAGGAACTCAAGTAAGATTAGAAACTCCAGGGAAAAGTGGAGTTGTTATGTCAGTTGATAGTATATGTGGACCTATAGTAAAAGTCACGAATGGTAGTGTGATTAAAATAGAAAATCAAGAAGATATAGAAAAAATAAAGGATAAAATAAAAGAGATAATTTTCTTAGGAGATATATTAGTATCTTATGGTGATTTTCTAGAAAACAATTGCAAATTGCTACCTTCCGGTTATGATGAAGAATGGTGGCAACAAGAATTAATTTTGAAAATTAAGAGCAAATTTAATGGTGAAATTGAAAAATTAGTATTAGAAACCAATATATCTCCTGAGAGATTAATTGAAATAATAAGAGGTTCTAAACCTTCGGTTGAAGAAGCCATAAATCTTTCAATGAAACTCGATATACCATTATATCCTTTGTATACATACTACTGGAAAGGAATAAGTCCAAGTGATATAATTTACTTAAAAGAATGGTTACTTGAAAGAACATACAATAATATTGCTGACATACAGGAACATATAGTGTTAAAATGTGATCAAAGAATTAAGAAAATATTGGAAAATTTATGGGTACCACATGACTTTAATCCAAACGGAGGAGAAGTTATCTTAAATAAAGGTGTTTTAAAGATTCTACATACTTGTCTAGGTGACAATAACGATGTTAAAAAGATTTTGGAAGCTAAAAATGGATTAGAAGCTATCAATTTAATTTCTAGAGTAAGAGTAAGGGATTTTGCGCCCACATTTGTAGGATTGAGAATGGGGAGACCTGAAAAAGCAAAGGAAAGGAAAATGAAGCCGCCAGTGCATGTTTTATTTCCAGTAGGATCTGAGGTTAATAATAGAAACATTATTGAAGCAGCTTCAAGGAAGATTGTCAATTTAGAGGTGTCTCTAAGATATTGTAGCAAGTGTGGGAAATATACAATTTATCATAGATGTGATCAATGTTTCAACTCAACAATTGAAGTAAGAAAATGTAAGAAATGTGATTTAAAAACTTTCAATGAAAAATGTAGAAAATGTCATAATAATACACAACTACTATTCATTCAAACATTTGATGTATATGAAGAATTGAAGAGAGCATGTATAAATTTAGGTATAAGAACGCCTCCAAGAATTATTAAGGGAGTTAAAAAATTAATGAATAAATTTAGAATACCAGAACCCCTTGAAAAAGGAATATTAAGGGCAAAATATGGAGTCTTTGTCTATAAGGATGGTACTATAAGATTCGATGTTACAAATGCTCCACTAACACATTTTAAGCCTAAAGAGATAAAGACATCTATAGAAAAATTAAATGAACTAGGATATACCAAAGACATTAATGGTAATGAATTAAAAGATGATGAACAAATTGTGGAATTAAAAATTCATGATATAATAATACCCATAGAAGCTGCTGAATATCTAATTAAGGTATCGAAATTTATTGACGATTTACTTGTCAAATATTATAGGTCTAAACCATTCTACAATATAAAAAAGAAAGAAGAGCTTTTAGGACACATGATTATTGGTTTAGCACCTCATACATCGTGTGGTGTTATTGGAAGAATAATAGGTTTTACAGATGCAAAAGTATGTTTTGCACATCCATACTGGCATGCTGCAAAAAGAAGGAATTGTGATGGTGATGAAGATTCCATATCACTAACTCTGGATGTCTTCCTCAATTTTTCTAAAATTTACTTACCAGAAAAGACTGGAGGATTCATGGATGCTCCATTGGTTGTAACATTAATTGTAGATCCAAACGAGGTAGATGATGAGGTCTTTAATATGGAGGTATGTGAAAAAATTCCTTTAGAATTTTATGAAAAAACATTAGTAGGCTCTGACCCAAAGGAGGTCAGTTTAATTATAGAAAAAGTAAAAGATAAATTAAGCAAATCATCGCCATATGAAGGATTAAAATTTACAGTGAATACAACATACATAGACCGAGGTCCAAAGATTTCGTCATATAAAAAACTTAAGACTATAAGTGAAAAAATTTTCCACCAATTAAAAATGGCAGAAAAGGTGCGTGCTGTGGATGTAAAGGATGTTGTTAGAAGAGTTTTACAACATCATTTCATACCGGACCTTATGGGGAATTTACGAGCTTTCTCTACACAAACTTCACGCTGTGTAAAATGTAATGCAAAATATGATAGACCTCCATTTCTTGGAAAATGTAGAAAATGCGGTGGGAAAATACTGTTAACCGTACATAAGACTAACATAGTAAAATACTTGTCATTTGCGGAAAGCTTAGTTACAAAGTATAATTTACCGGCATACTATAAACAAACTATTGACCTAATAAAAAGGGAGATACAAATAATATTTGACAGAAGTGAGAGAGGTAGGCAGTCAAAAATTTTGGATTATATTTAATTGTGACTTAACGTGATTTTATATCCTTCACTATACCATGTTAAAATTACCTTTTAAAGTCAATGATTGGAAAAATATTATCCACTAGTAGTTTGCATACTGTAATAATTTTATCTTTACTGTTTTAGGTCCCGATCTACTAATACTGTTCGATCTTCTGCTAACTTATTCAATATAGAACAGCAGATGATGATGCCAACAAGGTTCTTGACATTTCTTACTGTAGGTAAACTGCACTTCTATATTTCTTAATAATCGATGACCTTCGACCTGAAGCCAGGTACTTCACAATATAGTACGACATTTTTGGTTATTACATCAATTTAACTTGATATTCGTGGCTATATGTCCATATATTCGATCGATTATATGTATATGTTTTAATGGGGTTGTTATTACGTATTAGAATTCCCTCTCAATAACGCTAAATCCAAAATTAAGTAATTGCTCTTTTAAATATAAATTTAGTTTGCAATTGGATTGATCCAGTTTAGGACAAATTATGGTGTCTATAGGATACACTATTCTTTTGGGCATCTACAAGGTGTACATTTACATCGAGGACAGAAGTTACCATATTTAGAGATAAAAGCATATTCTATATCTATATCTAACAGGTTAGCTAATGATATAAGCCAAGCTAATACATCTGCAAATTCATTTTCCAAATTTTTCCTATTCTTATCTTTAATTGCGGTAGCTAGTTCACCAACTTCTTCAATAAACCAAACAAAAGTTTTCTCTAAACCTCTTTCAAGATCTCTATGCAGGTATAACGTTTTTATAATTTTTTGAACTTCGCACAATTGCATTTATACACCAAGTATATCTAAATAATCAGTAGCAATATTTATGCTTATGTATTGTAATAGTTTAGGTAGGTAGGTAGGGGGCTGGTATTTATGTCTAAGAGGAGGAAAAGAGGAGACACTTATATGCCAATCACCGGAGCAGGATTAATACGATTCTTTGAAGAAGAAATAAGAGGTCTGAGAGTTACTCCAATACAAATATTGGCTTTTACTCTAATTTTCATAACAGTAGTCATGCTTGGAAATATGGGACTATTTTCATTTATAAAGATATAGGATGATGATGTCCATCACCCTCATCTGTCATAAAATAAATTTTAGTTATGAAATAACAACGATAAGTTATACATAAAGTTTGTATAGGAAAAATATTTCCGCCAAAGGATTAGCAGAACTATTAATCATTAGTTTATGATAAAAAAGTGATTAGAAGTTTGTGATGTAAATCACGTTGTGATTTCAATTTCAAAATCCGACCTTCAAAAAAGGTTGACAAATGTAACATAATGTTAATAGCTAATCTTATTCTTTTTCCTCATCAGCCCTCTTTGCACAAAGATTGTGCAAAGAGCACTTCTAAACTATATTTTCTAAGCATCGAAACATATTTCAAGTTATATTATCAGTCGGAGGAGGCATCTATTACCGATCCCCGTAATAGCCGATTACCATCCTTTTTTGGGATTTTGAACAAAGTTAGTAAATGTATGATTAATTTTCATACTCCTTCTTGTAATTGTATCTTCAAGTGGGGCTACTGATATAATTGAATGAAGATTTCAAATGTCCATTATTTATTTATTTTGAATGTGTGATAGTCTAAAGATTAGAACTTTTAGTTTAAGTTTAAAATAGTATTTAAACAGTTTTTATTCTAGGATTCTAAACACCGTTAGTTACGGAGTATGAAGTTTTTTGTGTTTCCATTATTATAATTCAAATGAATTATAATTTTGGCATTATGTTTTCTAATTTTCATTTGATTTTGCTTTAAATCATGGAACTATAGTATTTGTAAGTCAAAAAGTCATTAATGTTACATTTATTGAATAGGTGTCTGAAAATAAATATTTTTAAACTTAGTGTAGTTGACATTCGAAGACATTTAGATACCCATTAAAATACTTCTGATAATCGCATTAAACAAGAGTTATTTTAATTACCAATAAAAAGAAGTCTATTTGAGAGTATAATAAAATTAGTTTTACTTTAATTATAATTATATGACAATTGTAAATCAAAAACCTTTATCATGAAAGTATCATTATGTTTTGAGTAAACAATAGAAGAAATTAATGTAATAACAAAAAGTATATAATTCAAATAATTGAAATGGTACCAATTATTGGTGTGGTGAGTATAGGATTCCGTTTTATTGTTAGGTTTTTAGTTTCTCAGATAATTCAATACAATAAGAGTTCAATACAATAAGAGTATGTGATTAATACAGTGATCGTGATATTATTTAGTTAAATCACATTTTTATCATGAAGCAATGGAAATCAAAAATTTTAAGCAGAAAATTTAGAAATAAATGTGGTGTGCTATAACTATGGAAAAATACGTTAAGTGATTTTTAAGTTTATGTTTAAAAAAATGTGAAAGATTCAAAAATTTTTAAGTATGGAAAGTGATATGTAGTATGTCATCCTGAAAGTGAGAAAAGGATAGTGGTAATAAACATGACAAACAACAAAGAAAATTCAATAGAAAAAAGTTTGCAAGAACTACATAAAGAAATAATAGATTATCTAGATCTGATCAGTAGAAAGTTCTTAAGAATAAGAAGTTTAGAGGAAAGACTTGAATCTGTGGAAAATCAATTGTATACAATATTAAGTAAGATACGTAGAATGGAAAATATTTTAAATGAATATATAAGCATTAGTGGTGAGAGGAGAGTTGTTGTTGACAAGAATACACAACTAAGACAAGAGCAACAGAAAGAAGTAACAGACATTAATCAAACACAACCTCAGAAGTCTTTGAGAACTACACGTATTAAAAAGGGCAAAGAGGAGGGAGCTTTAACAGAAAAAATTGATATTACAAGCAAGTTAAATGGTTTAAATGAAACTGAAAAACAAATAATAAGAATACTGGCTAGCAACCCCGATATCAGAGGTGGAACAGCATTAGCAAAACGTTTAGGAAAAACAAGAGAACATGTAAGTAGACTTCTTAAGAAACTAGTTAATGAAGGTATATTAGTTAGAGATGAAAAAGTGTGGCCATATAAATATATTGTACCAGAAGAAGTAAGACAATACATCATAATAGAGTAATTTAACAACCTTTCTTATTATTTAAAAAAACTTTGGAAACAAGATAATAATGATGAAGAAAAAGTGATTTACACATCATATTGTGATGTTGTGATGTTGATTTGCCCATAATTTTAAAACTTTTATAACAAAAATTGCCGGGTTTAGCTATTAATACAATATAATCTTTTAAGTCTAGATCCCTTATAAGAAAGAACTCCAGAATGATATAACCTTGATAAATAGGATGAAACAACATTAATAGGCAATCGTTCACCGTATGTTTTATAATAGGCTTCTGCTACATCCTTACTGCTAAACCAACAATTCTTAAAATCTCTCTCTAATAACAAAAGTAGAAGCTCTTTAATATTCCGTCTAGTTCTTTCATGTGATGTACTAAACACATCAATATCACTTTTATCACTACTAATACCTGATGATACATCCATTAACTCAAGCAATTCAGTTATTTGTTTAACTTTTTCAGAGCTAAAATTCCCTTCCATAGAGATAGTGATTTTATTACCCTCAGGAGACACATATTGTATCAACCATTTACCCTTTTTCTTATTAGTCACCATAATAACGCCTCACCGCAATAAACAAGGGATTCGGAATAAATATTCAAATAGCATTTATATAAAACTTGCTTACAACAGTATAAAACAAAAATAAATAAAAAATAAACCTATTTATTGGAAAAACAGAAAAATTTGGATAATAAATGCACGGTATAGGTTTTATATATTTTATTAAGTTTAAAATTACAAAAAATATTGTTTTTGTAATTTTCCAGTGGAAATAAAGGGGTTAATCTGTTGTAAATACTAATTTCTATAGAGGTCAACTGCTATAAAAGAAAATTTTAATTCTAAAACAACCTGGCTCTTGTTTAAATTTAATGACACTCCAAAAAGTAATTCAATTATTTTTGTGTTTAATTGTTTTTCAACCTTGGTATAAGGAAAGGTATAACATGATATTAAGACTCTCCTTTGGTTTAACTATCTAGTGAACTATAAAATAAACAATTGAAATTCTCAATTTTACCGGGACTTTATTATGTAATAAAAATATGTTTGGAAATGATGATGTAGAAGCTCATGAAAAATTCATGGAGGTATCAACCTTAATGATTTGATGATAGAAAAATTTATATATTGAATTTGAATCATTTGTGATTATTACATTTATAGTTCATCAAATAGAAAACTAAAACATGTAAATTTCTGATGTTTTGTTAAAGAAAAAATTTAACATCAGCTTAACGAACAGATTAGAGGGATGGGGAAATGGAAAAACCTAAAACTCATAATTACAATGGTATATGATGGATTTAGAATCAAAAGAGGAAATAGGGATCTTTCATATTTAAATAGGTGAGGAATATTCCCCTCATTTAAAAATTTTAAACTTAAAAATTTTCCAAGGGACAAGAAGACTCCCTATTTAAATTTAGAATGTATATTATTTCAAAATTAACATAAATTTTAATTTTTTAGATATTTGAGACAAGTTCTCTCATTTGTCTCAAAAGGAATTTAAAGAAATCTTTTGTTTGAGCTGGACGCAACCTGTAAGCAACAATTATTATCCTTGCTAAAATTTCATCTGAAGGTACATCTCTTCGTCTGGTTTTACCAAGATAACGATATATTTGAGAGCGAGAAACTTTAATTTCCTTAGCAGTTTTAGATATATTTTCACCAAAGGCTTCTAGAATTATATTCAAAAGTTTTGTCCTTTCATTAGCAGGTACAAATTGTGCCAGCCTATATGCTTGCTCATCATCAATGAGGGACAACGGCACCCCTTAGTTTCTTATGGAAATACTCAGGTAAAAACATTGTGTTTATCTATGTTTGGAAATACTCTAGTGGCTATTAGAGATTTTAGTATATAATTCTTTTTGTTAATAAACATTGATTTTTTTCTCTGTTTTTTTTGAGTTACGTATTATACCCTCCTATAGTAGTAATATTAATAAATAAAGTCTTTATGTTTTCCAATGGAAATACTGGGGATAAGTCCCATTCAAAATATAGGACGTTTAAAATTAAAAGAATTATACAATTATCAATCAAAATTTTAGTATAAATGTATCATCAACTATACAATGAACTATAACCAAGTGAAGTTTTTCTATTTAATCTGTTTAAATCTAGATATATAGTTACAAATTTTTTCACAAACTATGATTTAATTTATCATGGACTTTATGGATATATTTTTTTTGATGTTTCTTATTATAGAAATATTTATATATGGCAATTCATTTAGTTTCAAGGGTCAGAATTATAGTTTATTTAATATAATACTAAGATTGTTATACTTAATAATTGTTATGATGAATATGTATCTAATAAGGTAACATAAGATCATCCAATACTACATTAGTTATTAAATGTTTTGTCATCTAAAAAATTAATGTTTATATTGACTAAATGTCATCATTCGTCATTAAAAATTTATTAAAATTGAGTTTTTAGGGGTCTATTTATTTTAAGTAGGGTTACGGACCAGACTATATACATAAAAGTCTTTTAAGTTAAAATTGCTGGGTAATTATCATTTAGACAATTTTAAGATAATAAGATAATAACAATTAAAATTGTTGAGATGGAAAGCATAGTTGAAAGAGAGGAGCCCATCGGAGTTGTTGGTTGTTCAGAGCTAGTTGGTCTTTTTTAAGGAGATAGTGGTAATAATTATGTCTTAATTTTTGATAAGAAACAGTTACTTAGTAGCGGGGGGTGGATTTGAACCACCGACCTCGGGGTTATGAGCCCCGCGGCATAACCTGGCTAGCCCACCCCGCTTTATATACTGTTACTACTATTAGTGTAATTTTCTGGGCAATAAGTTTTACTACTCCTATTTTTAGTGGTTTATATGTAAGTTTATAGATAGTTATAAGAGTTGGATATCATTTAGGGTTTCACTCCAGTACCAATTTTTAATTGGTTTACATGGTTCATGATTCTTCTCGCTTCCGTATCTTATTATTGGCTTCGTTAAATGTCTTTGGGATTTTTGTGGTGGTAAATATATTCCCTCTATTATTTTTCGCTGTAAGGGTATCTCTCTTTTTTCATTTTTTGATTTGTATTTACATTTTTTACATTCATATCCTTTATCTTTGCCTTCAGATTTCATTGTTTTTCCACATATTGGACATTTCGGATTTGCTTGTATCTTTAAGTTGATTAGCTTTTTTATGTTTATTTTTTCAATATTTAAAGTTAATTTTCCGTTCTTAATTGGTTTTGTTACACCATATAGTTCTACTATATCTTCAGGCATTAATTTTACTGCTATTTTTTTGAGATTTTCTGTTGGTTCGTATACTGCACAATTAATAGTTTTTTCATTATCGGTTATTGATAGTATTACATGTCCTCCAGGTATAACTTTTGGTTTTTCATATATTTTTCCAGTTATTCGTATGGCATCATAGCTTCTTATATCTGTTATTTTCTCTACTTTCCTGTAATGCATGTCAGTACCTTGATTTGTTCTGTATATGACCCATCTTTCTATAGGTTCATATACTTTTATTTTCTGCATAGCTGCTAATAGTATTTTGGGACTCTCTCCCCGTATTCCATATAACACAGGATCTGGTCCTCTAGGAGTTATCAATACTCTTTGTGCATTATAATCTATGTTGTTGAATGTGTAGGGTGATGTAATTCTATCCATTTCATATATACTTCGTATGTCTATTTTGCGCTCTGTACCCCAATTTTCTCTTTTTCTGTAAGTCAATAATTCAAATGTGTAATCCATGTATGTTAAGGGTATTCCTACAGCGCTTAATGCCCCTATAATCCCTCTCTTTTTATTTTTCAGTGTTATCAATTTAACATTGTTATACTTAGCTATTTTTTCTGCAGTTTCGATGTTTATAATCCTTTTCACAGATTCAAGTGCAAAAATTTTTAATTCTTCTTTGGGGTCGCCTATTAAAAATGCTATTGCAGGTTCAGCGCCATCATCTACATATGAGTTTTCCCAAACTTTTTCAGTTACTAATTCTTCGATTTTCTCCATAATGCTTTCTTCACTATCTTTGATTTCTATTCTTAAGGCTATTGCACCATTACCTCTAGTCTTCCAAGGTATATTTGGGTTAAGTCTTATTAAATTAGGGTAATCGATAAATTTGATTTCTTTTATTTTTAAAAGTTCTTCCACGATTAACGCTCCAACATATGTTGTGCATCCACCGTATAATGAATCAGTATTATCAATTCCAATGTGAAGTTTCACGATTCTCTCTCACTTTTTTCCTTCTTCTACAACTATCATCGTTAGAGTTGATCTAACTTTACTTAACTTTCTTATTCTCATAGTTATTATCTCTTTTAGCTTGTCTAGGTTTTCTGCTCTTACTTTTGCAATTACATCATAGACGCCATATATTACGTATGTTTCTTCAACACCTTCAATTTTTATAATTTCATTTGCTACTTCCCTTTCAGAACCTATTTCAGTGTTTATCAGTACAAATGCTATGCTCATACTTGATCCCACATTATATTGGTTAAACTAAAATTTAAGGATTTGTGGTAAATATCATAATATTGATGAAGCAAAGCTCATATTCGTATAATCTCTATATACTCCATTTTCATCAATGCGATCCAAGTAAATGTACCTCAATTAAACTTAAGAAATTCGGCTTTGTAACATTCGTTAAATCCATAAGAGATGTTAAACACTCTATAATTTTAAATCCCTTTTCAAATAAAATTTTAAGTATATTAGATGAACACATCGCAAAAAGTAATGGCATCACTGTTATTGATTGTTCATGGAAGAGTGCTAATATATTGAATGTACTTAAAAATTTAAGTGGTAGTAGACGCTTACCTCTTTTTTTAGCAGCAAATCCAATTAATTATGCAACACCTTACATGCTAAGCTCTGTAGAAGCTTTTTCTGCAGCACTAATACTTTTAGGTGAAGAGAATTTAGCTATAAAGATGTTATCGTTGTTTAAATGGGGATTAAATTTTCTCTTATTAAATAGAGAATTCATAGAATCTTATCTTAAAGCTAAAAATGACGTAGAATTATTGAATATGGATACTATGTTTTCAAAAAGGTTTGGGGTGAGTAGTAGTAGCCCACCTTCTGTTTAAAGCGAGATTCGTCTAAGCGGCCTACCTCAGCCTCCTGTGGCCTTCATCAGCCTTATTTGGCCTTACCCCCCACAAGCTTGACCGTTGCAACCAATCTTCCAGTATTGTCAGCAGCTTACTCGGCCTTTTACAAGTCCTACGTCTGCATCATTCTCATATTACTGGAAGAGGTGGCGTTTCTGTGTCAAGCTGGGGCTCTCGCCCCACCCCATTAAAGGGGTTGTGGTGCCACGCGGAGTGGGCTTCCTCAGACAAAATCAACAATGATTTTGTCCGGCGCTCGCTCTACTACTCACCCCAAACAAGAATTTAAGGTAGGTCATGCATAGTTAGGTAGTTTCGTTTGATATGATTTACGAGTTATACCGCCTCGGGTTATTGGAAGTGGCAGGCTGAGTGCCTCGACCATTAGGTCTTGGCACGTACACCTCCACCCCATCAACGGGATCTTTTATCCCCACCCTCGTCCCCAGCAATGTGTAGTCGCCTACACCATAACTGGGGAATGGCCGCTTATTTTTGGGGGAGGCTTCCCGCTTAGATGCTTTCAGCGGTTATCCTCTGCGGCGTGGCTGCCCGGCGATGCCTTGCCAGACAACCGGTACACCAGAGGCCGCGGCGCCCCGTTCCTCTCGTACTAAGGGCACCCTCCCCTCAAGCGGCCGGCACCTCCAGCAGATAGAGCCCGACCTGTCTCACGACGGTCTAAACCCATCTCACGTTCCCCTTTAATGGGCGGGCAGCCCCACCCTTGGGAGCTGCTGCACTCCCAGGATGGGAAGAGACGACGTCTGGGTACCAAACCGCGGGGTCGATGTGAGCTCTCGCCCGCGACGAGCCGGTTACTCCCGGGGTAACTTTTCTGTCATGTCCGGCCCCCACCAAAGGGGGCACGAACGTTCGCTAGGCCCGGGTTTCCCCCCTGCGCCCCTTGCTTTCAAGGGCGCAGTCAAGCCGGCTTTTGGCCTTGCCCTCTACGGTGGGTTTCTGACCCACCAGAGCCGACCTTTGGGCGCCTGTGTTACCTTTTCGCAGGCGTGCCGCCCCAGCCGAACTGCCCACCTGCCGTTGTCCCCAACCTATGGTTGGGTTAGGGAAACGGTTACAGAAGGGTGGTGTTCCATTGGCGCCTTTGTAGTTCCCGAAAGAACTACCTCATTGGCTCCCACCTACGCTATGCATCCATAACCATTTCCCAGCAGCAGGCTGCAGTAAAGCTCCACGGGGTCTTCTCTTCCCGCTGGAGGTTGGTGGACTGTGCACCACCAGGTGGGTTCACCGGGCCCTGGGCTGGGACAGCGGGGACCTCGTTGATCCATTCATGCACGCCGGAACTTACCCGGCAAGGCATTTGGCTACCTTAAGAGAGTCAGAGTTACTCCCGGCCTTCGGCGGCGCTTCGCCCGATTGAACTCGGGTTTCACGGACCGCCAGTGGCCAGGATTCAGCCCCCGTACACACCCTTACGGGCTAGCGGGGACCTATGTTTTTATTAAACAGTCGGGTCCCCCTAGTCACTGCGACCTGAGATCCCCAGCAGAAGCTGAAGACCTCAGGCACCCCTTCTCCCGAAGTTACGGGGCCAATTTGCCGAGTTCCCTAGCCCAGGGTAGCCCCGACACGCCTTAGGCTTCTCACCTAGAGACACCTGTGTCGGTTCTAGGTACGGGCATGAGGGATCCTTTCCAATCCCCTTTTCATGGCCCCCTGGAATCGGCTGAACTGCCTTTAAGCAGCTCATCATGTCTTCGTCCGGTTCTCACCATTACGGTTCTTCCCGGACTTCAACACTTGAGTGAGGTGGCGACCTCACTCAGCCTATCCAGAGGGGTTAGGGATTGGACTTGCGTTGCCGCAATCGTACCCTCATGGCACCGGAATATTAACCGGTTTCCCCTTCGGTGAGAACGAGTTACGTCCCACCTTAGGACCGGCTACCCCTCGGCTAACGATGTATTGCCGAGGAACCCTGGCCCCTTCGGCGGCCGGGATTCCCACCCGGCTTTGCTGTTACTACCGCCAGGATCTGCAATCCTAGTCGGTCCACTAGGTCTCACAACCTAGCTTCTGACCAACTAGGACGCCCTCCTACCGGATCACGCCCTCAATGAGGGCGTGCCCTGAGGTCTCGGCGGCCGGTTTAAGCCCCGTTAATTTTCGGGGCCTTCGGCCTCGGCGGGTGAGCTGTTACGCACTCTTTAAAGAATGGCTGCTTCTAAGCCTATCTCCCCGCTGTCTAAGGCCGAAGACGCCCTTTAGGACACTTAACCGGCACTTAGGGGCCTTAACCTCAGTCCTGGTTTTTTCCCTCTCGGTACTCAGGCTTACCCCGAGTACCCGTCTCCACCCCTCTACGACGTTGGTGGGTTCGGAGTTTGAAAGGGTGACGGGGTCTTTCGACCCCTTATCACCCAATCAGTGCTCTACCCCACCAACTATCTCCGGGTGGGCTGGGCTAAGACCCACTTCGGAGGGAACCAGCTATCACCGGGCTAGATTGGTCTTTTGCCCCTAGGCCTGGGTCATTGGAGTGAGTTGCACGTCAACACCCATTCGGGCTTCCATCGGGGTTTCCCCCGACTTCACCCTGCCCAGGCCTAGATCGCCCGGTTTCGGGTCTCATGATTGTGGCTTCAGGCCCTTTCGGACCTCGCCCCTCACCAGCATTTTATACTGGTTGCGGGCATGTCGGTTTCCCTACACCTTCGAGGATTGACCTCTTAGATTCGCCACAATCATGAACTCCCTGGCCCGTGTTTCCAGACGGATGATGTAACCCTGATCGTCTTTCCTCGTACTCGCCTGTCACCAGGCTTTCCTTCGGAAAGATTCATCTCTTTAAGGCTACATCTAATGTAACCACCTGGTTTCAGGCTCTTTTCACCCCCCTCTCGGGGTACTTTTCAGCTTTCCCTCACGGTACTATTTCACTATCGGTCTAGGAATGTATTTAGCTTTGGAAGTTGGTGCCTCCCTACTTACCACGACCAAACCAAGTCGTGGTACTCTGGAGCCTAACCTCACCCCCCCAGGATTACGTGTACGGGGCTATCACCCTCTACGGCGGGCCATTCCAGGCCACTTCCACTTCTCCTGGAAGGAGATCATACTGTTAGGTCCCACTAACCTTACATCTCCATTAGGTTTCCCTAATGGATTCAATTTGAGCTCCTCCCCTTTCGGTCGCCCCTACTCAGGGAATCTCTATTGATTTCTCCTCCTCCCCCTACTAAGATGTTTCCGTTCGGGGGGTTCCCCTTTAGGGCACTTTATAAATGCCCCAAATGGTATGGGCTCTTCACCCATACCAGGAAGTCCCATTCGGAAATCTCCGGATCGATGGCTGCATGCGCCTACCCGGAGCATTTCGCCGCTTGCCGCGTCCTTCTTCGGCATCCTAGCCGAGCCATCCACCAGGTGGCTTATTTGCGATATAACTCATAAATCATATCAATTAACGCCCCCAACTATACATGACCTTTGCGCGGCTTTTCATTGAAAAATTCTCAGCCCTTCATCTGAAGGATGAAACCTTCAGATTGCATGGAAGGAGTTAACCCCTCTAGTAGCCCCCAAATTGTAACGTAGGAGGTGATCCGGCCGCAGGTTCCCCTACGGCCACCTTGTTACGACTTCTCCCTCCTCATCGGGTTTAAGTTCACTCTAGCCCCTAGCGAGCTGGAGTTCACTTAAACCCGATTCGGATGGAGCGACGGGCGGTGTGTGCAAGGAGCAGGGACGTATTCACCGCGCGTTGATGACACGCGGTTACTAGGGATTCCATGTTCACGAGGGCGAGTTGCAGCCCTCGATCCCAACTGAGGCGGGGTTTATGGGATTACCTTCCCCTCTCGGGGTCGGAACCCATTGTCCCCGCCATTGCAGCCCGCGTGTGGCCCGGGGGTTTCGGGGCATACGGACCTGCCGTGGCCCCCTCCTTCCTCCGCCTTAGCGGCGGCAGTCCACCTAGTGTGCCTTGACCTTAACAAGGCCAAGTAGCAACTAGGTGTGGGGGTCTTGTTCGTTGCCGGACTTAACCGGACACCTCACGGCACGAACTGGCGACGGCCATGCACCTCCTCTCAGCTCGTCTAGCAAGGTCGTCAGCCTGGCCTTCATCCTGCTGTCGCCCCCGGTAAGGTTCTCGGGGTTGACTCCAATTAAACCGCAGGCTTCACCCCTTGTGGTGCTCCCCCGCCAATTCCTTTAAGTTTCAGCCTTGCGGCCGTACTCCCCAGGTGGCGGGCTTAACGGCTTCCCTGCGGCACTAGGTGGACTCAAGGTCCACCTAACACCTAGCCCGCATCGTTTACAGCCGGGACTACGGGGGTATCTAATCCCCTTCGCTCCCCCGGCTTTCGTCCCTCACCGTCGGGCGCGTTCCAGCTGAGCGCCTTCGCCACTGGTGGTCCTCCTGGGATTATAGGATTTCGCCCCTACCCCAGGAGTACCCTCAGCCTCTCCCGCCCCCTAGCCCAGCAGTATTTTCAGCCTTCCCAAGGTTAAGCCCTGGGCTTTAGCTGAAAACTTGCCGGGCCGGCTACGGACGCTTTAGACCCAATAATCGCCCCGACCACTCGCGGAGCTGGTATTACCGCGGCGGCTGACACCAGACTTGCCCCCCGCTTATTGCCCCCGGCTTTTTACACCGGGGAAAAGCTACTCTTAGCGAGTAGCACTGGGGGTGACCACATCGTGCTTTCGCACATTGTGTAGGTTTCGCGCCTGCTGCGCCCCGTAGGACCTGGGCCCTTGTCTCAGTGCCCATCTCCGGGCTCCTGCTCTCACAGCCCGTACCCGTTATAGGCTTGGTGAGCCGTTACCTCACCAACTACCTGATGGGCCATGGCCCCATTCTGGGGCGATGTTAGGGGCATGTCCTAACACCCTTTCAGAGAAGAGGCATTCCAGCACTCTTCTCCTATTGGGGGTTATCCCCAGTTTCCCGGGGTTATCCCCATCCCCAGAGTAGGTTAGCCATGTTTTACTGAGCCGTCCGCTGCATCCCAACGTTGCCTGGGATGCTAACTCGCATGGCTTAGTCCCACCCCCATAGCAGTCGGGTCCGGCAGGATCAACCGGGGTTTAGTACGACCGCAGAATTTTATTTGGGGGTTTCCACAGGGGTTAACCCCATTTCAGACCTAAGAACGCATTTTTAGGTCTACACTAATGTGCCCACACTTGGAGGCCGATTTTTCATACAGGGGAAGCTTGTATTCCCCGTCCAATCGACGCCGCCGTTTATGTGTGGGCTAAATATTTTTATTATTTTTCTACTATATTTATTTTACTCTTCCTTACTTTTTATTCAGTTCTTCTACAATCACTAATGTACCTATGTCTTCACCATTGATTACTTTTAATAAATTTTCAACACATTTACCATTTATTATCCTTAACGGTATCTTTGAACGTTCAATAATGTTTATTGCATGTTGATCTATTAACTCATAAAAACCCGCTCGTACCAACTGATTTTTTAACAAATTTTTAAGTTTACATGTGGTAATTTTTTTCAAAAGTTCAGCATCTGGATGTTTTTTAGGATCATGGGTATATACTCCATCCACATCAGTCATGTTTACAATTAAATCTGCACCTATAGCTTCCGCTATAATTGCCGCAACAGTCATTGTCGATTGTGCTGGAGTTAAACCTCCACAAACTATTATTTTATTAGTTAAATTGTTTATGCTCAAAAATTCATCTAATGTTTGTGGAATCCTGTTATATGCATATTCTTTAAGAGCTAACATTACTAAAAAAGCATTTGCACGAGTTATCATTATTGCCAAATAGTCTTTCTCAAATTCTGATGATGAAAGGTAATTTGCAGTATTTATGTATTCCCTCGCATAATACCCTCCTCCAACAACTACTCGTAAAAGATATCCTTTATTGTAAATTTCCTTAAATACTTTAGCAAATTCGCTTATTCTTTCAACATTTATTTTGCTGGAATCAGCAATTAGGTGCCCTCCAAGTCTTACAACTACTTTTTTCATTGATACCCATGACTATTTCGTGAGAAAGTTTATATAAAGTTTAACAAATTATCTTTTTTAGCCTTTACTAACTTTCAGGTGTACTAAATTGACGGAAGTTACCGAAAAAGAATTGTTAGATGAATACAGGTTGAAAAAAGTAATAAAAGAACTTGAAGAAAAAGAGGGTAGAGGAACTGAATTAATAAGTTTATATATCCCCCCAGAACGTCAACTAACTGATGTTATTAATGTTTTAAAACAAGAATATTCTCAAGCAAGTAATATTAAAGATAGAAAAACTCGACACCACGTCCTTGACGCATTAACTTCATGTATGCAGAGATTAAAATTATTTAAGACTGTTCCTAAAAATGGACTTATAATTTTTTGTGGATATGTTTCTACAGGTATCCCTGGGGATGAAAAAATGGAGGTACATATATTGGTACCACCAGAGCCCGTAAAAACATACTTATACAGATGTGATAGCAAATTTTATTTAGATCCACTTAAAGAGTTAGTAAGCGAAAAAGAAATTTATGGTTTAATCGTAATGGATCGTAGTGAAGCAACGTTCGCTTTACTAAAAGGTAGACAATTACAGATACTTGATACAATAACGTCCGGAGTTCCGGGAAAACACGACGCTGGAGGGCAATCTCAAAGAAGGTACGAACGTGTAATCGAACAAATGGCGCACGAATTCTACAAAAGAGTATCAGAATATGCAGAAAAATACTTTCTCAATCCATATGCAAATTTGAGTGGAATAATCATTGGAGGGCCTGGGAAAACAAAAGAAGAATTTGTAAAAGGCAATTATTTACATTATCAACTTCAATCAAAAATCATTGGAGTGTTAGATGTTGGATATACTGGTGACGAAGGAATCTATGAGTTATTAAACAGAAGTAAAAATATATTACAAAATGTTAAGTACATACGTGAGAAGAATCTAATACAAGAATTTCTATTGTACCTTGCTAAAGACAGCAATAGCATAACTTATGGACTTAATGAAGTGGAACGGGCTATCTCCTTAAATTTAGCTGAAAAAATACTTGTATCCACATATTTCGAAAATCTCGAAAAAATATTCTTTCAATGCTCAACTTGTGGATTTAATAAAGAGTTAGTTATCAATATCTCAGGAACTTATAAGATTTTAAATGAAACTTGCCCCAAATGTGGTACTCCATTGGAAATTAAATATAGAAATAACTTGCTAGATTATGTAGTTGAAAAGGCTGAATCAAATAATATAAGGGTTGAATTAATATCAACAGAAACAGATGAAGGTGAACAACTACGTAAGGCTTTTGGCGGTATAGCTGCCATATTAAGATACAATTTACCTGAAAGATAATTTAGAATAATGATAAAAAGAGTGTATGACTATGACCTACATATTTTAGAGATAAAAATATTATCAAGAATTCTAATACTATGTACAGAATATCACTGGCCGCCGTAGCTCAGTCTGGAAGAGCGGCAGGCTGTGGACCTGTAGGCCGCGGGTTCAAATCCCGCCGGCGGCCTTTAAATATATTCTTCATAAAATTTAAATTACTAAAACCAATCATATAGGATATGAAGGGCCGGTAGCTCAGTCTGGAAGAGCACCTGCCTTGCACGCAGGAGGCCGCGGGTTCAAATCCCGCCCGGTCCACTTATTCTCTTCTTGACATGGTATGAAGAGTAAGCACGACTTACTTACTTGAAGGTGAAGACGTTAAGAGGTGATTTGATAATCCTACACCTAAATTTTGTCCAACCGCCAATGTTTATCTTGGAACTCTTTAGACTTTATTGCGAGGTTAACAGGTAGATTCCAAAGTTTTGTTTAGGTTGTGAAAACCAATATTTTTCCGGAATTTTTTCACTGACTTCGTTTGAAAGATGGGAAAGATGGGGGAAGGTAAGCTCATACACTGCAAGTTTTAAGAAATTTATTTCATCAAATCACTACTTATTTAAAACCCATGCATACTTTCTAAGTTTACTTGAACTACCAAACCCACATGCAGCACAATATTTTTTCCTAATGTGGTATGAATTGCGACCACATCTTCTACATCTAATATGTGTCTTCTTTTTACTCGCTTTACCGAATGATGTGGTTCCCTTTACCACAACTTCACACCTCCTAATTTTAATTACATTAATACTGGTGAAATTAATATTATGTTGTCCCCTCTAATTATTAAAGTTCCTAAAACTTTCGTGCTGTTATCTTCAATTTCCTCAGCATTCTCTAATACTAGGTTTAAATGTTGATCAAAACTTTTAAGTAAACCTCTGATAACCTTTTCCCCCTTCAATTTGACATAAACCATTTTTCCCAATGATTTAAGCAAAATTTCGTTGGTTGTGCTTTCATTCATCCGGAAACACCTAATTCATCCTAGTAGTCTTTAAACTCAGTAAATTTAAAAGTAACGATAATTAAGTAGTCTATGGCAACTTATAAGATAACCCCCCAAAATTATTATGTAGTTAAAGTTAATCTAGATAAAATGGAGGCATTAAAGTCTTGAGAATAAAAATTAAGCACAGATACATATTAAAAAATAAAGAGACCAAAAAGCTTCTTAGTAGAGTATGTAGTCGATATCCATTACTATATCAAAATATAATAACTAAGCACCAAGAGATATATGTTGAGAATGTAATATTAGACAATATTAAAGTTTACGTCATAAAAGGGGAACCTATATTGATAGAAATGGAAAATGAACTTTTGTTTCCAACAATAAGTCTATTAAACAACATTGGTATTGAAGAAAAGAAAAGTATACTACCATGTGTAATAATTGATCAAGGCGCACTTCCACGTATAGTTAATGGCGCCGACATCATGGTTCCTGGTATAATTGAAGTAATAGGTTCTTTTCATGAAAATGAAATTATACAAGTACTAGAATGTTCATATAACATGACAATAGCCATAGGTAAAACCATATATTCATCAGATGTTATATGTACTATGAAACATGGTAAAGTTATTAAAAATATTCATTACGTTGGTGACAAGATATGGAAGATAATGAAACAGTATTTTGACATCTGGTAATCACATCACACATAACTTGATTAAAATACTTCCCTGTCGTTATTGTTAACTTTACATGTTCATTTTAATCTTATGGTTTCAAGATTGCTTGGAGCATAAGCATTTACTTTAAATATCCTTGAGAAAGTATTAGCTAAGTCGATTACTTTACTTTCTTCCCCATGACATACAAATACTCTCTCTGGTTTAGGTGTAATCCTTTTCATAAACCCCAGTAATTGTCTTCTATCACTATGACCAGAAAAACCTTCTATTGAGTAAACAGACATATTTACTCTTATTATTTCGCTTCTCCCGTAATCTGAGACTATTGGTATTTCTTTCACTCCACTCAAGACAAGTCTACCCAATGTCCCCGGAATTTGATATGAAACAAATATTATCGTATTTCTTTCGTCCGGCGCAAGAAGCTTGAAATATGAGAGCGCAGGCCCCCCGGTAAGCATACCTGAAGTGGCTACTATTATACATGGTTCACCATGTGCTATTGATTCACGGTCTACCGAGGGTGGCAGTACGTGGAAATACTCACTCAAAAATGGGCTTTTATTTTCGAGTATTATTAGGTCTCGAATTCTCTTTGATAAACCTGAAGGGTAAATCATGTGTATGCTTGTAGCTTCTTGAATCATTCCTTCTACATATACCGGTACTGGTTTTATATAATTCAATTTAAATGCTTCATTAAGTAGTAGCAATATTTCTTGAGCTCTACCCACTGAAAGTACTGGTATAAGTACTTTACCCCCTTTGTTTATTGTTTTAATAATTATTTCTATTATTTTTGCCTCAGCTTCTATTCTCTGTGGAAGGATATCTGTTGGGGCTCCGTATGTTCCTTCAATAATTAGTGCTTCTACTCTTGGAAATATATATGATGCTGGCTCCAAAAGTTTAGTTCTTCCAAATTTAAAATCTCCCGTATACACAACGTTATATTCTCCATCTCCTATATGTAAATGCACAATGGCGGATCCTAAAACATGTCCTGCATTATAAAATGTTAGTCGTGTATCTGGTGCTATATCTGTTACTTCATTATACTCAATGGGTATAGTATGTAATACTAACTCTTGTATATCTTGCATTGAATACGGCGGTTTTATTCCTTCCTTTCCTGCTACCTGCAAATAATCAACTAAGAGTAAAATCATTAAATCGAGGGTCGGTGAAGTACAATATACTGGCCCCTCATAACCATACTTGAAAAGATAGGGCAAAAAACCACAATGGTCCAAATGTGCATGTGAAATTATAACTGCATCTAAATTTTCAATAGAGAATTCTGGTACATCAATTCTTGGAAAACTCTGTAAGGGATGTGTAAATCCTGGTTTCACGCCACAATCCAATAACACTCTACTTTCACTTGTTTCTAGAAGTATCGCTGAACGTCCAACTTCTCGAAAACCTCCTAAACAAATAATCCTTATTTCTCCGGATTGAAATATTAGCGGTCTATGTATCCTAGAACCTATGTTACGTAAAATTCTTCTTCTATATTCGCCGTCTTGCAATTTAATTTTCATAATATAATCATTAATGAATGATTTCATTAGTGGTTCCTTAACTATTTTTGGCTTCCACAAGGTGGTCATGGTTATTTGCCTCAATAATTCATGATCGTTTTCAAGTTTTAAAAAATCTCCTCCTCCTATCATTATATAAACTTCACCAAATGTGTCGTCAAAAATTGCATCCTTTATTTTTACGTTTTTCTCCTGTATTTTTGTGCTAATATACTCAATTGTTTCTTGTTTATTTTTGCGATATTCATATTCACTTCTTATTATTATTCTTTTCTTAATCTCTTTTGCTATCTTCCTTAATATATCTTCCCCAATTAGTAGTTCTGGCTTTGAAACGTAAATAACTATTTCTGGGCCTTCAAATTCTATCCTACTTACCCCTGTTTCAAACGGGATATTCTTAATTATAATTTCTCTAATGCGTGATAGTGCACTTTCCATCATCATTCAACCTGTATTTCCATTCAAATTTTTAAACTATTTTACTGATAACTTCTCGCTACTATATTCTCTTATACCATAACTAGTAACTATAGCTATATCATAACCACCACCACTTGCAGGATCTCTTTTCATAGCGGACGATATTGCTCGTATAACTACATCCATTGCTTCATTTACATGTAATCCCTTTTTGAATGAATCCTCTAATATTCCAATAGCAACAGATGCACCGGAGCCTGTAGCCGCATATTTTTCTTCAGTTAGCGTTCCAAACGGATCTAAAGCGAACAGATGGGGACCGCTTTTATCTACTCCACCTATAAGCAATTGTATGATAAATGGGTAAGCTCTTGCTTGTGCTAGGAGATTTGAAATAAGACTTGCGGCTGCTTTAACATTTATTGCCCTATTATATGTGTATCTGTAGAGTCTTATGTTTGCACTTGTAATATTCATCACTTCTTGAGCATGAGCTACAATGCCTGCTATAGTTGCTACTATGTGATCATCCAGCCTATATATTTTCTTGACATGTGGATGAGCAATAAAAAAACCTGCTGTAGCCCTTCTATCCGAGGCTACGATTACTCCATCTGAACATACTAATCCAACAGTCGTAGTTCCACTACGAATTACCTTGTTCATATACCCATTATAAATCTGACGCATTATCTTAATCCTCCTTACTATTCAGCCAGTAACAACTAAAATTAAGAATACAATTAATATTTTAAGAGTTCACTGATATATATTTGATGCGATAGATTTGGAGGATCAACTTTGTCAGTTCACAAAATTTCTTTACCCCAAAAGGTTATAGTTGGAAAGAACGCAATAAATCAAATATGCCATGTATGTTATGAACTTAAATTATGCAATAAAACTGTTATTTTAACAGGTCCAAATGTTAATAAAATTGCCGGAGAGAAGGTATATGATATATTATGTAACGCCAACATACAAAGCGAACTATTTGTGGTTAAGGATTTTTCAACATATGGAGTTGAAAATATATCTGAGAAAATTCGAAATTTGAGAGATGTTAGTGCTATAATTGGTGTTGGTGGCGGTAGAGTTATTGATTTGACAAAACTTATATCTTTCAAAACGAATGTACCGTACATAAGTGTCCCCACGGCAGCCAGTCATGACGGAATAGCATCTCCAATAGTCTCAATGAAAAGCAATAATAAGAAGTTCTCGATAATTGTAAATCCCCCGATATCAATAATTGCTGACTCTGAAATTATAGCTAGAGCTCCTTACAAATTAACAGCAAGTGGTTGCGGAGATATAATTGCAAAATTCACAGCAGTTAAAGATTGGAAGTTAGCTAATAAGCGAATAGGAGAGTATTACGGAGATTATGCAGCATCATTAGCTTTAATGTCAGCAAAACTCGTAGTCAAGTATGCCTCTGAAATACGACATTTAACTGATGATAGTATTAGAACAGTAATTGAAGCGCTGATAAGTTGCGGTGTAGCGATGTGTATTGCAGGGAGTAGCAGACCTTGTAGCGGAGCTGAACACCTATTTAGTCATGCACTTGAAATTTTAGCAAAAAAACCAGCTTTGCATGGTGAGCAGTGCGGTGTTGGTACAATAATAATGACATATCTTCACAAAGGTTATTGGAAGAGGATCAAAGATACATTGTCAATGGTTGGAGCACCAACAAATGCTAAGGAATTAGGCGTCGATGAATATGAAATAATAGAAGCTATAGTTAAAGCTAAAGATGTGCGTAGCGATAGGTACACTATACTAAATGAAAAAGAAATAAGTTGGAAAAAAGCTGAAGAAATAGCAATTGTCACGGGTGTTATTGGGTCATAGAACTTTTTGATAGTATTCAGTACTACCTCAAAACACTGAGTACATGAAGCTTATTAATCCAATAAATCTTATCTAATGGATATTTAAAAGAAAATTTTCTTTAGTAGAGTCTGTAATACTATGATTTACGTTACTAGACTTTGATAACATATATCCAAAGACTTATATTATCGTAAACATTTACTTCACGTATTACTCATCTTGACTTGTTTCATACATCGTAAATTTCAGTAAATTCAACTCTTTTTATAACGTTTTTAAAATGCTTTTCAATATCATTCACTATACTACGTTTAATGCGTTGTAGATCTTCTAGTGAATATATTTCGGATGGGAGTTCAATTACAAGTCTAGTATTTTCTATTTTTAAATTGAACTTAGATACATCAATTGATGGTACTCTTCTATGAATTAATGCTAATAATTTTTCACGTAAATCCTCAATCTTTTTAACGACATGGACTTCATATATTAACGTTTTTCCTGCTAATGGATGATTTAGGTCTATAATTACTCTACCACTACCTATACTCCTCACAATTCCTAATCCTTCGTCTGTCTCAATTTTGATTCCTGGTTTAAGAGATATACCTTTACTTGTTAATTCCCTCGCTGGTATAACTTTTATCTTCGATGGATCTCTTTGACCGAAGGCTTTTTCAGGCTCTAATTCAATTACTTTACTTTCACCTAAATTCATCAGTAATATTTCCTCTTCTACCTTCTCCAGTAATCGTCCTTCCCCAAGTACTACAAGTATAGGTTCATAGATTTTACTTTCTTGGTAAATTTTGGTTTCTTTTGCTATTTTTTCAAATGTTGTTTCAATGATCTCTCCAGTATCTTTTACTTTTACTGTAAGATTTAAAAGTATAAAATCCCCCTTATTCAGAGGCATATAACTCAACCATTGGAAATTTAATCATACAGGAAATTTATAAAAATTGTTTCAATACTTCTATAATGCTTCACCTCACTTGAAGACTCAAATTAATTGAAACCATGAATATATTGAAGGTATGTAACATGTAAAAATGTGACATGTATTTTATTTTTGTCTACTTAAGCAAAATTATTATAGTTAAGTTTATAATATAGAGTATTGCTAGTGGATGATGAACTGGCTGAGCACTACTTAATTAAACAATAATGACGAAAGTTAAAAGCTCTGACACTTTTAAATATCTTTTTTCGCTAATTCTTTTAATCTTTCGTCCCCCTTTATCTCTATTATGTATTCATAAACACTTTTAGGAACAAGTTCCTTCCAGCCCTCATCTCCTTCAATAATCATTCTTCTGATGATAGTTCCAGAAAATCTTTGCCTGTTTATATATGGAATTCCTTCAACCTTTATTTTTTCTTCTTCGAATAATCTCTTCGTTAAAGGACTATTTGTAAATACTACATTAAATTTTGGTATGAGGCTTCTGACCTTTGAAACCCATATCGAGTGATTGTTATTTACCGTATCCTCAACGGGAACTATGATAAATTTATTTAAGTCTACATTATTCTCTTGTAAAGCTAATCGAATCATTTCAACTCTTTCACCAGCTGTAAAAGGATTTTCTAAAGTATGACTTGCTTGTGCACTGCCTATAACTACTATTATTTCCCTACATCTATACAAAACATATCTAATGCATTCCATATGACCTAAGTGCAATGGTTGAAATCTTCCAACGTATACTCCTCTATCATAAGGTGTACGCATAATTTCTACCAATAAACTATAATAAAAACTGCGATATAAGTTAAAGGTACTGTGCTTCAATCTATTTTACTGTTCACTTAAAGTTATCTGATAGTATTAATAGCTAATGTTTTTATTTTCATTTGGTTTTCTTCTCCAAAGAATTTCTCCAGTTTTAATGTTTCTTATTAAGATGATACGATGAAATGGTATATGTATTTTTCCATAGTAGTCTTGATATTCAAAGCTTTCTTTACCAATTTTTGTTATTAAACTTACAGGTATCGATTTAATATTGTTAAGTGCTCCTCTATGAACAAAAATTACCTCGTAATTTTCCCTAACATAGTTTTGATGCCAAAACAATTTGTTTAGGATACTTCTTATTCTCATAAACAACTTATATTTATTTATTACTTGCGTTTAATAAATTTGTGTATGGATTCGCAGAAAGTTATAATAATCCATGGATGTCCAGGCACCGGTAAAACTTTAGTAAGTGAAAAACTTAGCAGACTTTTGAAAGCGATACACATAAATATTTCAGAAATAGCCTTAAGAGAAGAGTTGTTTATAGGATTTGATAAGGAGAGAGAATCCTTTATATTGGACGAGGAGTCATTAAAAAACAGAATTATTGATTTAATAGTAAAAAGTGAGTCATTAGTTATAGTGGAGGGGCATCATGCTAACATAGTACCACCAAATTATGTAATTAAAGTCTTCGTTTTGAGAAGACATCCCGTTGAGCTAGAAAAGGTACTTGAATTGAGAGGGTGGAAGAAAGAGAAAATTCTTGAAAATGTGCTTGCGGAAATTTTAGATTATTGTGTGGTGGTCGCTTTAGAAACGTATGGTTCCGAGAAAGTTGTAGAAGTTGATGTAACTAATAGAAATGTAGATGATGTGGTCATGGAAATATTAAGTGAGTTATACGTAAATAAAATCAAATCAAATTATCATATTGATTGGATTAAAGTATTAAAGCATGAAGGGTTATTAGAGAAATACATAATGAATTTTTCATCCTCCCAATCCTAAAAATGACATTATCCTATTCCATAAATCATTCAGAGAATTCATGAAATTTTGTGCGTTGAAGCCCAAATTTTGAATTACTTTTTGAACGTCACCCAGTATTCCCAGCACCATCGAGAAAACTATGGACATGGTTATCACAGCTAATGCTATAAGAAGTCCTTCTTCTAATAATGGTGAACCTCTCTTCCTTCTATTTACATGATTAATTTTGAATCCCCATATTATAATTAGAAAATTTCATATTTAAATCCCTAAGATAAATGTGTTAGGTAAGATAACATATAAGAAACCAAAAATTAACGATGATACTACTGTTAGAATTATAGGATACGTACAAAAAACTGCTTTTGAAACTATATACGTATTGTATGTAGTTATTATAAGGAATGAAAAAAATGTAATTGTTGACAGCATATACACGTTCTCTTGTCTTGTCACCATAATCAATACGAATACTAGAATTTTTGATAAAAACGAATAAATAGCTGCCGAAGATATTGATAATATAATTACCCGTATTCGCATCCTGCTAAGTAATGATTCTACATGATTTTTTAAATTTATATTTTTCTTTATGTAGTTTAATACTTCATAAGCTATTAAAGAGAAAAACTTTGAATTAAAAGATAGAGCACTTGAAAGGAGAAGTAATATTCGTTTATTGTTTTTAGTAGAAAAAACATTACACATGTTTTTAAGTAACTCTTTTATTGTAACTCCTGAAATCATATTTTGAAGTGTAATGGTATATAGATTGTACAAATTCATTTTTTTATTGTATTCATATTTTTTAGTTGAAATCAATAATGCTCTTTCTGGGCTCATGCCAATTTTTAAATTATCCATGAACTTTGATACAAAAGTTTCAAAGTACATCTCTTCCTTTAAATGTTTTTTTATTGTTGTGATTTTTTCCATATTTTCTTTATTTTTCATAAAGTATCTAATTATCGATATCATAGTTAATGTTAATAAACTCAATATGAAAAATGAGAGAAATAAAAGTGATTGTCCTTCTCCATTATAATGATGAAACAATACATCGTTTGGGAAAAATGAGTTAAATGATAACTTGTTATTGTGATTATTAAAGATGAATGATCTCATACTTTTTCACCTATCGCATCATAGATCTTTGAGAATAAAACCCTTGAAAGGAGGGTTACGATAAATACCTGAAAAATAGTAAATAATAGTATTCCAATATGAGAGGCGACTTTTATGTATACTATCACGAAGGTAGACGCTATTGGAATCAAAAATCCAGAGAAAATCAGAAGTAAACAATAAGCTTCTATTTTAGATACTATAGTTTCATATGAGTTTTGTATAATATTGTTACTTTCTAGATTAGGAGTCTTATGTATACATGAATATGTATCTTCAAGCTTTACTTTTAACAATATTTTTTCTATGTCTACACCAAGTTTCTCTAAGGGATTATCTATATTCCCTTTTCCAATAAATTTACTTTCAATATCTATTCCATTAATTATGTTCTTTAGGTAGTTTCTAAGTAAATTTGAAATGACAGGATATGTTCCTAAGGCAGCGAATCTTATAGCCTCTATAAATGATTTAGTGGAGAAGTATGCCAATCTAATGTCTTCAAACATCATAAAATAATACAAACATACAATAAGTTTGTCATATTCATAATCTCCTAAAATCCCATAATATATTGAAAGGTATATTACTATTGTAAGTATTACAAAAATGAGTATTGACACAGAAATATTGTTTATGAATGAACTCAATATACATGAAGATATTAATGATAAAATTATTGAAAAACTTAAAATATTCAAATAAATATCTTCAGTTCTAATGTGAGTTTTATTATATTTAATTTTCAAATAATCTACTGCTTCATAAAATTCCTGTGGGATAATGTGACTTAGCTTTTTAAATAAAAATGGAAAATGTATGCTTGAAAAAATGATGAAAAACCTCATAAATTTACCTCTTTTAATATTTTCTCAAAGTCATATTCTGAATTTAATTTTCTAACAAAGTTTATTTTATCAAAGATGATATTCAGTTTATTATGGTCAATTTTTTTAGCTAAAATTTTCTCTATAATCCACTTATTTTCCAAATATTCTTTATATAATACATCAGTTTTTACTTGTTCTTCGTAACTTATTTTCTTAAATACATTTGATTCTCTAATATCCCTCATAAGAATAAGTTTTTCTTTTTCATATTTGAATAAATCAATTAATTTCACTTCATATGAATTTTCCCTAGTTTCTAATAGTGGTTCTGATATTCTATTTATATATCTCCTATTCTTATTGTAGGATATCTCTCTTTTCATATGCACAATAATGTCTAAATGTTCTATTGAGTGTATGGGAATTTTATAATGAAGAATCCATTTTCTTATCAGAGATTCAGGTGTTGTGGCATGTGTTGTTTGTATTCCACGTATCCCAGACTCTAGTGATTGCAAAAAGATGAAAACATGTTCAGGCGTCAATAGCTCTCCAAAGAATACATAATTCGGTGACCTATGTAATAACTTAACAGTTTCTATAATTCTTTTACTTTGATTTATTTCAAATGGATCAACTCGGTATCTTACTTGATGTTTACCAAATTTCTTTAAATCTATACTTTCAATGACTTCCTCAATGGTTATCCTTCTCCAACAAGATGGAGTCATAATATCTAGTGCATTTATTAATGTTGTTTTTCCTGATGATGGTTCACCAACAACAAGAATATTACGTTGATGGAACAATAGTAGCAGAAGGTAAGCGGCTGCTTCTATCGTCAACGTATTATTTCTTATTAAATCGATTATTGTTAGAGGTTTACTTCTAAATTTTCTAATTATTAATGAACATCCCTCATCTATTAACGGATGTACATCTACTGTTATTCTTGTTTTGAATATTCTTGTGTTTAAGTCCGTCTTAAGCGATGGTGAACCGTAGTCTAATGGCCGTCCACTTTCAACCTTCAAGTATGTAATGAGACGTGATATACTTTTTTCGTCTAGTGATATTTCTGTTTCACATCTCCCCCATTCATTGTGGTCTATGTATACATTATGTTTAGGGGAATCTATATAAATTTCCTCTATATGTTGATCCAACAGGAATGGAGAAAGCTTAAGTAAACCTACTGATGCTAAGCTTGCTAATACGCATATTTTTTCAACTAATTGTCCAGGAATTTCAACTACATATTCAAATAAAAACTCTTTTGCCTTTTTAATTCTGTTCTCCAGAATATCATTTAAAAAACCTGGACCGAATGCCACTTCTTCTGGTATATCAATCTCTAGATATACTGTTAAAAACCATAATAGGGGTATCAAGTTTACATTTTCATTATTTACTTCTACGTGATAATAAACTTTTGCTACTTCGGTGTTCATAATTTTATTTACAGAAAAAATGTTGACGCTGTAGTACCAATTAATTCCTTTGCTGCCGTAATCTTTATTTTCTTCTGTAATTGTAAAATTTTCGTTTTCTCCTTTCTCAAGAAAATATTTTACAAAATTTTCTTTAATTACTTCTGCTTGTAAAATCAACTTTTTTATATTCTTTTCCCCTTTTTTCATTCCCATTGACATTTTATCATAAAAGATTAATGGATTATATGCTAAACCAATATTTGGATATAATTGAAATAATTCTTCGTTATCCTTTAGACTTTGACTTATTTTCTTTATTTTATTTAAAAATCCTAAATCAGCTATTGTTTTTGCGTATTCAAGTATCTGTTTCCTTATAGGATCTTTCAAATATAGGTTTTCTATTTCCACAATTTTTAAATTATAAACGAACGCTGGAATTAACGATAATATTACTAATGTTAAGTAGTTGAAATCTGAATTCAAAAAATAATTATCTGCTTTAATTCTATCAATGATTTCTTCATAATATACTATTTTCACGCTTTTTTCGTTTACATATATAATGATTGGTGGTTCAGGTATAAGCCCCATATTCCTACTATAAAATAGTGAATTCACTATATTAATGCTAAAACTTATTACTTAACTACTTCATAATTCACAATTTTTAAGTAAATTGCTCAAATACTTATAATGTTGTCTAATAGTATACTCCGTAGAACCTAATACTTCTGCAGCAAGTTTCTGGGATATAATTGGTTGACATCCGAGCTTTTTACATATTATTTTATCTGCAATGTAAACTATTGATACAGCTAGTAAGTATGGATTCTTACCCATTCTAAATCTTTCATCAATTAAATTGAAAGTCTTATTTGCAATTAAAGTCAGTTGTGTATAATATTCTTCAGAACTTTTTCCCGTGAAGTAGAAGATTTTTCTGTTTATGTATTCTTTAGATTTTAACATGTTTATTATTCGTGGTAAGTAATCTCGAGGGTTTCGTAATATGTTTTTAATAGACATTGTTTCTCTAATCTTTGACATTATGCGTATCACTGATTTGACAGAAACTTTATGTCCCATTTCACGATATGTGCGAATTACATCTTGTAATGTAATCGGATGTTGTAATTCTCTTAATGCCAATATTAATGAAGAGGCGGTTAACTGATATGTTGTACCTAAATATTCATCAAAATTTATTATTTTGCTATATATGTAACTCGCTCTTTCATAAACATTTTTTGGTATATTTAATAGTGAACATACTCTTCGTAGAGTTGTCAGTGCATCAATACCTCTATGTTTGCTTTTCACATACATAAAATTTATCTTTTTCAGTCTGTAAAATCGTGTTTCTTTTACTTCCTTACCTTTTCCATCAATGAGTTTACCTTTTACTTTAATGAATGTAGATCCTAATCCCCTCCCTCTAAAAGGTTTACCTTCTGGGCTTACATAAACTTTCTCTATAGCCGAAAAATCTGACAATGGTTCGATTTCAAATAGCGGTTGTAAATACGTTCTTTCGTGCACAAGACCACATTCGGAACAAACTATTTCACCATGTTCTGAAACCACTAATTTCCCCTTACATTCTTTACATTTAGATGAAGTATTAGTATCACTCATATAATTTCAAAATTATTTTAGATTTTTTATATAATAATTTTTTCTTATAATATTGTATATTTTATTAAATTAATATTACTATTAAAAATTTTTAGTGTTTATTTGATACAATTAACTATCCAATCTCTCTACACTGAAAGTTATAGCTGTTTGTGAACATGTCTAATTGTAGCAAAAATAAATAAGTCACTTATTTTCTGATATTATTTGGATGAAGCATGATAAGCAGTGCTAGTACATCAAGTATGGCACGTTATCAACGTGAACTCACCTCACTATTGGATAAGGAAGTTTGTGTTAGAACCATTTACAATAAGAGATTTCGTGGAAAACTTATGGGATATGATCAGAACACTTTAAATTTAGTGTTATCTAATGCTAAGGACGAGGAAAACAACTTTTATACAAGAATACTAATAAGAGGGGAAGTGATTTCTGAAATTATTAGGGAAGAAGAACCCTTTGATTTAAAAGGTTTAGCTCAACGATTAGAAAAGTTATTTCCTAATAACGTTACCTTACTTGAAGGTGCTGGAGTTATTATTGTTATGGATAGAGTTCGAGTAAACGAAAGTGGAGTTATCGAAGGGAGTGGTCCGATAGCTGAAAAAGTTAAAAAGGTATATGAACAATTTTTACAGGAAAAGAAGGTAAGTGAATAGTGAATGATATTTGAAATATTTGATAGAGATATTCTCGGTAGAATTGGTAGGTTAAAAACAAAAAATGGTCTTCTAAATACGCCTGCATTTTTCCCTGTAATAAATCCCATAAAAAACATCATAGATCCTACTGACATTAAGCATCAATTTAAGATCAATCAACTAATGACAAATGTGTATTTAATAAAACAAGCAATAGGTAAAGGATTGTTAGAACTCAATGATATACACAAATTACTAAATTTTAACGGCGTTATCATGACCGATTCTGGTGCGTACCAAATATTAAGTTATGGAGAAATTTCCATAACACCAGATGAAGTCATAGAACTACAGGAGATCATAAACAGCGACATATCTGTTATCCTTGATATTCCTACATCTAAAAAACATACTTATGAAGAAGCTAAAAGGACTGTTATTTCAACAATAAACAATGCACTTATTTTAGATCGTAAGAAAACAAGAGATGATATAATATGGGTTGGTCCAATACAGGGTGGTAGATATCTTGATTTAGTTAGAGAATGTGCATCCAAAATCAGCAAAATACCTATATTTAATATGTATGGAATTGGTGCTCCAGTGCAATACATGGTAAATTATAGGTTTGAAGAACTTGTAGATATAATAATAAATATTAAAATGTCATTACCTCAAGATAAGCCTATACACATGTTCGGGGCAGGACATCCAATTTTTCTCCCAATGTTAGTAGCCCTTGGATGTGATACTTTTGATTCAGCATCATATGCTCTTTTTGCTAAAGATGATCGATACCTAACATCTTATGGTACTATTAAGCTGAAAAACTTAAAGTATTTGCCATGTATTTGTGATGTTTGTAGAAAATACGATATTGAAGATCTTAAGGAAATGAATAAGAATTCTCGTGAAAAATTATTGGCAATTCATAATCTTTGGATTATAAATAATGAAATAAACCATATCAAACAAGCAATAGTTGAAGGACGATTATGGGAATTAGTTGAAATAAAATCTAAATCACATCCTCAACTATTTAATGCTCTAATTAAATTGAGTAAATACGCTAAGTTTATTGAAAAATATGATCCAGTAACAAAAGGTATTACTAGAGGAATATTTTACACTACCCATGAAGGACTTTCCAGACCTGAAGTTACGAGGCATATTTTAAGATTGGAGAAGAATGTTTCTTTTTATGATAAAAGTGTGCTCATACTAGTACCTGATACAATGGTAGGATATCGTAAATATTCAAAATATTTACTAAATAATTTTTATTCACAAAACTTCTCTTCGTTAAAAAGTATTCATATATGCATCTACGGCACCCCCCTTGGAGTGATACCAATAGAATTAATCAATGTTTATCCTTTATCACATTATATAAAAGCAAGAAAAACCTGCTTTGAATCTGAAAAAACTATTCTTCATAGCCTAAGAATTCTCATCAGTAAGGGGAAATACAAAAAGGCGATAATCTTTTTAAAACATAGTTTTCTAAATAAACAAACCATTAAAAGTATAGTTCATCTATTTAAAAGCAATAATATTAAAGTGAAAATCTTTTTAAATAAATTAATATCATTTGATAAATTAATGAAATTCATTGATAGTGACTCAAGACAATAACCATTTATGTGTTTTCAAATTAAAGGGTCTCAGTAATTAAAAGGTTATTAAGATGTGATTTGGTAATTAGTACATTAATTAGAAAAATTAATATCTTACATTTAAAATATCACTTAAAAGTAAAATTGATGTTGAGTTGTTGAAATGAAACTGACCATGCTTGGTGGAGCAAAGGAGATTGGAAGATCCGCTATACTACTAAGTAGTGAAAACTGTAAATTACTATTAGACTACGGAATTTCTCTTTCAAGAGAAGGACCAGATTTTCCTTTACCCGTTATAAGTAGGGAGTTAGATGCCGTTCTACTCACACATGCGCATCTAGATCATTCCGGCACAATTCCATTATTATATACTTCAGCAAAACCTAAACTAATAACAACGAAGCTAACTGCCGAATTAAGTAACCTCCTTATAAGAGATCTCATAAAAATATCATCATATCACTTACCATATGAATCATTTGAACTCATGAAAATGCTTCAATCAATTCAATACATTGGGATAAGTGATAATTTAAGAATAAAAGACCTACACGTTGAAACATTTAATGCAGGACATATACCTGGTAGTTTAATGTTCCTAATAACTACTGAAGGGAAAAAGATACTATATACAGGAGATTTTAATACCATCGACACAAAAATGTTGCATGGCGCCCAAATAAAAAATCAGAATATTGATGTTTTAATAATGGAGGGAACCTATGCTACAGTAGATCATGGAAATAGAACACAAATTGAAAGTAATTTTATAAATTCGGTTAATGAAATCATAAACAGTGGAGGAACCGTAGTTATACCTGCTTTTTCTGTAGGACGCGCACAAGAAATAATTTGTGTACTTCATCATGGAAAAATCAATACAAACATATACATAGATGGTATGGCAAAAAACGTTAACATTATTTTTCTAAAATATCCTGAATATTTCAGAGATCCGGAACTATTATCTAGAGCTTTCAAACAAACAACACACGTAGAGCGTTGGTCTGAACGCAAACAAATATATAAAAAACCCTGTGTAATTGTAGCTCCTGCAGGTATGCTTCAAGGAGGAAATGTAAGATTTTATGTTAAAAATATAGCAAAAAGTGAAAAGAATGCTATATTCCTAGTCTCATATCAAGTTGAGGAAACTCCGGGTGCTACGCTTATTAAAACTGGGTTATATGCCTCTGGTAAAAAGGCTGAAAAAGTTAATGCAAAAATAAGTTATTTTGATTTTTCTTCGCATTGTGGAAATACAGAATTGTTAAATACTATAAAGACTACAAAAGCAAAAAAGGTCATCTTAATACATGGTGAAAAAAATTATCTTGAAAAATTCCAAAAGATACTCCAAGAAGAAAAAATAGCGGAAGAAGTGATTATTCCTGAGACAGGAGAAGAAATAAAAATATAAGCTTTAATCTTTTGCATAATCTTACCCTAGTATGAGTTTAAAATGAAGAAATAAACTGTTGAAAAGGTTTATAAGGATGTTGATTAGGACTATATAGATGATTAATTAAAATTCCATTATAGTTATGGGTTTGATTGCGAATTAAATGACATGCTAATCTTTTTCATCTCATTGTAGACCTAACAAGGATCATCAAGTGACGTCATCATAAGTGATGATATGTAGAACATTAAATCCCGAATAAAAGATTAAGAATGTGAAAATGAGTTTCTTAACATAATCTTAAACCCCTAAAAGTATAAGTGAAGCTATTGATCAATTACTCTAAAAATGTTAAGAGAGTGAGGAGCATCTTTATAAAGGTTTATTTATATATAGAGTTGATGATAACAATATTACAAGCTTATTTACATAAATCTTTGGTTATAACATTATAGCAAAATCCTCAATTATCTAGATAATAAAATAAGCCACAAACTACTTGAAATAAGCAATTCATGCTTATACTTGTTAAATGGGGGAAAGGAGGGTAACAGACATGTTTTTGAAAAATTGCTACGGGAATTATATGCTTACGAGCTTTTATTATTAGAGTAGTGGGCGGGCTGGGATTTGAACCCAGGACCACCGCCGTGTAAGGGCGGTATCCTACCAACTAGACGACCCGCCCATGAATAAGTGATATCTGACATTGTGATTACATGTGTTCTTTGATGTTTTTCGTTCTTTAAATTTTGTCAAATTATTGTTATTGTTACTTATTTAGTTTTTTCACGTTTTTTCCATCTCAAGTTTTTACTTTTACATCGTCTACACTTTATTGCATTTGGTGGATTTCTAGCTCCACATTCTCTACAAATCATTAGAAATAGTCTTCTCTGCTGAGCAATTTTTAATGCTTCAGGATCTTGTATTGGCATGCTTCTCCACCCACATTTTACAACCTAACTTATATCCCAAGTAAGAAAATGGATTTAATGAAATATAAGTCTTTTTGACAAATTATGTGTATACAAACTTGAAAACAATCTTCATCTTCCTTTATAATCTCTATTCTAATCTATTTTATTTTTTCAACAACTATGTGTGTTGAAGTTGATATAACACCATCCATTTGTGATATTCTATTCAGAAACTCATTAAGGAATTGTTGATTTACAATAGCTATTACGTCTATTTCTCCGGTTACTCTATAAGCCTTAGTTAAAGAAGTTAGGCTCTTTATTTGTTCGTATACTTGATTTCTTTTTTGTGGTTGAACTTTAATAATAACAAATGTTTCATACAAATGTCCTTCCAAGATTTTTAAAGCTTTTTCAGTTAAATCTATAAATCCTCTACCCGTTCTTATAAAACCTTTCTCTTTAAGTTTTCTTAAATGTAAACTTAAAGCTTGTCTTGTTATACCTAATTCTTTTGCAAGTTGACTTTGTGACTTTTCTATGCTTTTTACACTTACTTCCTTTGAGCTTTCGTATAGTTTTGACAATACTAAGACTTGCTTCCCAGTAAGTACATCTTCATCTTCTCTCTCTCTCATGAAATACCCCCACTCTACATCAATTTTTATTCACTATACAAATTTTTAACTCTCTCTTTAATTTTTCCATATTGATACTCATTAACATCACTTACAATTTAAAAAAATATATTAGAATCTCAAACAATAATTTGATAAATCAAAAATTATCATAAGTCAAATGGAGATGATGATAATTGAACTTGCCCGTTTGCTTAATCTGCCTAAAAAGTGGAATATTGTGTAGAAGTTGTCAGAATAGACTTGAGTCTGGTGAAATAGATGATATTGACATTAAAATAAGTAAAGTATTCATTGAATTAGAAAGCAAATTTCCTGAATTAAAGTATTCTACATTCTATAAAGCCATAGAAATTGATGAAACAGTAATTGTACTAGTTAAAGGTGCTGATAAAAGTTTTAGAACTACTTGGAATAAGATAGCATTAAAAATTAAAGATAAAATTGGTAAGAATGTTAAAATAATTGAGAAAACTATGAGTATAAGACAATTGGCAGAACAGATACTTTCACCAATAAAAGTAAAAAGTGTAAATACAGTGTGGTTTCCAGACGGTACTTGTGAAAACTATATAAAAATACCAAAAGTTGACTTAAATAAATTTTGGATCAACAAAGAAGTTATAGAAAAAGTTTTATCAAAATTTACAAAACAAATCATTCGTATAGTTCAAGAATAGCTATTTGGTGGTAATTGTGTCACTAGATAAATTGGATGATTGGAGAAAAACCCATTATACAAATCAAGTTACTTATATGAACGATGGTGAAAACGTTACTATATTTGGTTGGGTTGAAAATATTAGAGATCTTGGTGGAATAATATTCATAATTTTAAGGGATAGAGAGGGACGAGTTCAGATATCCATAGACAAAAAAACATTTCCACAAGATAAAATAGCTATTATTAGAAAATTGACTAAAGAATCAGTAATAGGAGTTAAAGGTGTTATCAAAAAGAGTAGCATTGCTAAAAGTGGTGTTGAAATAGTACCTACGGAAATAAAGATACTAAACATAGCCAAAAAGTTTCTTCCAATAGATATCACTGGAAAAATACCTGCAAGTCTTGATAAAAGGTTAAACATGAGAGTATTAGATTTACGTATGGATGAAAAAATAGCAATATTTAAGATCAAAAATACTCTAGTTAATGCCATAAGGGAATACCTACAAAACAATGGTTTTATTGAAATTTTTACACCAAAAGTTTTAGCCGCAGCAACTGAAGGAGGTGCCGCACTCTTTTCTGTTGATTATTTCGGCAGAAAGGCGTTTTTAGCACAAAGTCCACAAATATATAAGGAAATCCTTACCTCGGTTTTCGAAAAAGTATATGAAATTTCACAGTACTACAGAGCAGAAGAATCAGATACTTCCTACCATTTAAATGAATTCATTTCAGTTGATATAGAAATGGCTTTCGCGGATAAAGATGACGTTATGAAAGTACTTGAAGAACTTATTGTTTTCTCAACAGGTAAAATCATTGAAAACAATAAAAAGGAGCTTAATATTTTAAAATCAAATATTAAAGTTCCAGATACTCCATTTAAGAGAATCACATATAGAGACGCCATAGAAATTATTAGGAGTAAAGATATCAAAATGAACTTTGGAGATGATATTCCAACAATCGGAAATAGAATTTTAGGTGCTGAATTTAAAGAGCCCTTTTTCATAATTGACTGGCCTTTACATCTCAAACCCTTCTATATAAAACCAAAAGATGAAGATCCTGAATTGAGTGAATCCTTTGACTTAAATTGGTCCTGGTTGGAAATAGCCAGTGGTGGATCTCGAATTCACATAAAATCTCAACTTATAAACAGATTATCTCACTTTGGTTTAGACGTCAATAGTTTTGAGCCATTTTTAACATACTATGATTACGGTATGCCTCCTCATGCTGGTTGGGGGATGGGATTACAAAGACTCCTTATGCTAATGACTGGAATGAACGATATAAGAGAAGTAACCCTATTTCCACGTGACAAAGACAGGCTTGTGCCTTAATTTTCTAAAAACCAACATCTTGAGGTTTTTCAGGTTTTATTAATTCCCTCAAAACAAGGGTAGCATAGAAACCCTTCTTTAATGTAAAACTACATGTAATCTTACAATTCTTAGTTTCACACAATATAAAATCATAAACTCTAAATGTTAGCGGTCTATAATAACCAGCTAATGATATTTCAGGTATTTCTTTTAGTAAAAAATTCTGAAAATTGATTTTCTCAGAGTCCATGATTTTAGCTATTGGTTCATAAGCATCCCCTATGGGTTTCTTCATAATATCCACCAAGTACCCTGGAAGTGGATAAATAACCGTAAATATACCCTTTCTAATCATATCATTGATTTTATCTATGTTTCTATCTGTAACTACAATTATATCTTCATTCTTCAGTATAGTTGAATGATATGGTCCAACAATATCGCCAACAATTGGATAAGTTAATGATATATCCTTTACTATTCTCATGTTGATCATTTCATTAAATAAAAATGATTGATATGCTTGTACAAAAAACCTTATTACAATTTTGGGTAATTCCTCAATTTTTTCAGTATTTTTCTCATATCCTTTCTCTAAAACTTTTATTAAATAATCTTCGTAATCAAACCCAAAATTTTCATAGGTAAAATTCTTATCTAACCCTCTCTCTTCTTTTTTCATTAACATTAATTTTATGACTTTTTCATTCTCTTCTCTTATAATGCTTTTTCCAATTATATGATTAAACGGTGGTTTCAGACCAAATCTTTGGTAGCCAAAGTATGAAGGTAAGCTTTTATTTTGCAATAATTTCTGTAATATAATAATGTTATGTATGAAATCATCATTTACAGCGTCTTCCCTCCCTCTAAGAATTATAGTAAATTTATTACCAAATAGTTCATGACTAGTTACTGGTGCACATGATCTGTATACATTTAACATTTTTATACTTTTCATCTTTTTAATTTCTTTTACATCATCAAATGACATACCGTTTTTACCAAATATGATACTTATAACTTGACTGGTAATGCCTCGAGCGTCTTTTAAACCCAGAAATCCTATTTCACTTAATGGTACATTAAATTTTCTTGAAATAAAATTTAGCAATGAAAAAGTGTCTACACCCTTTTTAACAAGTACTATTCTTAAATATTTACCTTTTTCGTCTTCAACCGGGGAATAAATTTTCCCAACTTTCTTCACTGGCAAAATAATTTTTCCCCTTAAAATTTCATGTACAACAAAATCCCCTAACTTTTTCTTTACATAAAATCCGGTTAAATTAATATCCATAGGTGTAGAGTAATACTTTATTCCCATATTTTTTTCGACTTCACTTTTTGTTCTATAAAATACTTCTACCATTATATTTCAACCCCTAAGCAGCTCCAGGTGTTTAGTTATCCTATTTATTAAATTTGATGGTGCGGGGCCTATTCCAAGGCAAGTTAATGTATTTGGAGGCAATTCCGTAAGTCCTGCATCATAAATTAAAACTGCTGGTAAATTTGCTGATAGTGCCTCATTATAAAGTTTTAGTAATTCGTTTGCATCTTTAACCTTTAACACTACTTTTTTCTGATTATTCTTAATCCACTTCTCCCACCATTCATATTTTTCATTCTTAGTTCTTTCTGCTGCACTAACAGCTGCATGAGCTACTTCAACGGCAATTTTGCCTAAACTCATTTTTAAGTCACTTCTGACTACTATAACCTGCTTTAAATTATCACTCATATCGACACCTAACCACATAATTTTATACGCTATCATAGTAAAATTTTTATTGAAACAATTACTATAGAGAATCATTGTGATACTATATGACAGAGAGTACACACTTAAACTTGCCCATATGTGTATCTTGTAAATATCCTATTTTGCCATTCGAGAAAGGAGTTATGTTCCCTTGTCCTAATTGTGGTTATATTTTATGGAGGGATAAGCGATGTAGAAAGTTAGCTAGCAAATATCGTTGTTTTAATTGTGGTTTTGAAGGACCATAAAGTTAGGTGATGTTCATGGGTAAAGTTTACGTTTTAATAAAAGTTTATCCGTCTTCAATTGATGTAGACCTAGACTTTTTAGCGAATGAAATTAAAAAGAATTTACCTACCGGAATTGTATTCGGTAGTTATATTAAAGAACCTATAGCTTTTGGATTATGCATATTAAAAATTGCAATTATAATGCCAGAGGACATTACAGGTGGAACTAGTATAATTGAGGATACTATAAGTGGAATACCATATGTAAGTCATGTCGAAGTTGAATACGTTAGTAGGATATAAGAGTTATTAACTCATATTTCCCTTTATATAAGTATTTCAAGAAAATTATTGTAATAAAATAAAGAAAAGACAAGTATTTATAATTGCTTCTAATATAAAATGGATATGGAGAATTAACATGAGCACTGGTCATCAAAGAAATAGAAGAGAAATTCAACTAAGGGTAGCTGAAGCTAAGCCAAGAGATGTGGGTCGTGGCAAGGTTAGGGTGAGTTCAGAAGTTATGCGTGAATTAGGTTTAAATGCAGGTGACATCATCGAAATTGAAGGTAAGAAGAAAACTGCTGCCATAGTTCTTCCCGCCTATGATGAAGATGACAACAGTATAATAAGAATGGATGGTCTTATACGCAAAAATGCTGGTATCAGTATTGGTGAAAAAGTAACTATAAGAAAGGCTGAAGCTAAACTTGCTAGCATGGTAAGACTTGCTCCTTCATCATTTTCAATAACTGTAGATTCAAGTTTTATAAATTTCGTAAAAAGAAAACTTTTAGATTACCCATTAATGGAGGGAGATACGGTCTTAATTCCTGTGCTTGGACAAGCCATTCCATTTAAGGTAATACTTACGAGACCTAGTGGTATTGTCGTTGTAAACGAAGAAACAAACCTAGTTATATTAGAAAAACCCGCAGAAGAAGTTAGAGTGCCCAGAGTCACATATGAAGACATAGGAGGGTTACACGACGCTATACAAAAGATAAGAGAGATGGTTGAATTACCGTTAAAATATCCAGAATTATTTAAGAGATTAGGTATAGATCCTCCTAAAGGTGTTTTACTATATGGACCACCAGGATGTGGAAAAACATTACTAGCAAAAGCAGTAGCAAACGAAACAAATGCACACTTCATACTCGTAAATGGACCTGAAATAATGAGCAAATTTTACGGTGAGTCAGAGCAGAGATTAAGAGAAGTTTTTGAGGAGGCTAAGCAGAATGCTCCTGCAATAATCTTTTTCGATGAAATAGATGCTATAGCACCAAAAAGAGAAGAAGTTACAGGTGAAGTTGAAAAAAGAGTTGTCTCTCAATTATTGGCTCTAATGGACGGCCTTGAAGCTAGAGGGGACGTAATAGTTATTGGTGCAACAAATAGACCCAACGCTATAGATCCAGCGCTTCGACGTCCTGGACGATTCGATAGAGAAATTGAAATAGGAGTTCCTAATAAAGATGGTAGACTAGAGATATTACAGATTCATACTAGGAATATGCCTTTAGCTGAAGATGTAGATTTGAGGAGATTGGCAGAAATGACTCATGGGTTTGTTGGAGCTGATTTAGCAGCTTTATGCAGAGAAGCAGCTATGAAAGCTTTAAGAAGATATTTACCCAAAATAGATCTTCAACAAGAGAAGATACCCGAAGATGTTTTAGAAAAATTGCAAGTAACTATGCATGATTTCCTTGAAGCTTTCAAAGAAATAACCCCAAGTGCTATGAGAGAAGTATACATTGAAACACCGAATGTAAAATGGACTGATATAGGTGATTATGAATATGTAAAACAAGAATTAAGGGAAGCAGTTGAATGGCCTATAAAGTATCCTGACATTTTTAAACGAATGGGCATACGTCCACCAAGAGGAATATTACTGGTTGGTCCACCTGGATGTGGAAAAACACTATTAGCAAGAGCTGTAGCAACTGAAAGTGAAGCTAATTTCATTAGTGTCAAAGGGCCAGAATTGTTAAGTAAATGGGTTGGTGAATCCGAGAGAGCTGTAAGAGAGATTTTTAGAAAAGCCAGAATGGCGGCTCCTACAATAATCTTTTTCGATGAAATAGATGCCATAGCACCTATGAGAGGATTAGATTACGGTGATTCAAGAGTTACTGAAAGGGTAATAAGTCAATTGTTAACTGAGATGGATGGTCTAGTTACTCTTGAAAACGTAGTAGTATTAGCTGCTACCAATAGGCCTGATATACTTGACCCCGCATTACTACGTCCTGGAAGATTTGACAGAATAATTTATGTTCCACCGCCAAATTATGAGGCTAGACTTGAAATACTCAAGATTCATACTAGGAATATGCCTTTAGCTGAAGATGTAGATTTAAATGAATTAGCAAAATTAGCAGAAAACTTTTCTGGGTCTGATATAGAAGCTGTAGTCAGAGAAGCTGCTATGATGGCTCTAAGGAGAAATATTGAAGCTACAAGTGTAGAAAAAAGTCATTTTATTGAAGCTTTAAAGAAAGTTACTCCCTCCATAAATGAAGCAATGATACAATACTATAACAAATGGATTGAGCAATCCAAACAAATACAGCAGACTAGAACTAGATTATTAACATACACATAAGTGATGTCCATGACCAAGACATTAAAAGACTCTATTTGGATGAATGAACCCATGGAATCTGTAATACTTTCACTTATTCTCAAAAGCCCTAAGAAAACTTTTGATGAAAATGAACTCTATGAAAAAATAAGGCAGATCTATGGCAAGATTTCATATCAACAGTTTACTAAAGCTTTAATGAGACTTGAAATATGGGGTAAAGTAAATGTATCCACTGACAAAAAAGGACAGAAAGTAATAAGTTTAACTCAAATAATAGAGTGATCTATACATGGGTGTTAATTTAAGGGATATAATACCTCGAGAAGCCATCGAAGAGGTTGAGCTTTCATATTTCAAAAATAAAGTTATAGCAGTAGATGGGTACAATGCGCTATACCAATTCCTATCAACTATTAGACAACATGATGGCAATTTATTAAGGGATAGCAAAGGCAGAATAACCAGTCATTTAAGTGGCTTATTTTATAGGACAGTAAATCTCCTAGAATCTCAAATAAAAGTTGTTTATGTTTTTGATGGAAAACCCCCAGAATTAAAAGAACTTGAAATTCTAATGAGAAAAAAACGAAAGGAAGAAGCCATCAAAAAATATGAAGAAGCTTTAAAGTACGGTGATCTAAAAATGGCTAAAATATATGCTCAGCAAACCGCTCAGCTAACTGAAGAAATGGTTGATACAGCGAAAAATCTTTTAGACGCTCTAGGGGTACCTTGGATTCACGCTCCTTCAGAGGGTGAAGCTCAAAGCGCTTATATGACTCAAAAAGGAGACGCTTGGGCTGCAGCTAGCCAAGACTATGATTCCCTTCTATTTGGTACTCTTCGTCTACTAAGAAATCTTACAATTAGTGGTAAACGGAAGCTTCCACGAAAAGAGGAGTATATTGAAGTAAAACCTGAAATCATCGATACAAACAAAATCCTTAAACTCCTAGATATAAGTAGAGAACAATTAATTGAGGTTGCTATATTAATAGGAACAGATTACAATCCTGATGGCATTGAAGGTATAGGGCCCAAAACAGCATTAAAACTCGTTAAACAATATAGAGATTTCTCCAAGGTACTAGAGCATTTAGGTAAGAGAGCTGAATTTCCTGTGGACCCGTTTAGAATGAAAGAGTTATTTTTAAATCCAACAGTAACATCAAATTACAATCTTGTATGGAAAAAACCTGATAAAGATAGAGTAATAAAAATACTATGTGACGAATACAATTTTTCAGTAGAACGAGTGGGAAAAGCTGTAGATCGCGTCCTCAAAGTTTATGAAGAATCATCTAAACAAGCTACTCTTAAAAAATGGTTCAAGTGAGTTTTTTCCAACCATATTCACCAATTAATGGAACAAAAACACATCCTCCAGCACTATATTTGATTATTCTTCCATTCCATTCCTTAACACAGACTATTAATTCTTGATAAAAACTTCCACCTACAGGTATCACCATAATACCATCATAATTTAACTGTTCAATTAAAGGTTTCGGCACGTCAGGAGCCGCAGCTGTAACTAGTATTCTATCGTATGGTGCTGCTTCCTGATAACCTAAACTTCCATCGCCTAGAATGACATCGACTCTATCTATATATCCACATCTTTTTAAATTGTTTCTTGCAAATTCAACTAAAGCTGGTATTCTTTCAATTGTATATACATGTCCCCATTTTTCACGTGGTGCATTACTTGGTGCAACTATTTCTGCACATACTGCAGCATGGTATCCGGAACCGCTACCAATTTCTAACATTTTCATTCCTATATCCAATCTTAATAATTCACACATTATTGCAACCATATGAGGCGCTGATATCGTTTGTCCCTCTAATATTGGTAATGGTGTATCAAGATACGCTAAATCCTTATATTTTTGTAATACAAATTCTTCTCTTGGAACTGTTAACATAGCTCTTATAACATTTTGACTTTTTAAAACACCTTCACGTATTAATTTTTCCACGAGTTCTCTTCTAGCAATTTCAAACGACTTCTTTATTATTATACCCCCTATCAAATCATAAACTAGCAATTGAAAAATTTAAGTTTTTAATGCTTAATTTTGATTTACTTAATTCTTAATTATCATTTTGTTAGATTATTGTTTAATTTTCTTCTACATAAGTTTATTTTCTATGTCCACAGTCTGTGTGTAGATATAGTATCATAAAGATTTAAGTAAATATAATTTTTCTAAATTATTATTGTAATGTTAGTTGAAGAAATAATTGCTTATGGACACCCAAATATAAGAGCAATTCATAGGTCTACAATTGAGATTACTAAAGAAAGTTACTTAACTAAAAGAGGGGATTGTATTATTGGTATAAGATCCAATAAAGCTTGTGCAGATATATCTGAAGATTTTAAAAAAGCTTTAAGAAATAGAATTATGGTAAAGGTCCTCATAAAATCTGGTGATTTTGAGGATATTATAATTGGTTATGGTCATCCAGGTTTACTACTAACTGATAATACGAGCATTGTAATTAGAAGGAGCAACTACGTATGTCATAGAACACTATTGATAAATTCTAATAAAGCTGCATATAACTTAAATAGAAATCTTATATACTTCATCAGACACTTTCCTGAAATTCCTATATACATAAAATTGATCATTGAATGATTTCCAAAAATTGAAAATATGAGAATTACTCTAATATCAAGGAGCATTAAAAGTCAAACTTTATATTTTCAAGCATGTTTTTGATAATTGGACCGAGTAGGTGTAATTAATGAATAAAGATAGCATAATTAACTGGTTCAAGTTACCTCCTACAGAAGAATTACTCACTGAAGAAAGATTAATTGAGTACATAAATATGGGTTTACCTTTAAAGCACTATATTGGGTTCGAGATATCTGGCTTCGTTCATCTTGGTACAGGTTTGATGTGTATGCAGAAAGTTGCTGATTTACAGAAAGTCGGAGTTAAAACTACTGTTTTTTTAGCTGATTGTCATTCATGGATAAACAGGAAACTTAATGGCGATCTAGACACTATAAGAAAAGTAGCTGGGGGATACTTCAAAGAAGCTTTAAAAATCTCTATTAAAATTGCAGGAGGTGATCCTGATGATACTGAGTTTATACTTGGTTCAAAATTATATGAAAAGATAGGATTAAGTTACTTGGAAAATATTGTAAAGGTGTCCATGAATACAACTTTCTCAAGAGTTAAAAGGTCTTTATCGATAATGGGTAGAAGAAGAGAGGAGGTATTACATTTTTCAGATTTCTTATACCCTATAATGCAAGTGGCAGATATTTTCTCTCTTAATGTAAATGTGGCTCATGGTGGTATGGATCAAAGGAAAGCACATATAATTGCTATTGAAATAGGCGAAAAAGTGTTTGGTTATAAACCAATAGCCTTACATCATCACATTTTAATGGGATTAAATGTAAAAAGATCTGATTATTTAACCCTAATTAATGTCACAAAATCTAAAGATGAAGATTTAATAGAAGACAAATTAATTGAAATTAAAATGTCTAAATCAAAACCTGAAGGCGCTATTTTCATACATGATGATGAAGATACTATAAAAAATAAAATACTTAATGCATTCTGTCCTCCGACAGAAGTTGATTATAACCCAATTTTAGAACTAATTAAATACATAATTATTAGACACATACCCGAAAACTGTGATATTGAAATTATAAATAGGAAAACTAATGAATACAAAAAATATCGCAACTATAAGGAGTTAGAATATGAATATATAAAAGGGAGAATACATCCCCTAGACTTAAAGTTATATGTGGCTGAAAAACTTATAAACATACTCGAACCAGCCATAAAATACTTTAGATATGGGCCTGGAACAAGGTATTTAGAAGAAATGAATGAAATTCTTTTATCTCATAATATTAACAGACTCCATAGTTGACTATTATTAAATGTTAGCGGGCCCGGTGGGATTTGAACCCACGACCAACGGCTTAGGAGGCCGCTGCTCTATCCTAGCTGAGCTACGGGCCCCTAAACTATTAGAATACTAAAAGGAAGCTAAAAATGTTGTCACTTTCAATACGTTACACGTCAACTCTTTAAAATCTCAAATACCCACCTAACAAAATCTTCCCATTTATAAAACGTCATTAATTCTTTACTCCTTAATTCAACTTCTATTTTTTCTACCTTTAATGCTGATATTACCTCATGTGGAGCTTTTCTTCCAAAGGCCATAGTCCATATTATTGGGTTAAAATTTTTATCTTCAGCTTTTATCAAACTATTTATGTATAACAAGTATTTTGAGTCTTTGAAAAATATTAGTATCTTAAGACCTTTCTCCTTAGCAATTGTATGTATCTTCCTAAGTTCTTCTTTCATTGAATTTTTCACCTTTCACTATTTCTTCACTTATAAAGTTGATAGCATCGTTTAATTCAAACAAGTATTGTTTACCCTGATTTAAATCTTTTAAAGTAACCTTGCTCTCTCTTATCTCTGTTTCACCTACTATTATTGCATAATCAAATTTAAATGAACTGGCATATGAGAGTGCCTTTTTAACCCCCCTCCCTAAAACTTCAACTTCAACTGGTATATTTAAATCCCTTAGTTTTGAGGCTATTTTAACCGTATAGTACACAACATTCCTTGATACTGGTATTACTATTATCCTTTTCTCAACTTTCTTGGGAATTGTTATTTTCTCTTCTTCAATAGCTAGCACAATCCTACTAATCCCAGGAGCATAACCAACAGCTGGGGTCGATGGTCCATTGAATATTTCGATTAGATTATCATATCTTCCTCCCCCACCTAAAGCCAATTTAAATTTCTGCGTAAAACACTCAAATATTATCCCTGTATAATACTCTAATCCTCTTGCAAAACCAAAGTCTAGCGTTATTGGTATATTGATTTCTGACAATCTTATTAATTCAATGATGCTTTTTAAATTTGATAATGCTTTTAGCGCTTGTGAATACTTGCTTGATATTATTTCCTCTGCATTTTTGATACTTGTATCACTGACGCCCCCTTTTAAGTTTGTTAATTCAATTATTGTATTTATACAATTTTCAGAAACATTGATAGATTTCAACAATTTAACTGCTTCATCATATAACATTTTATCAAATAATCCAAATATCACATTTTGAATTTTTTCTGGTACATTTTCTGAAGTTAATATTTCTCTTAAGATCCCAATGTGATTAACTTTCAAAAAGTAATTTGTGAATCCTAAACGTTTCATTAATGCACTAGCAATACTCAATATCTCAACATCAGCTTCAGGATTTGAAGAACCTATTAATTCAAATCCTCCCTGCCAAAACTCCCTATATCTACCATATTGTGGTTCATCGTATCTAAAGCAATTTGCTATATACCCCAATCTAATGGGTTTCGGTTTTTGGAGTAAGTGGTTTATATAAAATCTAGCAATTGATGGAGTCATTTCTGGCCGTAATGCTACCTTCCTCTTACCTAAATCTGTGAATACATACATCCTATGTCTTAATTCTTCACCTGCTTTTGCCTCAAGAAGAGTATAAGCCTCCAATGTTGGTGTCATCACCTCCTTGTAACCATATATTCTAAAAAGTTCCCTTATGATCGATTTTACATAATTCAGTTTTTCAACATCTTCAGGTAATAAATCTTTCAGTCCCCTCAGTGCTTTAAATTTCTTCATAATATCCACCTAAAAACATGGCTATTAATGCCAAAAACATGTATAACAATATTCTATTCTTAATTTTTACAGATTTCTTAGGGTCACAGTCTTTTATAAGTTGATACGATTCAAAAATTAGTCCAGCTACGGATGGTATTATGAATGGAATATATAGTAGTGATGTTAATCCATATATTATTGGTAGAATTACGATTGTGATTGCTAAAACGAAAAAACAAATGGCAAGATAAGCTGCAATTTTTATTCCTCGAGTCACAGCTACGGATTTTATTCCCTTCTCTTTATCTCCTTCTACATCTGCAATTCCTTTAATTATTTCACGTCCAGTATTAACAAGAAACGCCACTAATGAAAATACTATTAATAACTTGTTTTCCCCATTCACGGCATAACTTCCAAATATAAATGGCATCGAAACGCAAAAACTAACCATAAGATTACCAATAATGCCATGTTTTTTAAAGTACATGTTATACAATGTAGATATTATAGAAGATATAATTGCTATTATGAAACAAAAAGTATTTATTGAATATGCTGACACTAAACCTAAGATAAGTAACAAGAAACCATAAAACCACGCTTCTTTAATACTTATAAGACCACTAGGTAGAGGCCTCTTTGGAGCATTTATTAAGTCTACTTCATAATCATAAATGTCATTTATAACCATTGAATAACCCGTTAAGGAAAACCCCGTGAGGAATCCATAAACTAAAAGTTGATGGTTTGGATATGATTTATAAGCTAAAATTTCACTAAAGCATACACTAAGTCCCATCATAACTGAGTTTACTGGTCTAATTATTTTAAATATTGCTAATATCGTACTCAAAAAGACACCTCATTAACACTATAATATGCTATTTCTCCTTGCCCACTAACAATAGCTAAGACTATCTCTTTTTTAAGACTCTTTGCTGAAGAAACCATCTCCTTTAATTCATTTAATTTTAACGGTCTCCCTTCAGTAATACCATAAACTATAATTTTTGCAGAATCCCTACCAACAATGGAACCTTTGTCATAGACTCTAAAAGATATACCGCCAACCCCCCCCTTAACTATATATCCTTTTTGACGTAAATCAGAGTATATAGTGTACTTAATCCATATCTCAGGATCAAACTTTAAAAAGTAATGTAATAATTCATTAAATGAAATGGATTTATTGTCTAAATAAACTTTAATCCTTCCACGTTCAACTAAGTAGAGAGTTTCAAAAGGTAATAATATCAATTGATTATTTATCTTTTCACCATAAAAACCCATATTCCATAGAATATCTGCATAATGATCATAAAATATTATTTTGTCATTCAGTATTTTGCCTATGGGTATTTCAGTAATCATATATTTATCACAATCCTAAATATTATTATGATGGGAAATATAAATAAAATCAGCGACATCGAATGTTTTAAAAATCTCCTATATAACTTTATTGCAGATGCTAGGAAAGTAGTAATAATGGGTGTAGGCAATCTGCTTAGAGGAGATGATGCTATTGGGATAAAAATTATAGAAGATTTAAAGGAAAAATTTCACTCATTACTACTTCTAAATAAATCAGTAATACTTTTAAATTGTGGATTTTCTCCGGAAAATTTTCTTGGAAAATTAGAAACTATATCTCCATCGCATATAATAATTATAGATGCCGTGGAGATGGGCTCAACTCCTGGTTCAATTGGTGTATTTAGAAAAGAAGATTTAATTGGCTTCGTAACTATATCCACCCATAATATCTCTCCTGAATTATTATTCACATTTCTTGAAGATGTTATTGGCGCAAAAGTATTACTTCTAGGTATTCAGCCTAAAAACTTAAATTTTTGTGAAGAAATTTCTAATGAAGTTTGTGAAGCTGCATCCATTGTTATAGACGTTTTATTAGATGTGATCAAAAATGTCAAGAATTCCTAAAACAATAGATTGGGTTAATGGTATTATAAAGATAGTGGATCAAACATTTTTACCTAGAAAATTGAAAATAATTGAATGTAGAACCGCGGAGGAAGTGATAGATGCTATCATTAAAATGAAAATTAGAGGTGCTCCAGCAATAGGAGTAGCTGCTGCCATGGCAATCGCACTTACAGCAAATCAATTTAAACATGAGGACAAAGACAAATTTCTAAGTAAAATATATGAAACTGCTATTAAAGTTAAATCTTCAAGACCTACTGCAAGAAATTTATCATGGGCTGTTGAAAGAATTCTTGGTGTAATCAATTCAGCAAAAGACACTTCAACAATTGCAAATGATTTACTCAATGAAGCTTTAAAAATAGCGGATGAGGATATTAACGCTAATATTAAAATAGGTGAACACGGAGAAAAATTGATTGAAAATGGCGATTCCATACTAACTTATTGTAACGCTGGTTCTTTTGCAACAGTCTATTATGGCACAGCACTTAGCGTCTTACGTTTCGCGTGGAAGAATGGTAAAAAAATTAAAGTTTTCATTGCTGAAACCAGACCACAATTACAAGGATCAAGAATAACTGCCTTCGAATTAAAACGTGAAGGTATACCAGTAATATTAATAACAGATAATGCTATTGGATTTTTAATGAAAAGAGGCGAAATTAACAAAGTTGTAGTTGGTGCTGACCGTATACTAACTGACGGAACTGTATACAATAAAATAGGTACGTATACTGTTGCCATATTATCAAAAGTACATGAAATACCCTTTTATGTATCCGCTCCTTCATCTACCTTTGATTTTACATCAAAAATAGATGATGTAATAATAGAGGAAAGAGATCCTGAAGAAGTTACCAAAATTATGTTAAAATATCGAATAGCTCCTAAAGGTATAAAAGCATTAAACTATGCATTTGATATAACTCCACCAGATTACGTAACTGCCATAATTACAGAAAAAGGATTAATTCATCCTCCATTTACGGAGAACATACCAAAAATCCTCTTAGAAAAACAAAAATAATCGTTTCACAGTACTTAAATACTAGGATCTATTGCGGGGGTTGCCGAGCTAGGTTAAAGGCGGCGGACTCAAGATCCGCTGGCGCAGGCCTTCGTGGGTTCAAATCCCACCCCCCGCATAAGTATATCTCAATTTTAATAATTGTTTAACACATAATACAACTGATTTTTTATGTTATACATCAAAAATTATTTAATTAAAAGTAAATCATATATTTTAGATTTCTACTTAGACAGTTCATGGAGATATTATTCCAGCAACTTTAGGGAACGGTACGGCATCCCACACTGCTTCTAAACCACATATGTATCTCGTTAATCTTTCAATTCCAATACCAAAACCTGCTGAAGGTGGAATATTATCTTTAAGTAATTCAAGATACCACTCATAATTCGAAGGATCATCATTACTCTTAATCATTCTTTCAATCACATATTCATACCTATATTCCCTTTCACCCCCAGAAATTGCTTCACCATATCCCTCTGGATAAATTAGGTCAAAATCCTTTAATATACCAGGTTTTTCCTCATCCTCAAGATAGTAAAAGCCTCGCGCACCTATAGGGTAATTTGTAATCCAGAAAGGTTCCTGATGTATTGAGGAAATTACTTCCTCAATATTCCATGGAATTTCATATCCATATTCCACTTTATAGCCCATAGACAAAGTAATCCCTAAAATTTCATCATAAGTATATTTTTTGAACGGTATCTTTGGAACCTCTATTGTCCTATTTAATTGTTTAAGTTCCTCATAACAATTTCTTATTACATTTTCTATTGTGTATTGTAATAATCTCTCACCAAGTTTCATAACATCTTCACATTTTGCATAAGCAACTTCAACGTCTATTTGTCTAAATTCGGTTAAATGTCTTTTTGTGTGTATGCTTTCTAAAGGTTCTATTCTAACGTTTGGCGATAAAGCAAAAATTTTAGGGTAACACCTGATAAACATTTGTTTATATAAGATCATACTGCTCATAACTTTAAAATTTGCACCATAGTAGTCTATACCTAACTGTTTAGCATTACGTATTCCCGGATCTGTACATGGACCTATAATTGGTGCTAATATTTCAATGAATCCTTCTTTCCTTAAGAAATCTCTAATAGAACTGAGTATTTCGTCTTGTATTTTAAATATAGCTTTAAATTTAGGGTTCTTAATAACTAAATGTCTACGTTTAATTGATTCCATTTTTAATCAAGATTCAATCCTTTATAGCACAATATAAACTTTAATTATTTATCAATGTAAGAATTGTAAAAAAATCTATGAATTAACAATTAGATTTCGCAATATAATCATTTATTCATTGTTCTATAATGAAATTTTTATATTATTCATCAGGCATGATCATATAGAAATATATAGGTTAGAAAATCAGTAGTTTATTTTGTATTAGAGCTGAGGCGATAAGTTTGTCTAATAAACTTGATGAACTTTTTTCAAAAATTGTAAAATCACAAATATTTGAAAATAGAGATCTACTTAGGCCCGACTATATTCCAGATGAATTACCACATAGAGAAAATCAAATATTGGCCATTGCAAAGATCCTCGCACCAATACTTCAAAATCAAAGACCCTCTAACATGTTTCTCTACGGCTTAACTGGAACTGGAAAAACCGCTGTAGCAAAATATGTTTTAGAGAACATTAAAAATAGAAAAGAAGTCTCCGGAAAAATTTTGATTGCGTACATAAACTGTAGGTATGAAGATACTGATTATAGAATTCTAGCAATGTTGAATGAAACTATAGGAATACGTGTACCATTTACTGGTTTAGCGACAGCCGAAGTTTATAGAAGATTTGTTAATGGCCTCGATGCGAGGGGTGTAGCTATGATAATAGTACTAGATGAAATAGATGCTTTAGTTAAGAAATGCGGAGATGAAATACTATATAAATTAACAAGAATAAACACTGAGTTAAAGAGGAGTAAAGTGTGTATAATTGGTATAACAAATGATCTTAAATTCACAGAATTCCTAAGTGCAAGAGTTTTAAGTAGTCTTGGGGAAGAGGAAATAGTTTTCCCCCCATATACGGCACCGGAACTAGAGGATATTCTTATAAAGAGATCTGTGAAAGCTTTTAAACCAAATGTTTTAGAAGAGGGCGTGATACAATTGTGTGCTGCATTGGCAGCTAAAGAACATGGTGATGCTAGACGAGCGCTAGAACTATTAAGAATAGCTGGAGAAATAGCTGAAAGGGAGGGAAGTAGTAAAGTTGCAATAGAGCATGTTAAACGAGCATACAAAGAAATTGAAAAAGATAGAGTGATTGAAGTTTTAAATAGTTTACCATTACATTCAAAATTAATCCTTGTAGCAATATACACACTACAACATAAATTGAATAAGAGAGAGTTATCAACAGGGGAAATCTATGACATTTATAAAAGCTTATGTGAAACTATGAAAATAGATCCATTAACGCAAAGAAGGGTAGGAGACTTAATAAATGAACTTGATGTCCTTGGCATAATAAATGCTAAGGTAGTGAGTAAAGGTAGATACGGAAGAACCAAAATTGTAAAATTGAGCATAAGTGAGAAAAATCTCAAAGAAGGTTTATTAACTGATGAAAAAATATCGAAGTTGTTTATGTGAAATGAGGATATTATCATTTGAAGATGGAAAAATCATGAAGGAAAAAATGGATAAAACGATATTAGTAGGTATCAAAATAAATAATACTTTTATTGAAGATATCTTTTATAAAGAAATAGAAATTGATGGATTAAATGCAACTGAAAAAGTTATAGAAATAGTAAATGAAGCAAAACCAATTGATTTAATTTTACTAAGCGGAATATCATATGCAGGATTCAATTTGATAGATTCAGAAAGAATTTATGAAGAATTTAAGATACCATTGGTAATATATACAAAGAAGAAACCAAATAACATGGATGTACTTTCAGCATTAATAAAACATTTTCCAGATTGGCGTAGAAGATGGGACATAATAAAAAGAACATTAAAAGCATCTAGAGGTATACATCAAATTAAGTTAAGGGAGAACGAAAAACCAGTATATATTGAAACTATTGGAATAAGTGTAGATGAAGCAACAAGAATATTAAGGGAAAACACCATATGGGGTAGAACTCCTGAGCCTATACGAATAGCAGAAATAATAGCTAAGGAAACGTCAAAAACATATATACAAATTAAGCAGAGAAAGGGATAAAGAATAAAAATGCCAAAAGATAACTGTATATTAGATTTTAAAGGGGCCTCGGTAGCTCAGCACGGTAGAGCGGCGGCCTTGTAAGCCGTTGGTCGCGGGTTCAAATCCCGCCCGAGGCTTTAAAACTCAATTATTATCCTCTATTGTTGATGAATCCATAACTCATTTAACATTAGCATTAAATTAGTCAAAATTGAGTACAATATACACAGTAGCTTAGTAAGTAGTCAAAGTTTAAGAATAACTTAATGTAACTTAATATGATATAATTTAACAGTTATTAAAAGAAAAATATTTTTCCTAATTAGTATCAATAATTTTACAGTTAGAATTTCCTTGGGCCGGTAGCTCAGCCTGGAAGAGCATCCGCTTGGCATGCGGGGGGTCGCGGGTTCAAATCCCGCCCGGTCCACCAAACTAAATATATTGTCAGTTTAGAGCAAAATTAAAGTGTGAGGTCTTTATTAAATATTCTAGATGATGTGAAGAGGGTCAGTGAGGTTAATTAAACCGATGATCTACGCTGGAAAAACTGATTTTCCCATATACATTCATATAATTTCATTTCATTTTCATATTGATGTACAATAATAGCAGCTACAATCCAGGAGTCGAGAGTTTCTGGATATATTGCACAATGTAAATCGGCTATCTTCATATTTTCTTCAGAAAATTCACCTCTTTGAAATCCTCCAATTATTATTGCAGGATTTAGTTCATTGATTAAAATTCTAATTAAACTTGACGGTGTGAATCTTTTTCCAGCTGATGTTAGCATAAATGTTTTTGATGGATTAATTTTTATAATTAAATCCTTCAGATTTATATTTTCTAATATCATTAATGGGTTTTTACTTTTTGGAGGAATTTGCTTCTCTTTAAATAATTGCTCAATTAAACCTATAAACCTATTATAATTCCTTGGTAAGCGTATTTTAGGATTTATTGTTATAACAAAATCACTTATTGTGTGTACATAAACTTGTATGTACCCAAGTTTATTTATCGGGAATCCAAGAATGTTAAGTAGTGTTAAGTGAGTTATATCTGGTCTTCCTCTTTTATGGGCATTTGTTATATTTTTCATTGCTGTATAGTGACGTGAGATATCTAGAAGTATCTCATTACTCTTCTTCCCCCTCTTCATGGCATCTTTCACTATTACTGGATGATTTACTATTTCTTTGGGTATGAGTTCTAAAGCTGCTTCTCCAATAATTATATGCAACGTTTTTCCAAGTTTATTCATCAATATATAGATAAATATATACTCAACTTATTATTAATTTATTAATATGTGTGGAAGCAAATACGTAGTATAGGTCATGAAAGAATAGAAAAATTATTTAAACTTGCAGAGAAAGTTTTTCATGAAAATCCCAATTTGTCTAATAGATACGTAGAACTAGCACGTAAAATAAGTATGAGGGCAAGAATAAGAATTCCTTTGAAATGGAGAAGGAGGTTTTGTCATAGATGTTTTTCGTTTTTAGTAGTCGGAGTAAATTGTCATATACGAATTAAAAGTAGAAGGGTATCCCACATAGTAGTTACTTGTCATGTATGCGGTAATGTGATGAGGTACATTATAAAGAAGGATAAAGAAGAAAAATATTTATGAAATCATTAACTTATACAATTGAAAATGAATAAAAAAGTTTTCAAAGGAAAATTGCATGAAATAAAATCACTTATAGTTAAAGATGTGATACCTAAAGTTAATGTAGGTAAAAATGGTTTAAGAGAAAATATCCTGAAGGAAATTGATAGGCAACTTGATAGACATAAAACAGTTAAAGTAAAAATTCTAAAAAATGCCACTTTAACTGATGAAATAGGTATTAAAGATATTGGAGGGTATTTATCTGAGATGTTAAAAGCTAGGGTAATAGACATTAGAGGGAGAACAATAACATTATATAGAGAATAGAGAGCAAAGAATTTATAAGTGATAGTATAATTTGAAAAGAGAACTTAAAAGTAACTGGTGATAGAAGAATGGTTTCACCAAAGGAAGTTCCAGCAAATAGATTAATAATTGAATTAGCCAATATTTTAAAGAACGATTATCCACAAATAAAACCACCTCCATGGGCTCTATACATAAAAACTGGTGTACATAGAGAGCGAGTACCAGATTATTCTGATTGGTGGTATATTCGTGCTTCTGCAATATTGAGGAAAATATTTCTAAGGGGAATAGTGGGTGTAGAACGTCTTAGAACAGCTTTTGGTGGTAGGAAGCAAATAGGTACTAGAAAGTGTCACTTTAGAAAAGGTGGGGGGAGTATCATATCAGAAATATTGCAACAATTAGAAGAAGCAAAACTTGTCAAGAAAATTGATAGTAAAGGTAGAACTCTCACGCCTGAGGGATTATCTTTATTATATAGAACTTCAAATAAAGTGTTTAGGAGTATAGTTAAGGAGACTCCAGAACTAAAAAAGTATATTATTTGAGGTGTTCTGAATGATCAGTTTTAATGATGAAATAAGTAATGAAGAGCTTGAAGAAATAAGACAAAAACGATTGGAAGCTTTAAGAAGACAAATTGAAGAAGCTAAGAAAAGAGAAGCTATTGAAATGGCGAAACAAGAAGCTCTAAGAAGGATACTTACTCCAGAGGCCAGGAGTAGATTAGCAAATTTAAGAATGGTTAAACCAGAATTAGTTGAGCAATTAGAAATTCAATTAATTCAATTGGCTCAAAGTGGTAAAATATCAATACCGATAACAGATGAACAATTGAAAAATATTTTAATGCAAATAACTGGTAAAAGAAGGGAAACCAGAATTGTATGGAGGAGAGATTAAATATGGCTCGTAACAAACATTTAGCTAGAAAACTTAGATTAGCTCATGCAATAAAACAAAATTCTCCCGTACCAATGTGGGTAATAATGAAAACTCGTGGGAATTTTAGAACGCACCCAAAACTTAGAAATTGGAGACAAACAAAATTAAAGGTATGAGGTGTTGGTCATGGGTGAAGAAAGTAAAGGTGAGGAAAAAAAACAAGACATAATTCTTGAGCGCATATATACAATACCGCTTAGAATTGCGTATTTCGTGCCGAGATGGAAAAGAACAGCTCGAGCTGTTAGATTCGTAAGGGATTTTCTTTCAAAACATATGAAAAGCGATCATGTAGTAATAACACCTGAATTAAATGAGGTATTGTGGTTAAGAGGTGCTAAAAGACCTCTTAGGAGGGTGAGGGTAAGAGCAGTAAAAACTTCTGAGGGTATCGTAAAGGCATATCCCTTCTTAGAAGAAAGTTAGGGGTTAAATACTCTTGATAGAAAAGATTTCTATTTACGGTAGTAGTAACATAGGGGTATTTATTTCACCAACAGATGAGTATGTATTAATACCCTCTAATTTACCACCTAAGATTGTTGATATAATAAGAGACGTATTAAGGGTAAAGGTTATAGAAATAAATTTATGTGATTCAGTGTTATTGGGTGTTTTGACCGTTGGGAACTCACGTGGTTTACTTACTCCCTATTATACTCCACAAGAGGATATTGTTTATTTAAAATCCAAGTTGAAAGTAAATATAGATAAATTACCATGTAAAATTACAGCATTGGGAAATGTTATATTGGCAAATGATCATGCAGCAATAGTCAGCCCAGAACTTGATGATAACTGTGTAAAAATTATAGAGGATGTACTAGATGTAGAAGTTGAAAAACTTACTATAGCTGGATTTAAGGTCGTAGGGTCAGTTGCCGTTGCAAATAATAATGGTTGCATAGTACATCCATTAGCAGCAGAAAAAGAATTAAAAAGTATAAGTGAAATACTTAAAGTAAAGGTTGATGTGGGTACGGTTAATGCAGGATTCCCAATAGTGGGGGTGGGTATAGTGGCTAATTCTAATGGGATACTCATTGGAGATTTATCCACTGGTCCTGAGATGGCACATATAGAGAAGGTATTGAAGAATTTGGGGTGAGAATTTATGGATGCAAACATATATCGTGTTAAGGGGGAAATAATTCTAAGAAATGGAGATAAAACTACATTTACTATAGATATACCTGGGTTAAAACCTGAACATGCTATTGAACGAGTATACTCAAATCTTAGTAGTTTACATAGAGTGAAGAGAGGGAACATTAAAATATTCTCAATTGAAGTTATATCACCAAAAATTGTTAAAAATTCTTTGTTAAGGGATTTATGGAGGGAGATCATGAATGAGTAGTCAAGATCAAAAAAAGATTGAGGAAGAAATTGGCAGAATATATGCGCAAATAACGACCTTAAATTCGATAGCTGAAGCCTTGAAAGAGCAGAGTGAAAATCTTCAAAGACAAATACTTGATCTTCAATTATCGTTGGATACTTTAAATGAAATAGGTAGATTGGGAAAAAGTCATAAAATTCTTCTACCATTAGGGTCATCGTTAATGATCGATGCTATAATTGTAGATGATGAGAATTCCTATATCAATATAGGTTCAAATGTGGTGATAAAAAGGTCTAATCGAGATGTGAGAGGAATACTTGAAAAACGTATGGAAATGCTTCAAAAACAGCATATTGAAGTGCAGAGGAGATTAAATGAAACAATAACTAGTATACAATATCTTCAAAATCAATTAAGTGTGTTGATTCAACAGTCAAGGAGGAAAGGATGATATAAATTGTTCAACAAATTGAAGAATGTATTTAAACATATTGCGGAGGTTCTTTCAACAAAAACTATATCTGAAGAAGATTTAGAGTCAATATTGCTCGATTGGAAATTACAATTGGTTGGATGTGATGTAGCATATCAGGTAGCGGAATACATTGAAAGTGAAGTTATGAAGACATTGAAAGGTTTAAGAATCTCAAGGAGTGAAAATCTAGGTGAAAGAGTTAGAGAAACAATAAAAACTGCAGTATTAAAGATTATAAGAGATGCTGGAGAATTAGATTTGGAGTTTGAAATTAATGAAAGAATGTACGAAGGAAAAATACCAATTAAAATGGTTTTTGTTGGTATTAACGGCAGTGGAAAGACTACTACTATAGCTAAACTTGCATATATGTTCAAAGAAAAGGGTCTTCTCTCAGTATTAGCTTGTAGTGATACTTTTAGAGCTGGTGCTGAAGAGCAATTAATGGTACATGCCAATAGACTTGGTTTAAAAATGATAAAACATAAATACGGTGCTGATCCAGCAGCCGTAGCTTATGATGCTGTGAATTATGCACACGCTAGAAAAATACCATTAGTATTAATAGATACAGCAGGTAGAATGCATACAGATAAAGATTTAATGGCTGAATTAAAGAAGATAATTAAAGTAATTAATGCTGATTATGTTATATTTGTTGGTGATGCATTGGCAGGGAATGATGCATTAACTCAAGCAGAAAAATTCAACGAATACCTCTCAATTAATGGTTCAATAATAACGAAAATTGATGCTGATGTTAAAGGTGGCGCAGCTCTTTCAATAATGTATGCGATAAAGAAACCAATATTGTATCTAGGTGTCGGTCAAAGATATTGTGATTTGATAAAGTTTAATTGTAATTGGCTTATACAGAAATTATTTATGGACTGACCAATAACTATAATTAATTAAATTTAATATGTTATGTTAAAAGTCCTAAATAATAAAATAGAAAAATAAAATTAAGTTATTTTATTAGTGTTAACATAATATATGTGAGGGGGTTATGTCGTTAAAAGGTAGAGATTTTTTAACATTACAGGAGTTTTCTTCTGATGAATTATGGCAAATAATAAAATTGGCTAAAAAATTTAAGGAGGATTATTATACTGGTGAAAGAATAAAACCATTACTTAAAGGTAAAACACTTGCAATGATTTTTCAAAAACCCTCAACGAGAACAAGAGTATCTTTTGAAATAGCTATGCGCCAACTAGGTGGAGATGCGCTATATCTAAACTGGAATGAATTACAACTTGGAAGGGGTGAAAGTGTAGCTGATACTGCAAGAGTGCTAAGCAGATATACAGATGGAATAATGGCTAGAGTGTATAGACATAGAGATTTAGAGGAAATGGCTTCTGCAGCTACAATACCTGTGATAAATGGTTTAAGTGATTTATATCATCCATGTCAAGCTATATCTGATATGTTCACCATATATGAAAAGAAGGGTTATCTTTATGGAGTTAAAATGGCATTTATTGGTGATGGATCAAATAATGTGTGTAATTCATTGATAATAGCTTCAACTAAACTAGGTTTAGATATAAATATCGCTTCTCCAAAAGACTATTTCCCTAGACCTGAAGTATTAAAGTTTGCTGAACAAAATTCAGTTGAAAGTAAGTCTACAGTAAAATTATATACTTCGCCTGAGGAAGCTGTAAGAGATGTTGACTTCATATATACTGATGTTTGGGTTAGTATGGGGCAAGAGAAAGAAGCAGAAAAAAGATTAAAAGTATTCTCATCATATCAAGTTAACTCTAGATTACTGGCATATGCTCCTAAAGCTTTGGTAATGCATTGTTTACCTGCACATAGAGGATTGGAAATAACAGATGACGTTATTGATTCTGATAGATCAATAGTATGGGATCAAGCAGAAAACAGGTTACATGTACAAAAAGCTATTCTAGCATTGTTACTGTAGTTTTCAATGGAGATCGAGAAAAATTTATACGCGAAGATTTGTTATTGGTAGTGGCAAATATGTATGACTTCATAAAATCTGTTAAAAAAATCTTGAAGTTATCTCGTAAACCGACTTTTAAAGAATATCTTCTAACCTTGAGAATATGTTTATTGGGATTGTTGCTTATAGGGAGCTATGGGTTTATTATACAATTGATATCATTAGTATTACAATCACTTCCAAGGTGATGTTGATGTCACCATATTATGCTATTAGAACAACTGCAGGGCAGGAGGGTAATGTAGCTTTATTAATAGAAACTAGATCGAAAGCAAGTAACATTGGTATTTTATCTATAATAGCTCCTGAAAGAGTAAGTGGTTTCATTTTCATAGAAGTTGAAGATGCAACTAAAGTTGATAAGGCGATAAGCGGGATAAGGCATGTTAAAGGATGGCTTCCCGGAATCATTGATGTAAAGGATATAGAAAGATTCTTAATACCAAAATCACCACTTGAAGAATTAAAAGTTAGTGATCTAGTGGAGGTTGTAAGTGGACCATTAAGAGGAATGTTGGGGAAAGTTACGAAAATTAATTTAGAAAGGAATGAAGTGACAATAGAACTTCTTGAAGTTTCATACACATTACCAATAACAATAAATGCTGATGCAGTTAGAAAAACTACGAGAACATAGAATGGAAAAATATAATAGAGAGGTATAAAATTGACATTTATCGATACAGAAATATGCGGTGGAGTATATGAAGAGTAGTAAAAGAAATTTTACATTTTTAATTGAGGGGGGAAAAGCTACCGGAGGTCCACCTATAGGTCCATCTTTAGGACCTCTTGGAGTCAATGTAATGCAAGTAGTGAATCTAATAAACGAAAAAACAAAGGAATTTCTTGGTATGAGAGTTCCTGTAACTGTTACTGTGGACATTGAAACGAAGGAGTTTATAGTAGAAGTTGGAATACCAACAACTGCAGCATTGATACTAAGAGAGTTAAAAGTAGAAAAGGGTTCTGGAAGTCCTCATGAGAAGAAGATTGGAGATTTAACCATGCATCAGGTAATAAAAATAGCTAAAATCAAGAGACCGCAACTGTTAGCAAAAACTTTAAAGGCAGCAGTAAAGGAAATATTGGGAACTTGTGTAAGCATGGGAGTATTAATTGAAGGAAAGAGTCCTAAGATAATACAACAAGAAATTGATAAAGGAGTTTATGATGAAATGTTTAGAGAGGAGGAAGGTTAATGTCAACATTAGAAGAAAAATTGAGGAAGGCTATTGATGAAGCTAAGAGAATCTCAGAGAAAAGGAATTTTAATCAATCAGTTGAACTTATTATAAATCTTAAGGATATTGATATTAAAAAACCTGAGAATAAAATAAATGAAAAAATATTATTACCCAATACTGTAAGTGGAGATATCAAAATATGTGTATTTGGTGATGGCAGTTTTGCAGAGAAAGCAAAGGAAGCTGGTGCGCATACAATTATCACTAGAGAGATTTTAGAAAAGAAAGCAGTCAATAAAAAGGAGATGAAAAAACTTGCGGAAGAGCATGATTTTTTCATTGCCAGAGCCGATTATATGCCTCTTATAGGTAGATATTTAGGACCAATACTTGGTCCTAGAAATAAAATGCCAGAACTTGTACCTCCAACTGGAGATTTAACTTCAGTAATAGGTAAATCTAAGAACTTTGTTTGGATAAGAATGAAAGATCAACCAACAATACAGTGTATCATTGGTAAAGAGGATATGTCAACAGATAAATTACTTGAAAACGCATTAACAATAATATCTAGGATAAGGGATAAATTTAAGAGTTTAAGGAATATTAAGTCGATATACGTTAAGACAACTATGGGTAAACCAGTGAAAATAATACCTTGAGGTGCTTAGCATGTTAAGAGGTAAGAGTATGTATGAAAAAAACGTTGGTAAAATTAGGAAACAAAAGATATTAGAAGAATTAATTAATTTGATGTCTTCAAATAATGTTATAACAATAGTGGATTTAAGGGGTGTTAGAGCTAGTCAACTACAAGAAATAAGGCACATGCTAAGAAATAATAACATTAACGTGAAGGTTTCTAAGAATAGTTTATTCATAAAAGCCCTTGAAAAATGTAAAGGGTATGTAAAAAACTCTGAGGATATAATTAAATACTTAAAGGGTCAAAACGCCTTCATATTTGCAAAGGAAAATCCTTTTTCAATATTGCTACTACTTGAAAAGAATAAAGTTTACACTGAAGCTAAAGCGAAAGATATAGCTCCAAATGATATAGTTGTACCTGCTGGAAATACTGGTATGAGTCCTGGACCTATAATAAGTAAATTTAATACATTTAAAATACCAATAAAGATCGAAGAAGGTTCTATTTGGATAACTAAAGACACTGTGGTTGCAAAGAAGGGGGATGTTATAAGTCAAGATTTAGCAGACTTATTGAAAAGACTGAATATAAAACCCATAGAAGTTAAACTCAATGTAAAGGCTATGTACTTTGATGGTATAGTACTAAGCGGCGATCAGTTAGTAGTAGATATTAATAGATATCGTCAAAGTATTATTGATGCTGTAAAAATTGCTCATGTGCTCTCAATAGAAGCAGTAATACCAATACGTGAAACTATAATTCAGATAATTTCAAGGGCTGTGAAAATAGCAGATGTTATTTCTAGTAGGACCGTTATACCTGACCCAAACCTGATAAAAAGATCATTAGTTAATGCAAAATTAAAAGCTATGGTAGTTGCTCAAAAAATAATGGATATAAATCCTGAAATCAAAATAGAAGGCATAATAACACCTTTAAAAACAGTTTCTCCGCCTACTGAAGGTAAGGGTAAAGTAGTTGAAGAAGATAAGAAAAAGGAGGAAAAGGAGGAGGAAGAAATAGCTGAAGGTTTAGCGGCATTATTTGGATAAACAATCTTTAAATATACGTTTAAATATTTAAATCACAAATTTGGGGGTGATTCTTATAGAGTACATATATGCAAGCCTCCTATTACATTATGCCAAAAAACCATTGGAAGAGAAAAATTTAAGAAAAGTTTTAGAAGCTGCTGGAATTGCAGTAGATGAAATAAGATTAAAAGCTATAATAGCAGCGTTGAAAGAGATAAACATCGACGAAGCAATTAGTGCAGCAACTAGTGCTATGACAGTCACTGCTATACCCGCAGCACCAGTTTCTCCGCCTACTGAAGGTAAGGGTAAAGTAGTTGAAGAAGATAAGAAAAAGGAGGAAAAGGAGGAGGAAGAAATAGCTGAAGGTTTAGCGGCATTATTTGGATAAACAATCTTTATAGATAGACTTCTCAGTATTTATCTTTATAATTAAAACTTAAATAAGTAATCTGTATATAATTGAATGATTGTTAGTGATTGGTGATAAATTAAATGATTATTAATGAAAATGAGTATGTAATTGAATTTTTTAAGAATAATTCATTCTATAGGAAATTATGTAGAAAATGTGGTAAAAGTTTCTGGACGCAAAACCCTAGGCGTGAAACTTGTGGAGAAGCTCCTTGTGAACCCTATAGTTTCCTATTTAATCAACTGATGAGAAAACATAGGTCTTTAGATGAAATCAGAAATAATTTTCTATCGTTCTTTGAAAAGAATGAACATAGAATTATAAATCCATATCCAGTAGTTGCTAGATGGAGAGATGACATATATTTAACTATAGCTAGTATAGCTGTTTTTCAACCTTTTGTAACTAATGGTGAAGCAGATCCCCCAGCTAATCCATTAGTGATTTCTCAACCATGCATAAGATTAGTTGATATAGATAATGTTGGAAAAAGTATGAAACATTTAACGATATTTGAAATGGCCGCTCATCACGCATTTAATTATCCAAATAAAGAAATTTATTGGAAAGATAAAACTGTTGAGTTATGCCATAATTTTATGATTGATGTAATGGATGCTGATCCCAAGGATATAGTATACAAGGAGGGATGGTGGGAAGGAGGTGGAAATGCTGGTCCTTGTTTTGAAGTTTGTATAGGTGGGTTGGAGGTATCTACACTAGTTTTCATGATGTATAAAATGAATGGTGGAAAGTATGAGCTAATGCCCCTGAAAGTTGTTGATACTGGGTATGGATTAGAGAGAATATTGTGGGGGTCTGAGGGTTCATCTACGATTTTTCATTCAATTTATAATGGAATTATTGAGAAAATATTTAGGGAAAATTGCATAGAGTTTCAAGATGATCTCTTTAGAAAGTATGTATATTATTCTTCAATTGGAGTAAGTGATTATAATATCGGTATAAGTGAGTTAAGTAAAATTCAGAATATATTTGCCCTTATGGATTATACTAAATGTTTAACTTTTATGTTAGCTGATGGATTAGTACCATCAAATTCTGGTGGTGGGTATTTAGCAAGATTGTTAATTAGAAGAATAATTAGGCTAATAAACTTAACAGATATATCCTTATCATTAAGAGATTTCATAAAATTGCAAATGGATTACTGGGGGAGAACATTTAAACACATTATAGATATGAAAGACAGTATATTAAGCATATTAGAGGAGGAAGAAAAACGTTATGAAAACACTCTTAAACGTGGGGAGAAACTCGTTAAAACTCTAATAAATGAAATGAAGTTATCAGGGTTAAGAACTATAAATATGCCATTGACAAAATTTGTAGAATTATATGATTCTCATGGCGTACCTCCAGAACTAGTAAGAGACATAGCTTTAGAAGATGGATTTACAATCGAAATTCCAGAGAATTTTTACTCAGAGGTTGCTAAAAGACATATGGTAGCTGAAAAAAGGGTTGAAAAAGAAGAATTAGTATTGAATGAAAAAAAGTACCCAGAGACAAGGAAACTTTTCTATGAAGATGCTTATAAATTAACATTTTATGCAAAAGTTATAGGAGTGGAGGATCATTATGTGATACTTGATTCAACAGCATTCTATCCAGAGGGTGGAGGACAAGCCTGTGATTATGGGAAAATAATGTGGGATGATAAGGAAGCAACAGTAATTGATGTTAAGAAGGTTGGAAACGTTATTCTTCATAAATTGGATGGAGAAGTACCTCCAGTGGGGAAAAATGTATGTGGAATTATAGATAGTGAAAGAAGATTAGCACTTATGAGGAGTCATTCAGCAACACATTTATTGTTGGCGGCAGCTGTAAACGTTCTTGGGAAGCATGTGTGGCAAACTGGTGCTCAAAAAGACTTATTTAAGAATCGTTTAGATATTACCCACTACAGAATGTTAAATTATGATGAAATTAAGAAGATAGAAGAGTTAGCTAATACATATGTATTAAAAAATGCTAACATCAAGATTTATGAAATGCCAAGAGCTGAAGCTGAAGATAAGTATGGTGTGAGAATATACCAAGGTGGTGTAGTTCCTGGAAATGTTATTAGAATAATTGATATTGAAGGAATTAATACTCAAGCATGTGGAGGATTACATGTAAGTAAAACGGGGGAAATTGGAATTATCAAGGTAATTGATGTAGAAAGAATCCAAGACGGTGTATTAAGACTTATATTTACATGTGGATTATCTACATTAAAGTATTTACAGACTCTGGACGAAACTATTGTAAAATTAGCAAAGCTACTGAACATTCAAGAGGAAAATTTATTGATAAAAGTAGAAAAACTTGTTGAGGAAAGAAATCAATTAAAGTCTGAAATTAAGCAATTGTGGAAGAGATTTTTATCTATGCTGGTAAATAATGTTGTAATGAAACCAGAGATGATTTTTAATGATATTAAAGTCTACATATTAAAACTTGAAGATATTGCTAGAGACAAAATGATAGAAATAGGAGGAGAAATTTTGAAGAGGAGTAAGAATGCAATTGTAACGATAATTGGTGTAAAAACAAATATGGCTGAATATGTTATTATGATTGATGATAATTTGATAGTTAAAGGGATAAGCGCTTTAGATTTAGCTAAATTAATATCTATGCGGGTTGAGGGTAAGGGTGGTGGAGATAAGACTATAGCACAAGGATATATTAAAGATAAGAGTAAAATTGATTTAATAAGAAATGAAATTGAAAAATATATTAGGTGTATTGTTGGAGAATGTACGTAAACCTAAACATAGAGTTGTTAAAAGAAGCTGTTATAGATTTAAGATATCTGTTGAGTAGAGGGTATAATCGTAAGACAGCAGTCGATTATATAACATCAAGATACAGATTAAATAGAGAAGAGAGAGCAATAATATATAGGTCAGTATATTCCGAAAGGGATTCTAAAAAAAGATTAAATAAATTAGTTAAACCAGAAGATGTCATTGGAAAAAAACTATTGATCGATGGATTTAATAACATCATAACGATTGAAAGCGCTCTAGCTGGAAGGATATTATTCGTATGCGACGATGGAGTAATACGTGATGCATCTTACATCTCTAAAAAATTTAAATTTTCACAATATACTAAAAAAGCAATAGAACTTATCTTCGGATTTTTAAAACAATATCGACCATTCGAAATCCTTTTCCTATTCGATCAACAAGTAAGCTTTAGTGGAGAAATGGCTTCCATGATTAGAGAGCTAATCATTAAAGAAGGACTTCATGGTGATGCTAAAACATCAAAAAAGAATGATATAGAACTTTTATCCATGGGTGAAATAATAGCTTCAAGTGATTCCATCATAATAGAGAAAGCTGATAGAGTATTCGATTTAGCAGGTTACATAATTAAATCAAAATTTAGTGAAAGCATCCTCGATATATCCTCATTTAAAAATTGACGGGCCCGGCGGGATTTGAACCCGCGACCAATGGGTTAAAAGCCCACTGCTCTATCCTGGCTGAGCTACGGGCCCACTAAATAGTAATTATCCTAATATCTCCAGTATTAAAATAAATATTAAAAAATTACGATACATGAATGTATTGTTAAAATGGCGCCCAGGCCGGGATTTGAACCCGGGGCCCGAGCTCGACAGGCTCGGATGTTAGACCGGGCTACACCACCTGGGCATTATCACTACTTTAAAGAAAAAGTAACTGTTTTTATATTTTTCGCATAAATCATATAAATTTGTCACATAGCATTCTATACTAGTAATATTTGTTCTTAATGATTTAGGGCCCGTAGCTCAGCCAGGATAGAGCGCTGGTCTTCGGAACCAGAGGTCCTGGGTTCAAATCCCAGCGGGCCCGCTCTTTGAGGAGTTTTCAACATGAAGTAGGCTATAATATCAATCATATAAGGTGTTTACGACTTCATACCCATTAACAATTAATCAATAAATTATTTTTATCAGAGTTAATGTCTTTATGTTTTATACAATTTTATTTAAGATAGTCATGGTGTTATGATGAGCGAAACATTTATTGGTAAGTAAATATGTTTAACCATTTTAGTTTACTTTTTAAATTTATCTTGGTGATGTGGATGAGCAAGAAATTTTCAATTTTTGATCATTTTCTTGTACCTCAACATATATTGTTAAGTAAACAGGAAGCAGAAGAAGTTCTAAAACGATTAGGTGTTAAACCGCATCAATTACCTTATATAAGAGTTAGTGATCCTGCTGCAAGAGCTTTGGGTGCTAAAAGAGGGGATATAATAAAAATAATTAGAAAGAGTTCAACTGCAGGTGTGTCAATTGCATATAGGTATGTTGTTCCAGGATGATGGTGATTAACATGTGTCCTAAAATTTTAACTGAACATGAGAGATGGGTCATAGTAGAATCTTTCTTTAAAGAAAGAGGTCTTGTTAAACAACATTTAGAATCATTTAATGATTTCTTAACAAAAGGTTTGCAGCAAATAGTTAATGAACAAGGAGAGATAGAAACCAGTATACCGGGATTAAAGGTAAGATTGAAAAATATAGAAGTTGAATTGCCAAATATAGTAGAAGCTGATGGTTCTGTAGAATGTATTTATCCAATGGATGCTAGACTTAGAAACTTAACATATGCTGGCTCAATATATCTTAATATGTCTCCAGTCGAAGATAATATTGAGTTTGAAAGCGTTAGAGTTTTCATAGGGAAACTTCCAATAATAGTTAAATCAGTTAAATGTAGATTACATGGTTTAAGTAGAGATGAATTGATTGAACATGGGGAAGACCCAGATGATCCTGGAGGATACTTTATAATAAATGGTTCTGAAAGAGTTTTAGTTGCTCAAGAGGACCTCGTAGCAAATAGAATTCTTGTGGATATTGGTAAATCGGGAAGTTCAGCTACCCATACAGCGAAAGTTTTTTCAACGGCAGCTGGATATAGAGTGCCAGTAACTCTCGTCAGATTGAAGGATGGAACTCTCCACATCTCATTCCCATCAGTTCCTGGAAAGGTACCTCTATGTATATTGGTAAGAGCTCTTGGATTGAGAACTGATAAGGAGATTGCCGAAACAGTTTCAGATGATTATGAAATACAACAATTAATGATACCTTCTTTAGACCAAGCTTCAGCAATAACAACTGTTGAAGATGCATTAGATTACATCGGTAATCGTGTTGCAATTGGTCAAACACGTGAATATCGTATCCAAAGGGCTCAACAAATATTAGATAAGTATTTCTTACCACATTTAGGTACCGATTCCAAGAGTAGAAGGAAAAAGGCATTATTTCTTGGTCAAATGGCTGAAAAATTGTTGGAATTAGTACTCAATAGACGTAAACCTGATGATAAAGACCATTATGCAAATAAACGTTTAAAGCTTGCTGGCGATCTTTTAATGAGTTTATTTAGGGTAGCATTTAAAAACCTATGTAGAGACATACGATATCAATTAGAACGTGCAAAAAGTAGGGGTAGGAGAATAAACATTGTTAACCTTATTAGAGCTGATATTATTACAGAAAGATTAAGGCACGCTATTGCAACAGGTAATTGGGTTGGGGGCAAAGTCGGTGTTAGTCAACTACTGGATAGAACAAATTATATGTCAACTTTAAGTCATTTAAGAAGAGTGGTATCCCCATTAAGTAGGAGTCAACCTCATTTCGAAGCTAGAGATTTGCATCCAACACAATGGGGACGTCTATGTCCCACAGAAACACCCGAAGGACCCAATTGTGGTCTTGTTAAAAATCTTTCATTAATGACGGTTGTATCTGTGGGCGTTGATGAAGAAATTATAGAGAAAAAACTAATACATCAACTCGGTGTAATACCAATAGAAATTGCGAAACGTGAGAGAATTAAAGGTGGTAAAGTGTTCTTAAATGGACGGTTAATAGGTGTTCATCAAGAACCTGAAATATTATGTAGAGAATTTAGAAGATTACGTAGATTAGGTAAAATACATCATGAAGTAAGTATCGCCCATTATAAAAGTGAATATATAAATGAAGTTTATGTGAATAGCGACAACGGAAGAGTTCTACGACCAGTATTTGTAGTTGAAGATGGAACTATTAAAATAACACAAGAAACAATAAATAAGTTAAAGTTGATGGAATGGACTTGGAGTGATTTAATTAAAAATGGTATAGTGGAATATCTAGATGCTGAAGAAGAAGAAAACGCTTATGTGGCAGTAGATCAAGAACATTTAACTAAAGAACACACACATTTAGAAATAGCTCCATCTACAATCTTTGGAGTTTGTGCATCAATAATACCATATGCTGAACATAATCAATCCCCAAGAAATTCTTATGAAGCAGCTATGGCAAAACAGGCATTAGGACTTTACACTACCAATTTTCAGATAAGGATGGATTCGAGAGCACACTTATTACACTATATACAAAAACCGGTAGTAACAACAAAAGCTAGTAAAGTAGTTAAATATGAAGATCGACCAGCTGGACAAAACCTAATTGTTGCTGTTTTAAGTTATTCAGGTTATAATATTGAAGATGCAATAATAATAAATAAGTCTTCAGTAGAGCGAGGACTTAGTCATTCAACATTCTTCAAATGTTATGAAATAGATGAGAAGAGATATCCTGGAGGAGAGATGGATAGAATAGAAGTACCGAGTTCATCTGTTAGAGGCTACAGAACAACTGAAGCTTATAGGTTCTTGGACGAGTATGGAATAATAGAACCTGAGATAGAGGTAAAAGGTGAAGTTGTATTAGTTGGTAGAAGTAGTCCTCCAAGATTTCTAGAGGAGCCTACTGGAATAAAAGTTGAAGAAAGAGGTAGGAGAGAGACATCTTTGGCATTAGGTCATGGAGAAGGAGGTATCGTAGATAGAGTTCTTCTCACAAAAACATCTGAGGGAAATAAATTAGTCAAAGTGAGGATAAGGGAGCTTAGAGTACCTGAAATAGGGGATAAATTCGCTTCAAGACATGGACAGAAAGGTGTTATAGGACTATTAGTACCTCAGGAGGATATGCCTTTCACTGAAGATGGTATAGTTCCAGATCTGATAATTAATCCTCATGCAATACCTTCAAGGATGACTCTTGGACAATTACTTGAAAGTATATCTGGTAAGGTTGGTGCATTAGAGGGACGTTTTGTGGATGGCTCTACATTTGAAAATGAAAAAGAAGAAGTTGTCAAAGAGGCTTTAAAGAAATTAGGGTTTAAGCCCAATGGATGTGAAATAATGTATGATGGAAGGACTGGAAGAATACTTAAGACAGAAGTGTTCATCGGAGTAGTCTACTATCAAAAGCTTCACCATATGGTTTCAGATAAAATACATGCACGTGCAAGAGGACCCGTACAAATGTTAACGAGACAACCTACTGAAGGAAGAGTTAGAGAAGGAGGATTAAGATTTGGGGAAATGGAAAGAGATTGTTTAATAAGTCATGGTGCATCAATGTTACTAAAGGATAGATTACTTGAGGAGTCTGACAAGACAGTAGTATATGTTTGTGAAAGTTGTGGTTTAATGGCATATTATGATATGAATAAAAGGGATTATGTCTGTAGAGTATGTGGTGATAAGGCTAAAATATCTCCTGTAGTAATATCATACGCTTTTAAATTACTCTTACAAGAATTAATGGGTCTAACTATAATGCCGAGATTAATCTTAGAGGAGGTGTGATAGATGGGGGAAGATATAGAATCCTATAAGAAAATCAAATACATTAAATTTGGAATATTCTCACCAGATATTATTAGGAAAATGTCTGTGGCCATGATGTCTACTCCTGATACCTATGATGAAGATGGATGGCCAATTGATGGTGGATTAATGGATAAAAGATTAGGAACCATTGAACCAAGTCAGAAGTGTGCGACATGTGGTAATAGGATGAGTGAATGCCCAGGACATTTTGGACATATAGAGCTGGCACGACCAGTAGTACATGTTGGTTACGCTAAAGTTATACACCAACTATTAAGAGCTACTTGCCGGATTTGTGGTAGAATTTTACTTACTCAAGAAGAAATAAACAATTATAGAAGGATAATTGAAGAATATTCGAAGAAGTGGCCTGATTTATTAGATGATTTACATAAGAAAATACTTGCAAAATGTATGAAAGTTAAAGAATGTCCTCATTGCAATGAGATTCAATATAGAATAAAGTTGGAGAAACCCACAACTTTCTATGAAGAAACTAAAGAGGGTGTTATAAAGATTTCACCAATAGATATTAGAGCGAGATTAGAAAGAACGCCTGATGAAGACCTTATATTACTAGGTTTTGATCCAAAAAATGCTAGACCAGAATATATGGTTTTAACAGTATTACCAGTACCTCCAATAAGTGTTAGACCATCAATAACATTAGAATCCGGAGTTAGATCTGAAGATGATTTAACACATAAATTAGTTGACATAGTACGTATAAATGAACGTTTAAAAGAGAATTTAGATGCAGGAGCTCCTCAACTAATAATTGAAGATTTATGGGAGTTACTACAGTACCACGTAAATACGTATTTTGATAATGAGATCTCAGGTGTACCACCAGCTAGACATAGATCTGGTAGACCTCTAAGAACGTTGACTCAAAGGTTAAAGGGTAAAGAAGGTAGATTTAGAAGTAATCTTTCCGGTAAAAGAGTGGATTTTTCTGCTAGAACAGTTATATCCCCTGATCCAAACATAGGCATTAATGAAGTTGGTGTTCCAGAGGAAGTAGCTAAAATACTCACAATACCAGAAAAGGTAACTCCATGGAATATCGAAGAACTCAAAAAGCTAGTTATAAATGGACCATTTAAACACCCTGGAGCCAATTATATAATTAGACCTGATGGAAGAAGAATCGATTTAAGATATCCTAAGGACTTGAATGCTACAGCAAATAGCTTGGCACCAGGGTATATAGTTGAAAGACATATTAGAAATGGAGATATAGTTTTGTTTAATAGACAACCTTCACTTCACAGAATGTCTATAATGGCGCATAGAGTTAAAGTACTACCATATAAGACATTTAGACTGAATCTTTGTGTTTGTCCACCATATAATGCTGATTTTGATGGAGATGAAATGAATTTACATGTACCACAGAGTGAGGAAGCCAGAGCTGAAGCTGAAATACTAATGCTAGTTCAAGAACAAGCTTTATCCCCGAGATATGGAGGTCCAATAATCGGCGCTTTACAAGATTATATAACTGGAGCATATCTTTTAACAAGGAGAGAAACTTTGTTAAGTAAAGATGAAGTATGTAGATTACTTTATGTATCAGGATATACCGGTCCACTACCGCCACCAGCAGTTAAAGAACCGAATGAAATGTGGTCTGGAAAACAATTGGTAAGTTTATTTCTACCTTCATATTTGAATTTTGAGAAAAGGGCAAATATATGTAATAAATGTGATGAATGTAGGAAAGAGAAATGCCCATATGATGCCTATGTATTAATAAGGAATGGACAGTTAATATCAGGAGTTTTCGATAAAAAGATTATAGGGGCAGGACAACCTGAAACCTTATTACATATACTCATTAAAGATTATGGAACTGATCTTGCGAGGAAATTTATGGATCATGTTTTCAAAATGTTTCTTGCATATATAGATTCAATTGGATTTACCATGACTCTTAGGGATGAAGATCTACCAATCGAAGCAAGAAATACCATTAAGAATATACTTGAAAGAGCTGAAGGAAAAGTAAATAACCTTATAAAAGCATTTAAAGAAGGAGAATTACACAGACTTCCTGGAAGAACACTTGAAGAAACATTTGAAATGAAGGTCATGGAAATATTGAGTAATGCAAGAGATTCTGCAGGTAAAGTTGCTGCAGAATATTTAGGGTTAGATAATAATGTTGTAATTATGGCTAAAACCGGTGCTAGAGGTAATATACTTAATTTAACACAGATGGCTGCTGTTATTGGTCCACAATCCATTAGAGGTGAAAGGATATCTCGTGGATACACTAATAGAACATTATCTCATTTCAAACAAGGGGATATAGGTATGGCAGCTAAAGGATTTATTTATAGTTCATATAAGAGTGGATTAAACCCACTGGAATTTTTCTTTCATAGTATGAGTGGACGTGAAGGTCTTGTAGATACCGCTGTAAGGACATCGCAAAGTGGATATATGCAGAGAAGATTAATGAATGCATTACAAGATCTAAAGGTAGAATATGATAATACAGTTAGAGCATCAAATGGTAGAATAATCCAATTTGTTTATGGTGAAGATGGTATTAACCCAGCAAAAAGTTATCATGGGAAATCTGTGGACATAGATAGAATTATTTCAAAAGTTATGGAGGGATCTTAATGGAATACATGGAGCATGAAGAGGTAATTGAAAGAATTGAACGTTTAAAATTTTTACTTCCTCTTTCAATAATTGAATATTTAAAAAAGAAATTATTAAACTTGAAATTAACTGAGGATAAACTTAATAGAATTATCGAATCTGTTATAAAAGAATATTTTGATGCACTTGTTGAGCCTGGAGACCCTGTTGGAGCTGTAGCAGCACAATCGATAGGTGAGCCAAGTACACAAATGACATTAAGAACATTCCATTATGCAGGTGTAAGAGAATTTAATGTTACATTAGGTTTACCTAGATTAATTGAAATATTAGATGCAAGAAAAGTTTCCTCTACTCCTATGATGACAATATATTTAGATGAAGAACATAAATATAGCGAAGAAAAAGCTAAGGAAATTGCAAGAACCATAGAAACAACATATGTGGAGAATGTGATCAAAAATGTTGAAGTAGATTTTATCTCAGCTTCAATAATTCTAACTTTGGATTTAGATGTTATGGAAGATAAAGGAGCAAAAATGGAGAGTGTAGTAAATGCACTTGAAAAACTAAATGTTGGAGAAATAAAAATTGAAGGTGATGATAAAATCGTAGTATACACAAATATCTATGAAATCAACAAATTACAGAAAATTAAGAACAGAATACTGGCTACAAAAATAAAGGGCGTAAAGGGCATAGAAAGGGTGATAATAAGAAAAGAAAGAGATGAATACGTGCTTTATACTGAAGGATCAAATCTTGCAGCTGTACTTAGAATAAAAGGTATTGATCAAACTAAAGTTTATACTAATAATATACATGAAATAGCTGATGTACTAGGAATAGAAGCTGCTAGAAATGCAATAATTAAGGAAGCTATGAGTGTATTGGAGGAACAGGGTTTAGATGTTGACATTAGACATGTGATGCTAGTGGCAGACATAATGACATCCGACGGTAGAGTTAAACAGATTGGTAGACATGGGGTTAGTGGTGAAAAACCAAGTGTACTTGCAAGAGCAGCCTTTGAAGTAACTATAAATCATTTATTAGATGCAAGCATCCGTGGAGAAGTAGATAGATTACTTGGTGTTGCAGAAAACGTAATTGTAGGACAAATAGTACCTGTTGGAACAGGTATGGTTCAAATGTTCATGGCTATGAAGACTAGTGAAAATTATAAAGAAAAAAGTTAAAATTAGCTTGAATACTATGTATTGACAATGGATTGATGGTGTGATATGGTATGTCTTTGAAATTGGATAAGGAATTACAAGTAATATTAAAAACTGGTAAAATGATTTTTGGTTCTAAAAGTGCTATAAAGAGTGTTAAGCTAGGGAAAGCTAAAATGATAATAATATCATCCACTATACCTAAGAATATAAAGGAAGATATATTGTATTACGCTAAACTTTCAAATATTCCAGTAATCGAATTTAATGGATCGAGTTGGGACTTGGGATTTATATGTGGTAAACCATTTATGATATCAGCAATAACCGTACTTGACCCCGGTGAATCAGAGATTTTAAAATTGGCAGAGGGAAGGTGATGAGAAATCCCCAGTATAAAATTAACAATAGATGAAATGCATTACATATCATTATTTGAAAGTTTAACGGGAGCAGTTATAAAAGATTGTATTTTGGATGATGAAAATAATAGGGTAATATTCATAGTTAGACAAGGAGATATGGGTTTAGCTATTGGAAAAGGTGGAGTTAACATCAGGAGATTGCAAAGCATATTGAATAAAAATATTGAAGTAGTTGAATATGCAGAAGACCCCGAAACTTTCATAAAACATGCATTAGCACCAGCAAGAGTTAAAGCTGTGAAAATAGTAAAATCACCTGATGGTAAAAAAGTAGCGCATGTAACTGTTGAACCTCAAGATAAGGGGATAGCTATAGGTAAGAACGGTAAGAACATTTTAAAAGCTAAACTAATTATGAAAAGGTACTTTGATATAGATAAGATTGCCATGACATAACTTTTATTATTGAAAATTAAGTAACAATAATTTATGCAGTATACATTTAATAGATTTATCTCAGCAAGGGCAAATATGGGTAAAGATGTTTTAATTGAGGGGAATTGCATAATTCTTGGCCCCTCAAATATAGGTGATAATACAATTATATGTGAAAATTGTATAATAGGCTATCCTAAGAAGAATTCGATTAAAAAACTTATTAAAGAGAAGTCTATTAATTGGTGGAAGTATGATGAAGTAAGTGAAGGAACAAATATAGGAATAGGTAGTATTCTACGCTCTGGAACTATAATATACGAGAACGTTACCATCGGAGATAATTTTGAGGGGGGTCACAGTATTCTTATCAGAGAAAAAACGATTATTGGAAGAAATGTTAAAATAGGTACAAACACGATAATAGATGGTGACACAATTATAGGTAATAATGTAAATATTCAATCATCAGTTTATATACCACCCAAATGTATTATACATGATGATGTTTTCATAGCTCCAAGAGTATGTTTTACAAATGATAAATATCCACCAAGTAAAAGATTAGTTGGCGTTGTTGTAGAAAGAGGGGCGATACTTGGAGCTAATTGTACACTAATTTCTGGGGTAAGAATAGGAGAAGGGGCCATTATAGCAGCGGGAGCCGTTGTAACTAAAGATGTGCCAAGCAATGTAATTGTAGCTGGTGTTCCTGCAAGAATATTATCCAATAGAAAAATTTTTGATGAAAAGAAAAGATTGTGGGAAGAACTTACCTGAGGGGTTTTTGTTTCTTTCCCTTTAATAATGCATCAAGTGATACACCATTAACTTTTATAACTTTATATCTAACCCCCGGAAGATCACCATAAGCTCTTCCTAACGATCCACCAATACCTTCTATTATAACTTCATCGTGTTCTTCAACAAAATTAAGTGCACCATCTTTTGGTAGGAATGCTGTTACTTGTTTTCCATTTTTTATTAATTGAACTCTTACGCATTTTCTAACTGCAGAGTTTGGTTGTCTGCTTTCAATTCCAACTTTTTCAATTACAATACCTCTTGCTTGAGGAGCTCCTTCCAGTGGATCTGCTTTTATATCTAACATGAGCATTTTCCTTTTATAGTCTCTCTGAGACCATCTAAAATTTTTCCTCTTCATTTTTAGTTTCCTAGCTGCATAAACTCCTTTAGGCGATTTTGAGCCCAAATTATCACCTTACAATTAGACTATACCTTTCAGGGAATTCTCGTTTAAAAACTTTTCCTTTTATTCTAAAAAATTAAGGAAAATTAGAGTTTAACTACTGAAATTAAATGTTTTCACATCTTTCTTTTAAGCTTTCCCATACTTCATCCACGTATTCTTGCAGTCTCTTAATTAAAATTTGATTTTCAGGTGTAAAAAGATGGCTGAATCTACCTTGAACCTTTAGGAATTCTTCTATAGGTTTCTTCAAATTTGGATTTTTAGCTATTGCTAAACTTCTATCAGTTAATTTATATGCTCCATTTTCATATTCCCAGAGCGGGAAGTAACATGTATCTACTGCTTTCTTACATAATTCAATAGTTATAGATTCACCATGCCTCCATCCTCTAGGGCATGGAGATAATGTATGAATAAATGTTGGACCTCTAACCTCAATAGCTTTTCTAGTTTTTCTAATTAAATCAATGAAATGAGCAGGTGTTGCTGTTGCTACATATGGAGCTCTATGTGCAATAACTATGTCTGCTATAGGTTTCTTATTTTCTGTTTTTCCAGGAATGGCTTTCCCTGCAGGGGTAGTTGTAGTTGAAGCTCCAAGTGGAGTTCCACCACTTCTCTGAATACCTGTATTCATATATGCTTCATTATCAAGTAACACATATAGAAAATCATGATTTCTTTCAATTGCACCACTTAAAGCTTGTAAACCAATATCATACGTTCCCCCATCTCCAGCAAACGCAATAACATCTACATGTTCATACTTTAATAAACCTTTTTCGCTTAATGCTTTTACCGCAGCTTCTATACCTGATGCAACAGCTGCAACATTTTCAAATGCTACATGAATCCATGGAATATTCCAAGATGTATATGGATAGATAGATGTAGAGACCTCTAAACATCCAGTAGCTGTTGCTACTATTGTTGGACCTCTAGTTGCAAGGAGCACTTGTTTTACTATAATGGCTTCTGCACATCCAGCACATAATCTATGTCCCGAAAGAAGTTTTGGGGGTTGTTTAGCTGCTTCTCTAATATTGAATATGAATGTGCTCATCTATCTCACCCCTAAAAATCTCACCTCTCCCCACTCCGTGGTTGGTAATTCTTCAAAAACTTTTTCAATTATTTTTGGTGGGGTATCTCTACCGCCAAGACCATATATATAATTGACAAATTTAGGTTGTCTCTTTAAGTTGTAAAATGCTGCTATGGTTTCTACGAAAACAGGTCCGCCTACTCCACCATAAAATCCGCTTCTATCCATAACCCCTACATTCTTAACATTTTTCAGAAGTTCTGTTAATTCCTTTATTGGAAATGGTCTAAAAGTTCTAATTCTTAACATGCCAACTTTTTTACCTTCATGTCTAAGTTTTTTAGTAACATATCTAACGGTTCCTGCTGTTGATCCAAGAACTATTATTACATCTTCCGCATCTTCCAGACCATAGGCATCGATAAGTCCATCACCATATCTTCTACCACTAATCTTAAAATATTCGTCATGTACCTCCTTTACAACTTTATCTGCGTTTTTAATAGCTTCATGTTGTTGAAGTTTATGTTCAAAATAATAATCATAAAGATCTAAAGAGCCAAATGTTAATGGGTTTTCTGGGTCTAATATCATTGGAAGCTTACCTCTATTTGGTATTTCTATATTTATAGGTTTCCTGACATCAACAAAACTCTTTACATCATCATCTCGTAGTAAATTAACGTTCTGCATAGTATGACTTATAGTGAATCCATCTATCGTGATCATTACTGGTAATTGAACAAATTCATGTTCAGCTATTCTAAAAGCTTGGATAGTTGTATCATAGGCTTCTTGAGCATCTTCACAATAGATTTGAATCCAAGAAGAATCTCTACAACCCATACTATCACTGTGATCACAATGTATGTTTATTGGTGCAGACAATGCTCTATTAACAACAGCCATAACTATTGGAAGTCTAAGTCCAGATGCTATGTACATAAGCTCCCACATTAATGCTAGTCCTTGAGAAGATGTTGCAGTAAAAGTTCTAGCACCCAAAGCTGCTGCACCTATACACACACTTAGTGCTGAATGTTCTGACTCAACGGGTACAAATGCACATTTAACTTCTCCATCTGCTACGAATTCTGAGAATTTTTCAACTATAATCGTCTGTGGGGTTATTGGATATGCAGATACTACATCAACATTACATTGTTTCACAGCATATGCTATAGCTTCATTTCCATTAAGTCCCATTAAATTTTTACTTTTTGTCATGTTCTCACCATGCTTATGCATTTAACAGGACATTCATATGCACAAATTCCGCAACCTTTACAATACTCATATTTTTCACGCACTTTTTCACCATCCCATTCAATAGCCATATCTGGGCAAAGAATCCAACAAATTAAACATTTAATACATTTATTTTGATCGATTTTTGGTTTAAATGGAGACCAATCACCTGTCTTTATTTCTAAAGAACTTTTCCAAGCTACTCCCCCTATAGGTATTTCTTTCCAACTTTTTAATTCACTCAATTTTACCACCTTCAGTTTTCTCATATGATTTTTCAATAACCTTAATATTTAGTTCAGCAATTTTGAGAGGAAATCTCTCCATAATAACTTCTCTAACACTATTTAAACTTACTATATTAACTACTTTTAAAAATGCTCCTATCATTGCCGTGTTAGTTATTGGTCTACCAATGACTTCTATTGCTATATCAGTTGCAGGAGTTGTATAAATACAAGAATTTCTTGGAGCTTTTATAATTTCAGCAATTCTCTTATAGTTATCCTTTGAATTTACAATTATTTTTCCTTCATCTTTTAATCCTTGAGTTACAGGTACTGTTTGAAGTAAGGAATCATCTAAAACTATTACAACATTAGGTTCATATATGCCACAATGTAATTCTATAGGTTCATCATTTATCCTAGTAAAAGCCATTACCGGTGCCCCCATACGTTCAGGACCAAACGTTGGGAATGATTGCACGTATTTTCCCTCCTTAAGTGCTGCTTGTGCAAGTAAATTACTGGCAGTCCATACGCCTTGTCCTCCCCTACCATGCCATACTATCTCTAGCAATCTTGATCACTCCGTAATTTCTGCAATCATATTAATATTCAAATTGTCTTAAATCTTTCCCTATAAATTGAAGAAAATTTAAATTTATGATTGTATGATAGTTTTGAACGTTAATTTGCACTATAGGTGGTAGTGAACATGCATGCATTTAATGTTGAGATAAAATTATTTGATAAATGGAGTTTTAATGGAGTTGAAGTTAGAGATCCAGGTTTAAAGAGATATATCTGCTTAAAGCCAGTTTATATTCCACATACTGGTGGAAGACACGAGCATAAAAGATTTGGTAAAGCAGAAGTACCTATAGTCGAAAGATTAATAAATAAACTTATGAGACCTGGCAAGAATATGGGGAAAAAAAATTTAGCAACCAATATCGTTAAACAAGTCTTCGAAATAATATATTTAAACACGAAGGAAAATCCAATACAAGTTCTTATAAGGGCCATAGAGAATACTGCTCCGAGGGAGGAAACTACAAGAATAATGTATGGCGGGATAGTTTATCATCAATCCGTAGATGTTTCCCCCCTCCGTAGGTTAAATTTAGCATTAACATTTATAACCGAAGGAGCTAGATTAGCATCTTTCAATAGCGTTAAAAGTATTGAAGAAGCTTTAGCTGAAGAAATTATTAAAGCAGCAAAGGGTGACACATCTTCTTATGCTATACAGAAGAAGGAGGAGATAGAACGTATAGCTTTAGCATCAAGGTAATAAACACAAAAAACTTAAATATGAAAATAAATCACTAATTTCCGAGAGAGGAGGTATATTATGTCTGAGAAACCACATCTTAACTTGGTGATAATTGGTCATGTAGATCACGGAAAAAGTACAACTATGGGACATTTGCTATACTTGACCGGAAATGTAGATGAACGTACAATGAAGATGTTAGAGGAAGAATCTGAGAAAATCGGGAAAGGGTCATTTAAATATGCATGGGTTTTAGATAAGTTAAAGGAAGAAAGAGAGAGAGGATTAACGATAGATGTATCATTTTGGAAATTTGAAACTCCAAAATATTACTTTACAATAATCGATGCGCCAGGACACAGAGACTTCGTTAAAAACATGATTACAGGTGCTTCTCAAGCTGATACTGCCGTATTAGTAGTATCGGCGAAAAGAGGTGAATATGAGGCTGGAATGGGTGCTGCTGGACAAACTAGAGAACATGCTTTCTTAGCAAAAACATTAGGTATAGACCAGTTGATAGTTATTATAAACAAAATGGATGATCCAACCGTTAATTATAGTAAAGAGAGATTTGAAGAAGTAAAAACTGGAGTAACAAAATTCTTAAGAATGATAGGATATGATTTAAGCAAGGTACCTGTAATACCAGTATCAGGGTGGTATGGAGATAATTTGGTTGTAAGGAGTGACAAGATGCCTTGGTATAATGGACCAACTCTGGTTGAAGCGCTAGATCAATTTAAAGAACCTCCACGACCAGTAGATAAGCCGTTAAGAATACCAATACAAGATGTCTATACAATATCTGGTGTAGGTACAGTTCCTGTAGGACGTGTAGAAACGGGTGTATTAAATGTCGGTGATACTGTACTTTTCCTACCGGTAAATAAGAAGGGTGAAGTTAGGAGTATAGAAATGCATCATCAACCACTTCGAAGAGCCATTCCTGGAGACAATATTGGATTTAATATAAGAGGCGTAGCAAAAGAAGATTTGAGAAGAGGACATGTATGTTGTCATACAGAAAATCCAGTTAAAGTAGCTAAATCATTTATAGGTAGAATTTATGTACTCTATCACCCCACAGCAATAGCATCAGGTTATACTCCTGTCTTGCATATACACACAGCTACCGTAGCCATTAGATTTGATCAATTACTAAAGAAGATAGACCCACGATCTGGAGCCACCATCGAGGAAAATCCAACATTTCTTAAGCAGGGTGATGCAGCTATAGTTAAGTTTGTACCATTAAAACCAATATGTATGGAGAAATACGCTGAGATACCTCAGTTAGGTAGATTTGCCATAAGAGATATGGGTAGAACAGTAGCAGCTGGAATCGTAATGGATATTGAAGAATAATGAAAGCAAATTATTTGACAGGTGGCCACAATGGTTAGAAAAGCGAGAATAAGGCTTTCTAGTAATGATTATAGGAAATTAAATGAGGTATGTGAAGAAATAAAGAGAATAGCAAAAACTACTGGTGTGAAAATTGCAGGCCCTATACCTCTACCAACAAAAAGACTTATAATACCCGTAATGAGAACACCTTGTGGTGATGGAACAAAAACTTGGGACAAATATGAAATGAGAATTCATAAAAGAGTAATAGATATTGATGCTGACGAAAGAACAATGCGTCAAATAATGAGAATAAGAGTTCCACAAGAAGTAAAGATAGAAATCGAATTAACATGATATTAGAAGATTAACAAATTAAAAACATTCTCCATATAATTTTTGGAAGTAACAAATTTTTAGTGGCAAAAATACCTGCATAATTTAAACAAATTTAAAATCATACTAATGTAGATCAATAACCATATAAATTTTCATTTAGTCAGAGTAACTACTCATTTCTAATTTATTCAAATTTAAGATTAAAATAATTATTGTTAATCTAAGTTCTAAGTCTTGTAGCGCCGGGGGCGGGATTTGAACCCGCGAGTCCCCCAAAGGGACACAGGCTCTCAAGGCCTGCGCCTTAGTCCACTCGGCCACCCCGGCACATTTCACTAAGGTTAAATTTCTAATCAATAAATTTATTTTTGTTGTTTTCACTTTATGTAAGAATGATGAAGAAAGATTGCGGTTTTCAATTTTTGGATCATAGGGCTGACGTATATATTATGGCATATGGTAAAAATTTGAATGAAAGTTTTGAATGTGCTGCAAAAGCTATGTTTGAAGTTATTACAGATACTTCTAGGGTTGAGCCAATTATCAAGAAGGACATAACTGTTAATGGTTTTGATTTATACTCACTTCTATACTCTTGGCTTGAAGAACTTCTATACTTCTTTGATACGGAAAATATGGTTTTTTCCCATTTTTTCATACATGAAATATCCATAATTAACGGGGATAATTATATTTTAAATGCTACAATTTTTGGAGAGAAATTTGATCCATTAAAACATGAAAAAAGAACGATAGTTAAAGCTATAACCTATTTTCAAATGGAGATAAAAGAGGAAGATGGGAAATTCATTGTGAAATTTGTTTTAGATATATAAATTTCAAGTGTAACGTAAAATTTTATTTCTCGTTTAATCTATTAATTGGTGATAGAATATGGTTAGAATCGAAAGAGTTAATGAATACACGTGGACGATACCGAAAAATGCATCAGCAGGGATGCGTGTTCCAGGAATAATTTATGCTGATGACATTTTACTTCAAAAAATGAAGGAAGATAGAACTATTGAGCAATGCATAAATGTTGCTAAATTGCCTGGTATATACAAGTATTCAATAGTTCTACCTGATGGACATGAAGGATACGGCTTTCCCATAGGTGGTGTTGCTGCATTTGATGCTGAAGATGGAGTTATAAGCCCTGGTGGTGTTGGATATGACATCAATTGTGGTGTAAGATTAATTAGAACAAATCTAAGTTATAAGGACATTAAAGATAAATTGAAGCAGTTACTGGATACTATTTTTATAATGGTTCCTTCAGGTGTAGGTTCTACAGGTAAAATTAGGTTAAGTGATGCACAATTAGATGAAGTTTTAATGGATGGTGTTTTTTGGGCTGTTGAACACGGTTATGGATGGAAAAAGGACATACCTTATTGTGAAGCTAATGGTCGTATGGAAGAAGCAAATCCACTTAAAGTTTCAGGTAAAGCTAAATCTAGAGGTGCTCCTCAACTAGGGACTTTAGGAAGTGGTAATCATTTCCTCGAAATACAAATTGTTGACAAGATATATGATGTTGAAACAGCTAAAATCTTTGGGATCTCTCATGAAGAACAAATAATGGTGATGATACATACAGGATCGCGTGGACTTGGTCATCAGGTATGTTCGGATTACTTGATGGTTATGGAGAGGGCTGCTAGAAAATATAATCTTAAATTCCCAGAAAGAGAGCTAGTATATGCACCATCGGAAAGTAATGAAGCAAAAGATTACTTTGCAGCTATGGCATGTGCGTCAAATTATGCTTGGGCTAATAGACAAATAATACTACATTGGGTTAGAGAGTCATTTGAAAAAGTATTAAGACAATCTGCAGAATCATTAGGTATGAATTTAATTTATGATGTAGCTCATAATATAGCTAAACTTGAGAAACATAAAGTTAATGGGGAAAAAGTTGATGTATACGTACATAGAAAAGGTGCTACAAGAGCTTTTCCAGCAGGACATCCGGAACTTCCACAAGAATATAAAGATGTTGGTCAACCAGTTATAATACCTGGTTCTATGGGTACAGCTTCATATCTACTACTAGGTCAACCTAAAGCTATGGAAATAAGTTTTGGCTCAACAGCTCATGGTGCTGGAAGAATGATGAGTCGTGCTGAGGCATTAAGACAATTTACTGCTGATTCAATCATAAATAAATTGGAGAGAAGAGGAATACTGATTAAAGCGGCTAGTAAAGATGGTATTATTGAAGAAGCACCTGAAGCATATAAAGATATCGATAGAGTTGCACGTGTATCACATGAAGTTGGGATAGCGACTCTTGTTGCTAGAATGGTACCATTAGCAGTAGCCAAAGGATAATTCACTATTTTAGGTTAACAGCCTATGTTTAATCCACAGAAAAGAGAAAAACTTTTATCGATAGCCCTACCAGCAAGTTTGACTGCAGATTATAATCTAAGGGATAAAACTATTAAAGTTGGTATTATAGCTAGAATTGCAGCAATATATAGAGTTGATGAAATTTTCATATATATTGACAAATATGGTGTTGAAGATGAAGGCGAATTACTTAATATGTTGCTTAAATATTGTGAAACACCACAGTATCTACGCAAATACGTGTATAAATTGTCTGCATTTTTAAGATTCGCTGGCCTCCTCCCTCCATTAAAAATACCATCGCATGTTGTAACTGATGATATAACTCGTGTAAAGAATGGTGAATTCAGAGAAGGAGTAGTTGTAAAGAGTAATAAAAAAGGTTCATGGATTGATATTGGTTTTAAAAAACCATATTTTATATCTCAAAGGATTCGTAAAGGAGAGAGAGTTACAGTTAGGGTATATAGGGAAAATGATGAAGAATTAAAATTACATATTGTATCGAAAGATGAAGTAAACTTATATTGGGGTTATAAAGTTCATTATGAATATGATAATATCGTTGATTTAGTAAGGAAATCTAATGCAGATCTTGTAATTGCTACTTCTCGGTATGGTCATATGATTTATAATGTTATAGATGAATTAAACGAAGCTATAGATAGAAGTAATAAGATACTGGTTTTATTTGGTTCTCCGCATGAAGGTTTGTTTGAAATTTGTAAAAGATTTAATGTGGAGTTGAGTAAATTTGCACATTTCATAGTAAATACTATACCATTTCAAGGTTGCGAAACCGTGAGAACCGAAGAAGCTTTAGCATCAACTTTAAGTATATTGAATATATTACCTCATATTCAAACACGCAAAAAATAAATATACCCTTCTAAATTTACATTTCAAGTCAAATGATCTTGGTGATAGAGTTTGGGTCGTAGAAAATGGAGTGCTCCAAGAAGAGGGTCTTTAGCTTTTGCTCCAAGAGTTAGAGCTAAGAGTATAGTTCCTACTATCAGATCTTGGGTTAAAGTTGAAAGTAAAGATGTTAGAATACTTGGTTTTGCTGGGTATAAGGTCGGTATGACTCATGTTGTTACAATTGAAAATAGACCTGGTACACCTATGTACGGTAGAGAGGTGGTTAGAGCTACAACTATAATCGAGACTCCACCATTATTTGTTCTTGGAATTAGAGTTTATTCTAAAAAGCTTGGATCTTTAATCCCATTTAATGAGGTTTGGGCTGAAAATCTACCAGAAAATTTAAAACGTGTTCTCACATTACCTGAGAAACATGATGATAGTGGAAAATTAAATGAGATACTTTCATCCATACCTGAAATAAGTGAAGTGAGGTTAATTGTCTGTACACAACCACATAAAGCTGGTATACGTAAAAAAACTCCTGAAATATTTGAAATAAAGGTAGATGGCAGTACCATAGAAGATCAAATTAAATTTGCACTTAAATTACTTGGTTCTGAAATAAATGTAGGTGATGTATTTAAAGAAGGACAGTATGTAGATGTAATTGCCGTAACTAAAGGTAAAGGTTTTCAAGGTGTCATTAAACGCTTTGGCATAAAAGAGTTAGGTAGATGGCATAAACATAGAAAAGGATCTAGGAAAGTAGGGTCAATAGGACCTGGCACTCCCTCAATAGTAATGTGGACTGTTCCACGTCCTGGTCAAATGGGTTTTCATCGTAGAACTGAGTTAAATAAGAGAATACTTAAAATAGGTAGTAGTGGTGATGAAATTAATACTAAAGGAGGATTCAAACATTATGGGTTAGTCAAAGGTCCATATTTATTAATTGAAGGGTCTGTTCCAGGTCCTCCAAAACGTTTAATTAAGATTAGATATGCAATACGTATCCCCTTTACAAAACAACAATTTACTCCGCCAAAAATAATTTACATAAATAGGTGATAATGTGTGATATCCTCAAAAATTGTTAAAGTGTATAGTTTGGAAGGGCAAATTTTAGGGGAGATTACGCTTCCATGGTTTTTCCTTATGCCTATAAGAAAGGATTTAATTAGAAGGGCATATTTATCATCATTAACCGCTAAAATACAACCTCAAGGAAGAGATCCTCTTGCTGGTAAACGTACATCAGCTGAAAGTTTGGGTGTAGGTTATGGTATTGCTAGAGTACCTAGAGTTAAAGGTTCAGGTTATCCTGAGGCAGGAACAGGAGCTTTTGCTGCAATGACTGTAGGTGGTAGAAGACCTCATGCGCCAAACGTTGGAAAAATAATACATGAGAAAATAAATGAAAAAGAACGTATTTATGCAATACTTTCTGCAATATCTGCAACTGCAAATTTACATTTTGTATCTAAAAGGGGTCATATAGTATCATCAATACCGGAACTACCATTGATAGTTTCCAATGAACTAGAGAACATTAACAGTAGTAAACAATTTAGGGAAGTAGCTTTAAATTTAGGGTTACTACCAGATCTTGAAAGAGTTAAAGAAAATATTAAGATTAGAGCTGGTAAAGGTAAGATGAGGGGTAGAAAATATAAAGTTAGGAAAGGTCCTCTTATAGTAATATCAAATTGTAGTCCAATTATTAATGCAGTGCGGAATTTTCCGGGACTAAATGTAGTTAAAGCGTCAGATGTAAGTGTGATACATTTAGCTCCTGGAGGAAATCCTGGTAGATTAACTGTATGGACTCAGAATTCACTAAATGTATTAAGCGAAAGATTTTCAAAATACGAGGGGAAACATTTATTGACCACCAACGTATTTAATTATCTTTAAAATAGTAACTCGGGGTTATGTATGGGAAGTATAGATCCGTGGGCTATAATTATTAGGCCTGTTATATCTGAATCTTCATTAAGAAAGATTGAGAAAGAAAATACCCTTGTCTTCATAGTTAATAGGAAAGCTAATAAACACAATATTAAATGGGCTGTGGAAAAACTATTTAATGTAAAAGTTGAAAAAATTAATACATTAATAACATCTCAAGGAGAGAAAAAAGCTTATGTTAAACTTAAAACAGAATATTCAGCATCAAGTATAGCTTCGAACATGGGAATATTATGAGGTGGTCAACATGGGTAAGAGAATACTCGTTCAAAGAAAGGGGCGTGGTGGATCTAATTTTAGATCCCCTAAATGGATTAAAGTCGGAGCTGCAAAATATAATAATCCTCAAAAAGTGGATTATGAATCAAAAATAACTGGAGTTGTAAAAGAATTACTACACGATCCTGGCAGAGGATGTCCATTGGCATTACTAAAATATGAAAATGGAAGTGAAGAATTAATAGTGGCACCTGAAGGCATACATGTTGGGAAAAATATTGAAAAGGGAGCTTTAGCAAGCATAGAAGTCGGGAATATTCTTCCAATTGGACGTATACCTGAAGGTACAAGTGTTTGTAATATTGAATTAAGACCTGGTGATGGAGGAAAACTTGCTAGGAGATCAGGTGCATATGCTGTAATAGTGGGACATTCTGCAGATCAAACCATAATCAAATTACCATCAGGTAAAATGAAAACGATTGATTCGCGATGTAGAGCTACAATAGGAATAGTGGCTGCTGGTGGAAGAGTGGAAAAACCCTTTGTTAAAGCTGGAAATAAGTATCATTCAATTAAGAGGAAAGCAACTAAATGGCCAATAGTTAGAGGTAAAGCTATGGTTGCTGCAAGCCATCCACATGGTGGAGGTTCGCATCCTAAGGGAGGAATTCCTGTACCTAAAACAGCACCTCCTGGTCAAAAAGTAGGAGTAATTGCATCTCGAAGAACTGGAAGAAAGAAAGGTGCTCCAAGAAAAGTACGTTAATACAAGGGAGTGGAAATGGGTAAGAAAAATTCAAAACGTAAATCCAGCAGGAAAAGAAAGATCTATACATTCAGCAGGATTAATGAAGGAGAAGTATACACCGTTGTAGTAGAAGATTATTCTGATAAGGGTGAAGGTATAGCTAGATTAAAAGACACAGCAATATTTATTCCAGGAGCAAAAATAGGAGAAATAGTTAAAATTAAAATAACTTCAGTAAAACTTAAAAAAGCTAGAGGTGACATAATCTCGAAAATAGGAACTGTACAGTAACATTTGAATGTTAAAATAACATTTTAATTTAATTTTGATTATGATTTTATTAAGAACAATAAGTATATGCGGGGGTAGCCAAGCTAGGTCAAAGGCGCAGCCCTGAGGAGAATTCTCTCGGAACGGCTGTCCCGAAGGGGTTCGTGGGTTCAAATCCCACCCCCCGCACTTTACCCTTAAAATATTTATTTCTAATTTTAGTAGTAAAATTAGAAATTATTGTTTTAAAGGGTATTTTATATATAGTTCTGTAGTTTAAGATTATTGGTGTTTGTTGATGAAGTTTTTACGTGGAGTATTCTTCATGCAGGGAGATGAAGCTTGTGCCGAAGGAGCTATAGTTGCTGGTTGTAGGGTGTTTGCTGGATACCCTATTACACCATCTACTGAAGTTGCGGAGAGATTAGCTGTTAGACTTCCTCAAGTTGGTGGAGTTTTTATACAAATGGAAGATGAAATTTCCTCTATAGCATTGATAATAGGTGCATCTTATGCTGGAGCAAAAGCTATGACGGCTACTAGCGGTCCTGGAATGAGTTTGATGATGGAAAATATAGGTTTAGCATTTATGACTGAAGCACCAATAGTTGTAGTTAACGTTATGCGTGGAGGTCCAAGTACAGGTCAACCAACAAGAGCTTCTCAAGGAGATATTATGCAGGCAAAATGGGGTAGTCATGGTGATTATGAGATTATAGCTATAGCTCCATATTCAGTTCAAGAAATGTTTGATTTAACTATAGAAGCATTTAATTTAGCTGAAAGATTTAGGGTACCTACAATAATTCTTGCTGATGAGATAATAGGTCATATGAGGGAAAAAGTTGTAATAAAACATCCGAGTGAAGTTAAAATAGTGAATCGTAAAACTCCTTCAATAACTCTTAATAAAGAATATTTACCATTTATGCCAGATGATGATCTCATACCATCAATGGCTCATTTCGGTGAAGGTTTAAAAGTCCATGTAACAGGATTAACACATGATTATAGCGGTTTCCCAGAAACCGTTAATCCAGAAGTTCACAACAATCTTGTTAGAAGATTATGTGATAAGATTAAGATGAATGTCGATAAAATAGTGATGTTGGATGAAAAGTTTACTGAAGATGCTGAAGTAATTATTGTTGCATATGGTTCTCCAGCTAGATCAGCATTAAGAACTGTAAAAATGTGTAGAGAAAAGGGATTAAAAGTTGGATTATGTAGATTGATAACTATATGGCCCTTCCCAGAATACATATTTACTGAATATTCAAAGCGTATTAAAGCTTTTGTAGTTGTTGAAATGAATTATGGTCAAATAGTTAGGGAGGTTGAAAGATGTACGCGTGGAAAACCTGTATTTATGTTACCTAAACTCGGTGGTGAACCTCATACACCCAATGAAATATTTGATTTCGTATATGAGGTGATTAAAGATGTCAAGTAATAGTGAAAATGTGGAATCAGTACACCCTATAGATCATCTTTTAATTAGAGATCGTCTACCACATATATGGTGTCCAGGTTGTGGAATAGGAATAGTTTTAAATTGTTATTTAAGAGCTTTGTTAGAGTCAGGTATTGATTTAAAAAATGTAGTAGTGGTATCCGGTATAGGATGTAGTGGTAGAATTGCAAATTACGTTGCATTAGATTCATTTCATACAACACATGGAAGAGCTATTCCACTTGCTATGGGTATAAAGGTAGCTAAACCCTACCTTAAGGTTTCAGTTATTAGTGGAGATGGAGATATATTTGCAATAGGTGGAAATCACTTTATACATGCTGCAAGAAGAAACGTTGATCTACTAGTAATATGCATAAACAATTTTAATTATGGTATGACTGGAGGTCAATTAGGTCCAACAACACCTCATGGAGCAAAAACTACGACAACGCCATATGGAAATATTGAGATTCCATTCAATCTACCACATCTTGCAGCAGCCGCAGGGGCTACTTTCGTAGCAAGATGGACTATTGTTCAACCATTTGCATTAATTAAAACAATTAAAAAAGCTTTTCAAAGAAGGGGATTTTCATTTATTGAAGTTATAGCTCCTTGTGTAACATTATTCGCTAGATACAATAGACTTGGAGGACCTAACGAAATAATGAGACACTTATCAAATAATAGTGTGATTAAATATGGAATTGATCCCTCTCTTGCTGATATAGAAATAAGTGGGAGAATAATTGTTGGTGAATTTATAGAGAAGGAGAAACCTGAATTCATTAGTGAACTTTATAAATTAATAAAAGAACAAACAGGTGAAGATTTAAAATCGATAGTCGGTGAGGGTTGAATGAAACACGAAATAAGGATATCTGGACTTGGTGGTCAAGGTATACTTTTAGCTGGCTACATATTGGGAAAGGCTTCAACAATATATGATGGTAAGAATGCTGTTCAAACAGAATCTTATGGTCCTGAAGCTAGAGGAAGTAGATCGAAAACAGACATAATAATATCAGATGATGAAATCGATTACCCATATATAACCTCAAATAATATACTAGTAGCGTTATCACAAGATGCGTACAATTACTATAAGACTTATGTTTGTAAAGGTGGTATAATAATAGTAGATGAAGATCTAGTTGAAATTACAGGCTCAAGAGAAGATGTTAAAATTTACAAAATTCCAGCTACACGAATTGCAACATCAATTGGCAGGAAAATAGTAGCGAATATTGTGGTTTTAGGAGCACTTTGTGCTATAACTGGAGTAATCACTTATGAAGCTCTAGAGAAAGCAGTTCTAGATAGTGTACCAAAAGGTTCAGAAGAAATAAATCTAAGAGCTCTACGCGAGGGGTATAACTATGGAAAAAATCTCCTCACAAATAGTAAATTCTAAATCAAAAATAATTGGATTTATGTGTAAATGGTGTGGTTATGCGGCAGCAGATTTAGCTGGAAACTTAAGGAAAATATATCCTACAAATTTAAGGATAATAAGAGTTGCATGTAGTGGGAGAATAGATACAACACATATCTTAAGAGCTTTTGAAATAGGTGCAGATGGCGTATTAATAATAGGGTGTCATCCCGGGGATTGCCATTACATAAACGGTAATTATAAGGCTTATGTAAAAGTTATGTTTATGAAGCAATTGCTTAAAGAATTTGGACTAAATCCAGAGAGATTACATATAGATTGGGCTTCTGCAGGAGAGGGGGAGAGATTCTCTAAAATTGTTAGTGATTTTGTAGACAGAATTAATAAGATTAAAAAAGTTTCTCCCTAGGTGATTTTATGAAAAAGGAGAAATTATCGTTAGCTTTATTCCCTTTAACAACTTGTAGTGGATGTGAAAATGCAATACTTGATTCATGGAGTAAAATTCCAGAGAGTTTCATTGAAAATATAGAAATAGTGTATTCACCATTGATCTCAGATTCAGTTGAACCAAATAGAGTTGACATCGGGATTGTAACTGGAAGTTTACGATTAAATGAAGATGTAGATAAACTATTTAGATGGAGAAATAAAAGTAAAATATTAATTGCTTTTGGAAGTTGCTCTTGTTTTGGAGGTTTACCTGGATTACTAAATGTTTATAATGTGTCTGACACCATTGTGGAAATATATGGTGAAAACATAGATTTCAATACATATAATTTACCGAAATTAATAGAATATGTAAAGCCTGTATCTGAAATAGTAAGTGTTGATATAATGGTTCCAGGATGCCCTCCGCCTGAAAAATTCATTTTAAGTTTGATTGGAAATTTAATTGAAAATAAACCATTTCAATTAATAGATAAAAGTTTATGTTTTGAGTGTCCTCTAAATATTAACGAAATTAAAACCATAAAGGAACTGAGGAGATTTCTACTACCAAAAATAAAAGTGGAAAAATGTTTCTTGGAAGATGGAGTATTATGTTTAGGAATAGTAACTAGATGTGGTTGTGAAGCTAAATGTATAAGAGCAAATACACCATGTAGAGGATGTTTAGGGTCATTATATGATGTTGATGAAGCTGCAGTTAAATTTTTATCTTCCATAGCATCATCACTATCTATAAGTGAAATTGAAATAGGAAAGTTTAATGAGGTAAAGGACTTAATAGGCTTTCTATATAGATATACATTACCACTATCTAAATTTGCATCGAGAAATAGAGGTTTAAGAAATGAATAGGAAAATATCTTTCCATCCAATAACTAGAATAGAGGGACACGCGAAAGTCACTATTTACATAGATTCTGAAGGTAAAGTGAAGAATACATTATTTCAAGTTATTGAATATAGAGGTTTTGAAAGAATACTTAGAAATAGACCTATAGAAGAAGCTCCACTAATAGTATCTAGAATTTGTGGGTTATGTTCCCCTTCACATCATTTAGCATCAGTAAAAACTGTTGATGAAATATTTAAATTAGAAATCTCAGAAGAAGATGTTACTTTCAAATTAAGAGATTTATTCCATTTAGCTGGAATACTACATAGTCATCTCTTACATATCTTCTTCCTTTACCTTCCAGATGTACTGTTTGAAATTAAAGATGTGAATTCTGGATTTCCAAAAATGTTGAAATATCATATGCCTTTAGTTAAAAAAGTTTTAGAAGTACGTAATTTTGCAAAAACACTATTGGAAGTTCTTGGGGGATCATCAATTCACCCCTCAGCATCTGTACCTGGAAGTTTCTTAAATCCAATGAAACCTTCACAATCAAGTGAATTATTAAATGTAGCTATGAATTCGATGAGAATGCTAATTGATGTAGTAGAGATGGTTGAAGGAAAAATAAATGAAAATATGTCTATTGAAGAAGGAATAAATATTCACAGCAATTTTGTAGCTTTATATTCAAATTCTATATATCCACTATATCATGCAGAGAGTATACATGCGATTTCAGCTTCAGGTGAACTCTCATCCTCATTTAAATGCTACGATTACTATAAAAAGATTTTTGAGGAAAGTATACCTTGGAGCTATGCAAAATCTCCCTATTTAAAGGATTTAGGCTTCTATAGAGTTGGACCATTAGCAAGATTCAATATAAATAAGTTAAATTCAGAAAATTCGAAGGATTTCGTAGAAAGATTTCTTTCAAAAATTCAAAAACCAATATTGTCTTCAAATTATTATAATCTAATTAGAATTGCTGAGAGCATATACGTACTAGATAGAATCATTGAATTATTAAATGATGAAAAAATTACCAATACTCCAGTTACACATGAAAATCTCAAAATAAAAAGACTTGAAGGTATAGGGGTTGTAGAAGCACCAAGGGGATTATTAATTCACCACTATAAAGTTAATGGTGATGGATATATAAAAGACGCCAACTTAATAGTAGCTACAGTTCAAAATATCCCTGTAATAGAAAGAGAAATAGCAATAATTTCTGAGAAAATAATTTCACGTGAAGGGATAATTGAAGATAAATTGTATCGCGAAATATCTAAGGTAATAAGAAATTATGATCCATGTCTTTCATGTGCAACGCATAAATATGATTTTCCATATACAATGGAAATACATATTGAAAATAGAGGAAAAATTATAACTTACCCAAAAACATTAAACAGTAATTCTTTAACTTTGAACATTATTTAAGATTTGATATGTCTAGGGAGGATATTAGTAAATTTGCAAATGAAATAAATTTTCCTGAGGAATTAATACTTTATTTAATGAAATTCTTTAATTTTGAAAGATTAAAATCTATTATTATCCATTTAAAGAAACCCCCAAAATTCTATTCAATTCGAGTAAATACATTAAAAACCTCTACTGAGAAAGTTTATGATTCATTAATTAGGTTGGGATTAGAAGTTTATATGCACCCTAAGTTAAAAGAAGCAATATTAATTGGATTAAAGGGACCATATCCCATTGAAAAAGTAGGAAAAAATGTTATTGTAGATAAAAATGCTGCTGAAAGCGTTTATATAGGTGCAGATTTATATGCACCAGGAGTCATATCAGCTAAAGATGTTAAGAGAGGTGATTTAGTAACAGTAATTTGTGAAACTGGGATTCCAGTTGCAAATGGTATAGCTATGCAAAATGAGAACGAAATTATGGATATAAGGAGGGGTTTGGCTGTAAAAGTTTTGAATTCCGTTTATAAATGCCCCTCTATTAGGAGTTTAGATGAGTATATGAGAGGGGAAATTTATGAGCAGAGTATCCCCTCAATGCTTACTAGCATTGTTTTAGAGCCAAAACCATATGAGGTTATAGTGGATATGTGTGCAGCTCCAGGAGGTAAAACAACACATATAGCTCAATTAACTTTGGATAAAGCTAAAATCTTCGCCTTCGATAACTCGTTGTCTAAAGTAGAGAAATTAAAGGAAAATGTGTATAGATTGAATATAAAAAGTGTTCATATAGCACATGCAGATTCAAGGTATTTACATGTAGATTACCCTCATTTAAAAGCCAATAAAGTTTTATTAGATCCACCTTGTTCCGCACTGGGGGTAAGACCTAAATTATTTGAACGTAAAACGTTTAAAGATATAATTTCATGTGTAAAGTATCAATTACAATTTTTTAAACCAGCAGTAGAAATTCTAACTAAAGGGGGTATTTTAGTTTATTCAACATGTACTATAACTCCCGATGAAAATGAACTTGTGGTAGATTATGTTTTAAAGAATTACCCATTAGAGCTGGAGGAACAAATACTCTACCTTGGCACACACGGTCTTGACATTATAACTAAATCAAATATGCTTCAAAGGTTTTATCCAGATGAACATGATACACCCGGTTATTTTATAGCAAAATTTGTTAAAATCTAGGTTTACGTTTTAATTTAGCTCCACATATGCTACAGGTATCTATATTCTCATAGTACTCCCTTTTACAGGCTGGGCAATACAATTTCCACATGATTATTCTTTTAATACCCCTAGTTATTACTGGAAGATACTTAATCTCTAAATATTTCAAAATATTTTGTATTGAAAAATCATCAGTAACTACTATTGGTTCATACCCTAATTCTTTAAATTCCAATGCTAAAGCTATTGTTGAAATATCAACTTCTGATAGATAAGTTATATCCTTTGTTTTATCAGCAATATCCATTACCTTAACTATGAATACATTTTTAGGGTTAATTAACTCCAATTTATTCAATTCAACAGCTCTTTCAACTACTTCCATTTCATCTTTTTGCAGAATTTCATTTAATGCACAAGCGGGCATAATTTGTTTTTCATTAACAGCAAGTAATGGATTATATCCATTTATTATTGCTGATGAATCTAAAATTATTACTCTGTTTCCCATATGGAATCATAACTCCATATAAATTCTATTCTTTAATTTACTATAGAAATCTTTATAGTCTATACGTATAAGCTTCGTTGAATACTCACTTTTCTTTAATAATATTTTAGTTCCGGTAGGTATGCGTATGTTATATCTACCATCTGCGATCATAATAGCTTCTACACCTTTTTCACATACCTCAACTTCGATTTGAGAATCTACTGAAATAACTATGGATCTCTGTATTAACTTTAATGGTGAAAGAGGAGTTATAATAAAAACATCTAAAGATGGATCTATTACTGGACCTCCTGCAGAAAGAGAATATGCTGTAGATCCAGTAGTTGTCGAAATTATTACACCATCACATCTACCTTTAAATACTTCACTACCATCCTTTTTAATATTTAAGCAAATAAGTTTAGAAGGTATGCTGGTCATTATAGTTATTTCATTTAATGCATCTAATGGTGGGTACACTTCTTCAATATTTCTTAACACTTGTTCAGTATATGCAAATCGCTCTATAGTGGCCTTTAACCTCGTACAATTTCTTGTATGGTAATTTCCATTAATTGCCTTGTATATCTTTTCAGCTAATTCATTGAAATTTAATTCATCAGGATAAATTTCGGATAGAAAACCTACAGTACCAGCATTAATAGCTAGTATTGGTATATCCCTTTCTTTTACCTCATCTGCAACTCTCAGTATAGTTCCATCACCTCCAATAGCTATAATTATATCGGCAATAGTATCTCTCAATGTAACACCATATTCAATATTTAGTTTCCAAGATAATTCTCTTTCAACAAGTATCTCTACATCTTTCCTCATCAATAATATTTCATAAATTTTCTTAGCTATTTTCAATGCATCTTCAGAATCTGTCTTCGCAATTATTATGATTTTCTTCCTAAAATTCATAATATAATCTCCAATGTTATGTTATTATACTTCAAAAATGTAAATGTTTTTAAAGTTGAAAATTAACTAATGTTTAAAGGTGATGTTAATGAAGAGACCTGAAGAAGCTGGATCACTAAAGGTAGGATCTTTTATAATAATAGATGATGAACCTTGTAGGGTAGTTGACATTGAAAAATCTAAAGCGGGAAAACATGGATCTGCAAAAGTAAGAATAGTGGCTGTTGGAGTTTTTGATGGTAAGAAAAGATCGTATGTTGGACCTGCAGATTCACAGATTGAGGTTCCAATAATTGAGAAAAAGATTGGTCAAGTAATTGCAGTAACTCCAAAATCGTTACAGGTAATGGATTTATCTACATATGAAGTTTTTGAGGTGGCTTTTCCTGATGAACCAGAAATTAGAAGTAAACTTTCTCCAGGAATTGAAGTAGAATACTGGGAAATAGCTGGTAGAAGGAAGATAATGAGGGTCAAATGATAATTTAATGAAAAGGTGGAATTTTGTCGAAAAAGACAAGTATAAAATTGGAAAACTGCAGATTTATTGTTACTCAAAATAATGATAAAATATTTAGAAATTCATCGATATTAATTGAAAATGGTAAGATAGTTGAAATTTCTGGAAAAATAGCTGTTGAAGCAGATTACACTATAGATTGTAGTGATAAAATCTGTATTCCTGGATTAATAAATACACATACCCATGCACCAATGTCATTATTTAGAGGTTACGCGGATGACCTGCCATTAAAAGAATGGTTAAGTAATAAAATATGGCCATTAGAAAGAAAACTTAAGGAAGACCACTGTTATATAGGTGCTTTACTTTCATGTATCGAAATGGTTAAAAGTGGAACAACATTATTTTGGGATATGTATTTTTATCCAACGATGACAGTAAAAGCAGCTTCAGATATTGGTTTAAAAGCAATAATTTCCATTGGAGTTTTTGATTTTAATGATGCATTTTTAAGGGAGAAAATGATAAAAGACATATACACTTTTCTCAATAACATAAAAGATTACGAACCGCGGGTTATAGGAGCTCTTGGACCTCATTCACCATATACATGTTCAGATGAACTACTTTTGAAATGTAAAGAAATAGCTGATAAAGACAATAGATTAATACAAATACATTTAGCTGAAACTATGGAAGAACAATATGACTTTCAAGAGAAACATGGTAAGAGGGAAGTTGAATATCTACATGAACTTGGTTTTTTAAGCCCTAATTTATTAGCAGTTCATTGTGTATGGCTATCTAAAAATGAAATTAGACTACTTGGGGATAATAATGTAAAAATCTCACATTGTCCAACATCTAATATGAAATTAGCTGTTGGAGGAGTTCTACCTCTCAATGAATGTTTAAAAAATAATATAGTAGTGAGTTTAGGTACTGATGGAGCTGCAAGTAATAATTCTTTAAATATGTTTGAAGTTATGAAAATTTGCGCTTTAATACATAAACATCATACTATAAATCCATCAATAGCACCAGCAAAATTAGTCTTTGATTTTGGAACTATTAATGGTGCTGCTGCCATCAACTATATTAACTCTTTAGGAAAAATAGTTGAAGGGGGATTTGCAGATTTAGTTGTACTAAATATGAAAAGTCCAAATATGATGCCACTATTTGAAAACAATATAATATCGCATATAGTTTATGCTGGAATATCTCAAGCTAATGTTTCACATGTAATTATTGATGGAGAAATAGTCTTGTTAAATGGTTCATTAACTAAAGTTGATGAAGGTAAGTTATATGAAGAAGTTGAAAAGACGTTTTTAAACTTATTTACAGATTAATTCAGCACTTTTAATATGTAGTATTCCTCTATCTCCAAACCATCTCTTTTCAAAATCTTTAAGCAAAATCCTCTTTTTAAAAAAGGGGGCATCATATACAAAAGTTTCGTATTCTCCACCTTCACCACATACACTTATTCCATACTTCCTACTTTTAGTAAGTAAATCATTTATTGTTTCAGTATTTATTTCACGTCCAAGCCAATTTTCATCTAAACCATATGCTGCAACTAAAACTATTATTGAATGAATACCACAATTCACAATTATCTTAAGTAGTCTAAATGGGTCTTTCATCCATAATGGTGTAAATAGTTTTAACCCAACTTTCCTACATACTCTTATTAAAAAATCCTTTTGGAAATCAGAATATATAACTCCAGATAATAAACCATTTACATCAAATTCCTTTTTAACAAATTTTAATATTTCTACAAGATTTTCATAATTTTCAAATATTTTAATATATGGAATCTCCATAGCTTTAGATTGTAAGTTTACCCATTTGATATTAGGATAGTGCCAATACATGGAATCTTCTATAGGTTCTATAGTTATTAAACACTTAACATCGAATCCCTGATTTATAGCGTAATATATTGAGAAAGTTGAATCTTTACCACCACTAAATAAAGCTGCAACGTTGATATTGTTCAACCTCCAATAAGTTAAATACAGAACGTACTTTTAAACAAAATTTAAAAATATTAAAAACATAATCATGAATGTTATTTGAGGTTAAATAAAAATGGTATTAGAATCTTTAAGTAAAGCTTTAGGTGATGCAATAAGGAAGATTATTAAAGCTCCGATAGTAGATGAAAAGACATTGAAAGAATTCATAAGAGATATTCAGAGAGCTCTTTTACAAGCAGATGTAAATGTCAACTTGGTTTTACAAATATCTCAAAATATCGAAAAGAGAATAAAGGAAGAGAAATTACCACCAGGATTTTCTAAAAGAGAATTACTACTTAAGATTCTTTACGATGAAATGATTAAGTTGCTTGGTGGTAATATAACTGAAATTGCTACGTTGCCAACTAAAAGGCCATATGTTATTATGCTTGTTGGTATACAAGGATCTGGAAAAACGACTTCTGCCGCTAAATTAGCATGGTATTATAAGAAGAGGAATTTAAAAGTAAGTTTAGTATGTGCAGATACATATCGACCTGGAGCCTACGCACAATTAAAACAATTGGGTGAAAAAATAGGTGTAGAAGTATATTGGGAAGATGCTAGTAATTCTATAGCTATAGCTGTTAATGGCGTGAAGAAACTTGCTAAAGAAGGTTATGATATTATAATAATTGATACTGCTGGAAGACATAAAGAAGAGAAGAGTTTAATAAATGAAATGCGTGAAATAGCTGAAAAGGTAAAACCCAACGAAATAATGATGATTATTGATGCTACAATTGGACAACAAGCATTAATTCAAGCTAAAGCATTTCATGAAGCTACAAATATTGGATCTATATTTTTAACTAAACTTGATGGTTCTGCAAGGGGAGGAGGAGCTTTATCAGCAGTAGCTGCCACTGGAGCTACAATAAAATTCATTGGTGTTGGAGAGAAAATCGAAGAAATAGAAACTTTTAATCCCCGTAATTTCGTTGGAAGGATATTGGGATTAGGGGATATAGAATCATTAATTGAAAAATTTGAAGTAGTAGAATATAAACCAAAAGAGGAAGATGTAGAACGCATCTTATCTGGCAAATTAACATTTAATGATCTGTTGATACAATTTAAATCGATCTCAAGTATGGGACCATTACACAAATTAATACAATTAATACCTGGATTATCATTAAATCTACCGGAGGAAGCTTTAGAATTATCAAAAGACAAAATAAAAAAGTATATTGCTATAATAGAATCTATGACTAAAGAGGAAAGAGATAATCCAGAAATCATTGATAGATCGAGAATACGTAGAATAGCTTTTGGTTCTGGAACATCTATTCAAGATGTTGAAGAACTTTTAAATCAATATAAAAATATGAAAAAAATTATGAAAACCTTAAAAAGAAAAACTAAAATGCTTGATTTACTAAAGGGCTTTAAGGGGTTTAAAACATAAGAGTTTTCATAGTTAAATTCAATAAAACTATGGAAGAAATGGTAAATGAAGAACCATTTATACTTTCATCTACAGTATACTCAGCACTGCTTGTCTCGCATGGGATAAGGTCTAATGCAAGGTTAATATTGTATTTTGCTGATTCGAATTACATAGATTTTATCTCTAATAAAATAAGGAATGTTAGACCTGATATGCAATCAACTATTGGAATTTTTCGCAAAGTAATACTATTAAAATCTAGGAAAAGGTTGATGAAACCTAGAAAGACTATTAAAATTTTACCTGGCATATCATATAGGAGTTTAGAGTTCAGCAAATTAATAATAAATTCAGATGGTATTTTCTTTCATGAACCTGAGGGACAAGATATTAGAACTCTAAAATTTAGTTCAAAATTTAAATTTATAGTATTTTATCCACATGCAAATATATCTGATATTAAAACATTGCTTGAAAAAGGAGCTAAACCAATTAAAGTGGCACCAAAATATAAATTACCAGGACCAATCATAATGGTGGTTAACAACTATGTAGATAGAGGAGGTGTGAAGAATCACGATTGACATACTAGATACTGCTATAAAAATCCTTGAAAAATACCCATTATGTGATAATTGTTTAGGCAGATTTTTTGCTAGATTATGTAGAGGAGTGGAAAATAATGATAGAGGACATTCAATAAAGCTAGTATTAACAATGACTGTGCACAACATGTTAAAATTTGAAGATCAGCATGATGCTGCTGTAGAAAATTTAAGGAAATTAGCTATAAATGGATTTTTCAAACAAGCAGAATATATATTGAAAGAATTAGGTCATGAAATATTAAGTTCTAATAGATGCTATATTTGTAATAATGTTTTTAATAAAATTGATGAATATGTAGATAGTATTCTACAAGCAACAAAAGAATATGAATTCAATACTTTCGTTATAGGAACAAAAGTTCCAGCAATCTATATTGAAAGAGAAGATGCAATTAGATCTCAATTTAACATTAATACAGGTGAATCATTAAAAGCTGAACTTAATAGATTACTTGGAAGGAAGCTGCAAAGTTTAACTAATAAAAAGGTTTCGTTTAATAACCCAGAAATAGTTATAGTAGTTGACATAGCTAATAATAATGTGAGTATAGAACCAAAACCATTATTTATTCATGGTAGATATAGAAAGTTAATTAAAGGAATACCGCAAACACCATGGTTCTGTAGCAATTGCTGGACAAGAGGATGTTCAAAATGTAATTACACTGGTAAATTATATGAAACTTCAATATCTGAATTAATAATCAATCCAATCATAAATATTGTAGGAGGAATTGAAGGAATTTTCCATGGTGCTGGAAGAGAAGATATAGATACTCTAACCCTTGGAAGTGGGCGGCCATTTATAGTAGAAATAAAGAAACCTAAATTTAGATATATTGACTTAAAAACTCTGGAGAAAATGATTAATGAAAATGCTTGTGGGAAAATAGAAGTTGAACTAACACATTTCTCAGATAGAAAGGAAGTTAGAAAATTAAAGAGTAGTTCAACTTATGCAAGAAAGGTATATCAAGCCATAATTGAAGTCGATAATAAAATAGATGAAAATATACTTAAAAAATTAGAGGAATTTTTTTCAAATAAAGAAGTTAAACAATTTACACCATTACGTGTTTTACATAGAAGAGCAAACAAACTTAGAATTAAAAAGATCTTTTCTGTGAAAACGGAATTAATAAATGAACAAACATTTAAAGCTACAATAGAATGTCAGGGAGGATTATACATAAAGGAACTAATAAGTGGTGATAATAATAGAACTATACCAAACTTTTCTCAAATATTGAGTTCTAATGCTAGATGTTTAGATTTATCAGTTATATTTGTATCTGAACATTAAGCAATGAATATTTATTAATTACTTCACATAAACTTAATTGTAAGTTTTAATTAAGGTGTATGACATGATAAAACATTCAGTAGGTTATAGAAGTAGAACTAGGAAGTTATTAAGAAAAGATGTTCGTGAGAAAGGTATTATCCCCATAAGTAGAGTAATTTATCCATATAAAGAGGGGGATAAAGTAGCGATAACGATAAATCCAAGTGTTCATAAAGGAATGCCTCATAGACGTTATCATGGTAAAATCGGTATAATTATTGGTCGTAGGGGTAAAGCATACATGATAAAGGTTAATCTTGGTGATAAAGAAAAACTAATCATAACTAGACCAGAACATATCAAACCGGTAGTGACGACTTCTTAGGAAGGTGATGAATATACCTAGACAACAAATTGAGAAAAAGGAAATACCATATTCTGCTGTCAGAGATTTATTGCAGAAAAGAAAGTTAAGTGATGAAAATCTAACTGATCTGCAAAATTTAACTCTGAATGTTGTTTCCCGATTATCTAAAATTAGTACTGAAAAAGCGGAAGCATTAATAAATAAGTTAATGAATGAATTCAATATTTCTAGATTTACTGCGGTTCAAATAGTAAATATTTTGCCGAAGAATATAGATGAATTAAGAACATTACTTGTAAGTGAAGAAGGAAATAGAATATTCTTATCAGCAGAATTACAAAAGATGCTTTCTATAATAAAAAGCTTCTAATTTAATTTCTATAGTAAGTGTATAAGTACAATTGTTAGGTGTTTTTATGAGTTACACTAGTAAAAGTAAAGAGAGATCTGAAACTACATATTATGAAGATTATGCCTATGTGCTTGATTTCTTACCTTATGGACATCCACTTGCAGAAAAGACATTACTAAGAAGTGAACCCATTGCGCAAGTTATTGGTAAAAATTTTTTCATATTATTAGAAGTAGCTGTTAGACCAGGAATATATTTAGCACCAAGAGAACTCGTATATATAGGTAGAGGAATACGAGACAAAATCTTACGTATTAGACGTAAGATAAATTATGAAGATCTAACTATTGCAGCTAAAGATGAATTATCGAATGTAATAGAGGTTATAGTTACAGAAAATGAAAAGAGATTTGTAGAGTTTTTTAATACTGCTGGTTCCCTAACAACTAGACTTCATACTCTACAATTATTGCCAGGGATTGGAAAGAAACATTTATGGGATATACTTGAAGAAAGGAAGAAGAAACCTTTTGAAAATTTTGAAGAAATAAAGTTAAGGGTTAGAATATCGGATCCTAAAAAGTTAATAGTAAAGCGAATAATATCAGAGTTAATGAGAGAAGATAAATATAGACTTTTTGTTAAAGGATGAATAATATGAGTTTATTAAATGAGGTTAAAGTAATTCTTAAACAATATAATATTAAACCGAGAAAGAGATTAGGTCAAAATTTTATGATATCTCTAAAATCTATAATGAATATGATAGAATTTGCAAAAATAAGTAAAGAAGAAGTAGTGTTGGAAATAGGAGCTGGACTTGGATTATTGACTAAGAGAATAGCTGAAAGAGCTAGAAAAGTTATAGCAATTGAAATAGATAGAAAACTTTTACGAGTACTCGAAGATGTTTTAAAAGATTTTGATAATGTAGAAATAATACATGCTGATATATTGAAATTTAAAATAACAGAGGAAATAGACAAAATAGTTTCTAATGTTCCATTTAATATTTCTTCACCACTACTCTTTAAATTGGCAAAAGAAAATTTCTTCAAAGAAGCTATTTTAACTTTTCAAAAAGAGTTTGTTGATAGAATGCTCGCAGAACCTGGTTCAGCAGATTATGGTAGATTAAGTGTTACTTCAAGATTCTTCTTCGATATAGAATTTCTAGGCGTAATTCCAAGGAGTTGTTTTTATCCACCTCCAGAGGTAGATACATCAATAATAAAATTGATTCCAAGAAGAAAATATCCTCAAAGTCCAGTTGATGATATATTTTTAACTTTAACGCAATTCATATTCAATAGGAAAAATAGGAAACTTAAGAACACGCTATTGAAATTCTTCGAAGTACAAAAAATGCCAATTAATATTCAAAATGAAATATTAAGTAAAATAACATTTTTAGATACTAGAGTTATAGATTTAAACATGTACGATATTTATAATGTAGCTTTACAAATTTACAATAGTTACTATAAAAATAATTCTAGAAATATTATGTTATGATGAAAGAGAGAAAAGTAAACATATGTGGAATTGATGTAATTGTTTTTCCAAAAGTATATTTTCCATCAGATGATACGTACATGCTAGTGGATGTTATAAATTCACTTGATAGAAATTATGGTTGTGGTCTTGATCTTGGATGTGGATGTGGTATATTAACCCTACTATTATCAAAAATATGTAAACAGGTTATCGCAATAGACATAAATAGTATAGCTGTTAAAAACACATGGTATAATGCAAAATTAAACTTTCTTTCAAAGAAGATCCATGTAATTGTAGGTGATTTAATTAATCCAATTAAACGTGCACCAATATTTGATATAATAGTTTTTAACCCACCGTATTTGCCAGCTAGCGAGTATGATAAATATCTATTTGAAGAAGAAAAATTAAGTTTATGTGGCGGTCCCAATGGTAGGATTATAATAGACAGATTCTTAAATGAATTTTCAAGTATAATTAAGAACTTCAGTGAAGTATTTATACTTCAATCATCTCTTTCAAATCATATGAAAACTATAGAAAAACTAATAAATCTAGGTTTTAATGTTTCAATAGTTTTCGAGAAAAAATTCTTTTATGAAAAATTGTATTTATTTAAAGTGACGAAAAATGATTGTTAAGAAAAACATATATGTAATTCTTGTAGAACCAGAATACCCAGCAAATGTAGGTTTTGTTGCAAGATGTATGATGAATTTTGATTTTGAACACCTCATATTAATAAATCCAAAATGTGAAATAAATGAAGCATACATATATTCAGCTCATGCTAGAAATATACTGGAAAAAGCTGTAATATTAAGGGAGATAGATGATTTAAAAGATTTCTTAGATTTCTTAATAGGTACAACAAGTAAAGCAGGTCATGATTATAACGTTCAAAGAATGGCAATAACCCCAAAAATGCTAACTAATACAATTAATGATGTTTATGGCAATATTGGATTAATGTTTGGTAGAGAAAGTATTGGTCTTAAAAATGAAGAATTACGTTTATGTGATTTAATAGTAACTATACCTGCAAGTAGAAAGTATGCAGCATTAAATTTAAGTCATGCAGTTGCAATAATACTTTACGAAATATTTTTATCAAATGGAAATCTTCAAGGGAAAGTTGGTTTTAGAGAAGCTTCCTTAGTAGAAAAAGAGAAACTACAAGAATATTTTGATAAAATACTGGATGTCTTAAATTATCCTATTCATCGTAAAGAGAGAGCTTCTATTGTTTTTAAACGTATTATTGGTAGATCTTTTATATCTGGTAGAGAAGCTTTCATCATAATGGGCGCTTTAAGGCGTATACTACTACAATTAACTAATAGGATTACTGATTGATTATGAAATCAATTCAGTTATTAATGCAAGTAATATTCCACCATACACTAACCTTTTAGCATAATACTTTTGAATATTCATACACCATAATATCATACCTATTATTATCATTGAAGAATAAGATGCCCTACTAATAGTTAATGCAGTATCCTTTAATATTGAAATAATCCATATAATGTTTTCTTCAACTCTCTTTAACCAATTAAATATTATTTCTCTAAATTTTTCTTCTAATCCTTCAGTTAAATTAATAATAGTTATTACCATTCCATTTTAAACATTTGTAATTAGATATTTAAAGTCTGGACCTTCTCTTAATAGCAGGATCTCTATCTAAAATTCTTTTAAAAACTTCTTCAAAATTCTCATTAGGTGCAAGTACATACTTTAAATAAACACCAGTTCTGCCAATTTCATCGCGTCTAATCAACACACGTTCTCTTTCCTTCACAATATCTATTGAAACACCTAAAACTTTTGCAACATATTCTTCCCTACCTACTATTGGCGTTTCAATATGACCAAATTCAGTTGGTTCTATAAGTAAAAGTTTCTTTGAAACACCAGGTTTCCTCCTACCATCTATTATATCATTTAAATCTGCTTCACCTCCAAATCTATAAAATTCCCTTTCTAATTTTCTCATTTCCATCATTGGAAATGTGATAATTATATTATCTACAAATTTAAAATGTGCTTTAACTACATGAAGAGGTGTTGCTTGAGTGATCTCCCTACTAAGTACATCCAATTTTAAACTTTCTATAGCTAACTCAACTTTATATGATGATATTGTATACGGAATTAATATATCAATATCACTATTTCTATGTACATCACCTCTAGCTATACTTCCATGAACAATACAATTTATTCCATTAACCGCTAATACCTCCATAATCCTTCTAGTTTTCTCCCTTAAATTATGAAAAAGTTTCCAATGTTCTTGACTATACACTACTTCTCTTGAATCTCCTTTAATCACTACTTTCTCTCTCATATTTTCTTCAAGAAAATTTATTTTATAGTTACTGTTAAGTTTTTGTTTGGTTGAGAATAATATGTATAGTGATTTCGCAATGTTCATAATATATGTAATAGTTTTTTGGATAATTTTGTATATCATATACAAGAAATTAAGGCTTGACCGTTTCAACATTGAATTCAAATCATATGTATTAGTTATGTGGAGAACAAAAAAACTTAATAATGTAATTTATACTATTGCTACAAGCTTCAGAAAGTTTTGGAAAATATTATTCACAATAGGCATATTCCTAGCTATTGGTAAAATATGTTTCACTTTAAACTTTCTTATTAATAACGTAGTTTCATACTTAACAAGAAAAGTCGTAATGCAACCAGTTGTTCCATTAATTCCAGGTTTTACAATTTCAACTAGCTCTATACATTATTTCTTGCTTTCAGTAATAGCAGTTTTCATCATTCATGAATTTGCACATGGAATTGCAGCTATCGTTGAAAAACTAAATATAAAGAGTATAGGTGTATTCTTAGCTTTATTCATTGGTGGTGGTTTTGTAGAATTGGATGAAAATGAATTGTCTTCAGCTAATTTAATTTCAAAACTTAGAGTTCTAGCCTCCGGATCTACAGCTAATCTAATAACTGGAATACTTGCTATTTTAATTATTACAAATTTTACACTTGCAATATCCCCTTTTTATGGTTCCTCATCAGGAGTTATAGTTGTTGAAGTTATTGAAAATTCACCTGCAAAGATTTATGGTATAAAACCGGGAGACATAATATTTAAGATCAATGGTATTGAGATAATTAACTCTTCGGAATTTTCTAATGTTTTAAGTGGTATACGTCCAAATTCATTAGTTATATTAACTACAGCTCGTGGAGATATAGAAGTTATTGGTGGTAGCCATCCAAACAATCCATTAAGGGTTTTTTTAGGTATTCGAGTATTCAATTATCACCCGCCTAAATTTCTACCATACATATTTACACCGGATTTACCTTACCACTATTATAATTTCCTAAATTGGTTTCAAGTAATTTCTATAAGTGCTGCATTAATAAACATGCTTCCAATACAGTTTTTTGATGGTGGTAGATTTTTCGATGTTCTACTCAATAATAGTAGATTAAGTCTAATAACTATTAGTATTAGAGGACAAAAAGTGAATTTTAGTAGGGTAATATTAGAAACTCTAAAGTTTTTATCTTTAACACTTTTAATTCTAAACATTTCTCAATCAATGTTACTTGGAAATATGTTATTGAGGTGACCGTATGAAGTGTTCAAAATGTAATAAATCTGCTTCATATTTTAAAAAAATTTCAGGTGTAGCATATTGTAAGAGTTGTTTTATAAAGTATATTGAAGATACGGTACGTTGGACTATAAATAAGAAGAAACTTTTTGATTGGGATGATCATATACTTTTAGCAGTTTCTGGAGGTAAAGATAGTGTTGTAATGTTGAAAATAGTTTCTAAAATTGAACGGGAATTTCCAAATGTAAAATTGACTGCTGTAACCATCGATGAAGGTGTGGAAAATTATCGTGAAGAAGGTATAGAAATAGCTAGAGAAATCTCAAAAGAATGTAAAGTAGACCACTTAACCTTTTCATTTAAAGAGTTCTATGGATACACATTAACAGAAATAATTGAAAAAGCTCAAAAAATAAGAGCTCCATACCATGCTTGTACGTATTGTGGAGTTCTTAGAAGAAAAATATTAAATATAAAAGGTAAAGAGCTTGGAACTACAAAAATAGCTACAGCACATAATCTCGATGATGAAACACAAACAATATTAATGAATATTCTACGTGGAGATATAAACAAACTTATACGTTCATTTAAAATGGAAACACTTAAACAAGAAGGTTTTATCCCTAGAGTTAAACCAATGAAATATGTTCCGGAAAGGGAAATAGCACTATATGCATATTATACTGAAGTAAAATTTCATTCAAGAGAATGCCCATTTTCAAGATCATCATTAAGAAATGAAATCAGATCATTTTTAAATGATTATGAAACACATAGGGGGGAAGCTAAATATGCAATAGTTTCTTCATTTGAAGAATTGATAAGTAAAATTGAAATTGAAAATTTAAAATTTAAAATATGCAAACATTGTGGAGAACCTACAACTAGGGACATATGTAGAGCATGTGAATTACTAGAAGAATTAAAGATAACATAGGGGGTGACGGCACGCCGATGCTGGATACCTCTTTAAGTATGAGTATATCACTCCATACTCAACCCCATAACCCCATGAACATGCATGTCCAAGTTTAGGGCTGCTCCATTCCTGGCCTAACCCGGTTCACTTGGCAAAGGTAATTCGACTCCTCTTCCGAGGAGTCTATTACCTCCATGCACCCCATGGGATGAGGTTTCATAGCTGGGTTGTGATATACCCATACTTATCGAAGTACCTCACATCGGCTTCGGCCCGCCATATCGACCATTTGCGGTGCAGGGATTTATTCCTCTGCAAGGGTAGGCCGAGCACCCCGCCTAGCCGTCACCCCCAAATATTCTAGTACTGAAGAAAGTTATTAATGTTACTAGTAATAATCTTTCTCTTCATGAATTTATTTAACGCCGGGGGCGGGATTCGAACCCGCGCGGCCATAAAGACCATCGGCTTTTTGCATGAATATAGCAAGCCGACGCCCTAACCAGGCTAGGCGACCCCGGCTTTCAATTCTCAATATAGCTTTTAACGAAAGTTTCTTTTATCTGTTTCTTTTCTAAATGAATTGTGATAATATGGGGTATATTGTTATAGACCTTTTTTGTGGATGTGGAGGATTTTCTAAAGGTTTCTTAGATGAAGGATTTAATGTAGTACTTGGAATAGATATAGATAAAAGTGCATTAAAATCCTTTTCAACAAATATACCAGGCGCTATACCCCTTTGTATGGATATAAGAGAGGTACGTGGAGAAGACTTGATGAAAATAATTAAAAGAGATAGTATAGATGTAGTCATTGGAAGTCCTCCATGTGAATCTTTTACACCTATAAACCATAGAAGAAAGAAAGAATGTTTAGATAGATTATATTTAGATGAGAATGGTATGCTTACTCTACATTTTATACGTCTAATTGGAGATTTAAAACCAAGAATTTTCATTATGGAAAATGTTCCACAAATAATAAGTGGATATTTAAAAAAAGCTTTAAAATGGGAATTTAGTAGAGTTGGATATGACAAGATATATTTCAATATTTTAAAAGCAGAAAATTTTTTAACACCATCCATTAGAAGAAGAATATTTATTTCAAACATTTTGTTGAAAGATGGATATTCCATGAAAAAGGTAAGTGTTGAAGAAGCTTTAAATGATTTAACAAGTCCACAGGAAATTATTAGACATCAAAATCATGAATTAACACCATTATCTGAAAAAAAGATTAGAAAAATAGCTAAATTAAAATGGGGTGAAGCATTAATAGTTTTTCAAGGTGCTAATGGTAAATTTTATAAAAATTGGATTAGATTACATCCAAAGAAAATTGCTCCAACAGTAATAGGTAGGTCAAGATTTATACACCCCTATGAAAATAGATTATTAACTGTGAGAGAACAAGCAAGACTTATGGGATTTCCAGATCAATATGTTTTCTATGGTCAAAAAGAAGAACAATATAATCAAGTTGGAGAAGCTGTACCACCAACACTTTCAAAAGCTATAGCAAAACAAGTTATTAAATGTCTCAAGGTGGGTGAAAAATGTGCATGAATATATGAAAAACATTATAATGGTTATTCACAATATTCATTCACCACAAAGATTAATTGAATTAACAAAAGTTTTCTATGGATTAGGATTTAAAAATTTAGTAGTTTCTAAAGCTACTGGAGCTGCTTCTCAAATAGGTATACCAGAAGTACAAAAGATATCAATAAAAACTGGTGGAAGATTAATTATCACTTCAGATTTAAATGATGCTATAGACCTTATAAAACCAAACAGTATACTATTAGCTGTTCCAAAACCTTACGGTAAATCAATATATAATCCTGAAGAAGTAGCGAAAAGGATTATTGAAGGATTATTAGTAATGATAGTTATAGGGGGGCTTGAACCTGGATTAACTATTAAAGAATTAACTTACGGGGAACCAGTATACATAGATATAGAAGGAGATGTGGGATGTGTAGGACTAGCAACAATAATACTTTATGAAACATTTAAACATTTAAGAAAAATCAGTTATTGATAAACTCCTAAATTCTATTTATGGGCGGGCTGGGATTTGAACCCAGGACCACCGCCGCGTCAGGGCGGTATCCTACCAACTAGACGACCCGCCCATTAAAGCTAGACAAATTTTACAATAACTAAATCAACTTAAATAATTATTAATTTTTCTCGTATTCAAAATTTATATGTTTAGTAATTTAATAGAGATATACTTTATTAAAACCTTTGGGATTTTGTATTAATGGGCCGGTAGCTCAGTTTGGAAGAGCATCCGCTTCGCACGCGGGGGGTCGCGGGTTCAAATCCCGCCCGGTCCACTTAAATTTCTAAGTGGATACTTAAAGATTGGGAGTGGTAGACTTCTAAATCTCTGATAATTCCCTTTTATAAATTACTGACGTTTTCAATTCCAGTTTATCAAACTGTTTTAATCATTGTTATAGTTGTATTCTGTATTTGATTGTGTTGAAGTTTAAAATATAAAGAAACAATATCTTAGACTTTGAGGATGCCAGACGTATATCGATGCTGTGACAAACACCTAGAACAACTGACCATTTAAGACCACTAATACGACCATTGGCAAAGTCAAAGTCATGTTGTAGTTGTTGGTAGGTACGGCTTTAATGACTATATAAAATGATTAGAGAAACAAGACTACGTTAAATACCGAGGGGGGATGAGGGGTCGCATAAGAGGCTTTAGACTACATTAAAAAATATATAGGAACTGACCTCGTTTGCACCATTAATAAATGAAAAACAAAATGTAATACGAAATTAAAGCTTCTTTTATATTATCAGCAATTAAAATAACGAGATTTACATTATTTAAAAGGTTGTTCCGGGGAGATTTTTAGAATTAGGAGTTCTTGATATTCCAAGCTTACTTTCCTATATTTTTCTTTGATGGTTCTGTTGATTTTATGTCGAAGCCTAAGTTAATGTGTTCAATTTTTGGAACTCTTTAAAGTTATGTTTGTAAAGGTCTATAATAATGGCTCTGAGCTTTCTTTTTATAACTTCTTTAATATTTTGGAAGATTTTCGTGGTTCAGCGTTGTGTGAATAATCAGCATTGAAAATACTGAATCAAATCTGAATGTTAACATCGAAGTATTTTCTTGCCCTTATTGTACTGTCCTTGATATTTTCAGCTCTCTTTATTAATGACATAAGCATAGCTAGGGTTGTATCCATGGCATAAAATTGAACATTGTGCAATGTTTAGCAAAACCTATTATATAGCTTAACTGTGAAAAAGCCGGAACCAAATCCGGCATCTAAAACTTTCGCATCCTGCGGAGACTCGGTGTTGTAAATAAAAATTCGTAAATGGTGTTAACTATTTTGTTTACTCCATTTTCTCCAAAATAGTCTAATATGATTTTGTCTCTATTTTTAGTTTCCTCGACTGTGAAATACAGGACTTTCCTCGCAAGTAACCCGGGATTGAAAACATTCAGCATTCTGAAAAGCTGTTCGAGCTGCAAATTCTGAACGTAGTTTTTAAAAGCAATAACATTTAGCACTGCTGTGGTTTGTTCGGCTTAATTCCATAAACTGTTATGCTTACGATTGAGTTGGCATATTCTTTTGCCTCTTGATTTGAAATTCCAAATTCTTCCATGAGAACCTTTGCTGTCGAATCACCAATTATAAGGTTTGTTGGAAACTGTGACTCCCTTAATATTTTTACATTCTTGAAACCTGCGCTTTTGATCAGCTTAAGATATTCATTCTTCAATGCTGCTCCGGAGATGCAACCAATATATGCTTGCTCGTTTTCCCTTATCGCCTTAGGCAGCTCTTTCAGTAAGACGATGTCGGAAATTATTAACCTGCCGCCAGGCTTTAAAACCCTAAAAGCTTCTTCAAATACTCGTTTCTTGTTTGATGAGAGATTAATGACGCAATTTGAAATTATTATGTCAATGGAGTTATCCGCCACAGGAAGATTTTCTATTTCTCCAAGTATAAATTCCACGTTTCCATAATTACCTTTTCTGGCGGCTTTCTTTGCCCTATCGACCATTTCAGGCGTCATATCTACACCGATAACTCTCCCTTTTTCGCCAACCCTTTTCGAAGCTAAAAAGCAGTCAAAACCGCTTCCTGAGCCCAAGTCAAGCACAGTTTTGTCTTCTTTTAAAGATGCTAAGCCAACCGGATTTCCACAACCTAAACTGAAAACATCTTCGGGGAGAGATTTTAATTCTTCTTTAACATAACTGAGCTTCTTGTAACCTTCTTCTATATCTACGGGCTCTTCACAACATGAGCTTGAACAACAACTGCTTTTCTTTTTCGCTATTTCAGCGTAACTTTTCCTCATCTTCTTTTTTATCTCAATTTCATCCATGATCATTCTCCCCAACCCAAAACTTCTTTAAGAATAGGACCTAGGAAACTTTTAACGGAATTTCCAAGATTTTCAGCCTTCACCATGATAAGGCAACACGCCTCATCTCCGCTACGACAAGTAATAATCGCCAATTTATCATTAGGTTTAAGCTTAATTTTCTCTCTCACATCCTTCGGAAGAACTATCTGACCCCTCGAATCCACCGTAACCACAGCATCAACTCCACAACATTTCCCTTTATTGTTCAATGTTTAACACCGTATAAGTTTCACTTTTCCTAATATTTAGACTTTTCTGAAAAATCCGATAAATTATCACATCGGTTCTGTTAGTAACGTATAACCAAAGCCTGTACTCGAGCCAACTTGTTAACGGAGTTTACTGTTTAAGCTTTCAAGGGCGGCATCTAATTTTTGGATTATCTCGTCAAATTTGTCTATTAACTTGAATATTTCAGAAAGGGGCGGGATGATGATGATGCCAAAGTCTTCCGTCAATATTCCCTCAAAGTATTTTGACTTGTGGGTTGTTTCAGAGTAGTTGCATGTGTACCGCCACTCGATTCCATGTGATATTCTTATTAATTTATGTTGGCCATCGCAGTTTTCCAGAGGCCTATTTCGCCTGGATGAAAAGCTATGGATTCAAGTGCTGCATAAACTTGCTTATGGTATATGCTGAGTATTTTTCAATTCTTGAAGGGTTTACCACCTCCAGCTTCTTGAACTTTTCACATTATATACTTTTCAACTCTATCAATCATTTTTGCGATTGCACTATAGCGCCCCATTGTCCATTGTCCCCAATATTTGGGAAAACGTCAGATAGATTTTTAATTATTACTTAAGCGGTGCAGGCTAATGGAGAGAACGCCCTACCCATTCGAAGTCAAAATATTGGAGAATGAAAATACATTAGGAGTCCCAAATACCTTTCATATTCACATTCAAACTCGATGAAGTTCTTCAAAAATGTTTTGGCGTTTTCGCGCGCGAAATCCTTATAAGCGATGCAACAATAGCATTGTTCTGCTTCATTTAATAAGTTTTTAAGCGAAAATGTCTCAAAAATTGAAGAAATCGAAGCAGAAATGAAATTGACTGAAACAGTCTTTAAAGTGAAGCTTAAATAACTTCATGGTAACATGTAGCTGGAAAAGTAAACATCCTAATAGCTGCATACCCTAACACAATTATAAAATTTACCACCAAAACCAGGTAAATTAAGAGAATTGTAAAATGAATGCATCTAGTTATTTAATTACATGTCCACTCTATCAATCAAATTTTAAACAAAATATTTGAAGTTTGATGTTATAATATCTTTTTCCCTGGATTCATTATATTATGTGGATCTAATGTTCTTTTTACTATTGAAAGTAAATTTAGTGTTTCACTTCTTATTTCTAAGGGTAGATATTTTTTCTTTGTTATTCCAATTCCATGTTCGCCGCTTAATGCACCTTTATTTTCTATAGCTAATTTAAATATCTCTCCTTTTATTTCTTCTACTTTAGGGGTATTTGATTCCTCCTTTTTTATTAGTATACTTGGATGTAGATGACCATCTCCTGCATGTCCAAAAATAGCTATTTTTACATTCATTTTTTTACTTAATTCTTTTATTGCTCTAATGGTTTTTGGTAGAAGTGAAGTTGGCACAATTATATCTTCATCTATTCTCCCACCATAAACTTTTTCTAGAGATTCGCCTACTAGTTTCCTAGTTCTCCACATTTCATTAACATCATAATATACATTAACCATTTCATCTGCAATTCCAATACTTTTTAAATTTTTATCTAAACATTCAAGTTTACCATTTATATCTTCATAGGAATATCCTTCTATTTCAAGTAATATCATTGCTTCCACTTCTGGAAGTCTTTTTCCATGAGCAGTATTTATAGCGTTGATAGCAATTCTATCCATTAATTCTATAGCGGAAATATCTAATGTTAATTTTGTAAGGAAAACTATGGTTTTACCAGCATCTTCCAAATCATCATGGGAAATTGTTATACCAATTCTGTATTGGGGTTTAGAGGTTAATTTAAGTAAAGCTTTTGTTATTATTCCAAGAGTGCCTTCACTACCAATGAAAAGAGAAATTAAATCGTAAGCGGAAACCCATTTTCTTGTTTTAGATCCAATCCATACTTTACCTACAGCTGAAGTGATAACTTCTAATCCTAAAACCCAATTTTTCATAGTCCCATACTTATAGCTACGAGGGCCAGCAGCATTTTCTCCGATCATTCCACCTATAGTACATTGATCACTCGTAGCTGGATTTGGAGGTAGGAAAAGATTGTATTTTGCTAAGTAATCATTTAATGTATCACATATTACACCTGGTTCAACTAAAACTTGCATATTATCTACATCTAAATCTATTATCCTATTCATTCTCCTAAAATCAATAACTATACCTCCAAATATTGGTACACTACCACCACTAAGAGAAGTTCCTCCACCTCTAGGAATCAATGGTACTCTATATTGTTTAGCTATTTCCACTAATTTCTCTACTTCACTAACATTTTCAGGTATTACAGCAAGAGATGGTTTACCTTTAAAATATGATTGATCTTCTTCATATTGTTTAAGTTTTTCTTCATCTATAATTACCCTTTCACCAAAAATATCAATCAACTTAGATAGGTAAGGTGCACTATCCATAAATTATCCCATAAACTATAATGCATATTCACAATAAAACTATTGTTACAATCAATTTTCAATTAACTCTATTATTGATTTTAAATTGGAAAAATGAGGAAGATTACATCAATTAATAAGAAACATGGGCCCGGTGGGATTTGAACCCACGACCACCCGGTTATCAGCCGAGTGCTCTTACCAAGCTGAGCTACGGGCCCTCACCATATTTGTATAAGAGTATAAAAACTAATAAAATTTAAGGTTTCATATTTCATAAATAAATCTGTGCAAAATAAATATAATGACAGTGAATACATTGAAAAAACTTTAAAAGCAGGTAAAATAGTCAATGAAGTATTTAAGAGGATAGAGAATTTAATTAAACCTGGGAAAAAAGTAATAGAATTATGTGAAAATATTGAAAACGTAATAATTAATTTAGGAGGAAAACCAGCTTTTCCATGCAATATATCAATAGATAATATGGCTGCTCACTATACATCACCACCAGATGATCAATTAAGCATTCCAGATAAAGCAGTGGTTAAAGTGGATATTGGAGTTCATATCGATGGATATATAGTTGATGCTGCAAAAACGTTCTCATTTAATCCAAAATATGATAATATGGTAGAGGCTGTTGAAATGGCATTAAATAATGCTATAAAGAAAATTAAACCTGGTGTAAAAATTAAAGATGTAGCGAGAGAAATAGAGAGAACTATTACTAGTTTTGGGTATAAACCAATAAGTAATTTAACAGGACACTTATTAAGAAGATACTTATTGCATGGTGGTAAAGGTATACCAAATGTCTATGGGGAATACCCATGGTCAATAGAAGAAGGAGAAGTATATGCAATAGAACCATTTGCAACGGATGGTGCTGGAAAAGTTATTGAAACAAATAGAATCTATATATATTCAATAGCTAGATTACGCTCAGGAAAAACAAAATTAGAGAAAGACTTCATAAGACAAGTACATGAGAATTTTAAAACATTGCCATTTTGCAAAAGATGGTTAATGAAGGTATTTGTAGATATTAATGAACAAATACTACAAGATATACTTGAAAGACTTATAAAAGATGGTACATTAACAGGTTATCCAGTTCTAAGAGAAATAAAAAATGGTGTTGTAACTCAAATAGAAGCTACGGTGATTGTAACAAAAGATGGAGTAATTCATGCAAATGAAATTTGAATATAATGTAAACTTTCTTTAATATTTTCTATATTACGTTGAGATAGTTATTTAAAAATAACAAGAGTTTGTTTGAAGCCTCGGGCGGGATTTGAACCCGCGACCTACGCCTTACCAAGGCGCCGCTCCAACCAGGCTGAGCTACCGAGGCAATTTCAAATAAATTATTGAAAAGTGGATTCTTAAATTTTTGGCTACAATCTATTTTATCATATCCATAAATCTAGCACATGTAACACATACTTTCATTTCTTCCCTCTCAGTTATACAAATCCTACACACATTTTTAAAGCACATTTCACATTTATGAACTTCGTTTGTCTTTTCTCCACATACAGGACATTTATATGCCATAGAAATTTCACCTACAACAAATATTTTCTTTATTAAATTTAACTTTTTAGTTTCAACCATTTAGCAATTAACTTATCTTTAAGAGTCAATGGAAATGAATTTCTTTGAGGAAATATTGGTTGAGAATGTGTAATTTCAAATATTGATACTGGAATTTCTATTTCAAAATTGGATAGTACTTTAGGATGTAGCTCACCTATCAATCCTATTTCTCTGTTATCAACTTTCACAATACCTACTCTACCACTAATAAATGATGGATGTGAACTTTCTTCAACATATACGTTAACTCCAAGTCCATCCATTAATGTAACTAAAACTTCTTTAATTTCAGAGAAGGTTGCTTTATAATTTGATATTCCTACAGCTAAATTCCTTTGAACTATTATGTCATTATCTAAGGGTATAGCTATATATCCTATTTCAAATATTCTTTGTGGATATGAAACATGTCTATTTTGAGAAAAGAAATGCAACAAATTTGGAATTATCCAACGCCTATAACAATTGTATTCTTCAGTTACTGGATTAATGAGCTTTAAAACTCTAAAGTCATCTATATTCATGAATTTCGTTTGATACAATGAATTTGTTAAAGTGAAAGTGATAACTTCTTGAAAACCCATTCCAATCATTAATTCTCTAATTTTATTCTCTAAAATCTCTATTGGAGATGGTTTTCCAATAGTCATTAATTTGGGAAGTTCAGGAAGTATATTGTCATAACCATATGCTATTGCCATATCTTCAATTATATCAACGTGGTGTAATATATCAACTCTATATGGAGGGATTTTTGTAACTATTAACTTCTCATTCATATTTACTTTATCAATTATATACCCCATCCTCATTAAAAGTGATTTAGCTTCATGTACATCAATACTCAAACCTATAAGTCTATTGAATTCTTCAACATTAACATTCATGATTTTAAAATTTAGATCTGGTGTTATTTTTACATGTGTTGGATAATGTAAAATAACCTTCTCCATAACTCCACTTCTTTCCAATATATTGCAGACTATAATATTCAAAGATTGATTAACAGTATTTTCATCTATACCAGTTAACTCTATAAATAAATTCTTTGTAGATTCAGTAACTCTAGTTCTTTCACCATTAATTATTGGTGGAAAACTAAATATTCCTTTAGCATCCATATATACTGGATATTTTAAAGCTCCCTCTAGTAATTTACCATAGATTTTACCTTTAGGATGTTTAAATAGTATTTCTCTAAGCGACATTTCTTCAAACACATCTAATGGAATCATTTTCTCATTAATATCAACTTCAGTATATGTAATTGGAGGATATATTTTATCATAATCATGTATACCAATAGCCACTTTTCTACGATTCCTACCTAGAGTAATATGTAATGCTTCTTGCATATTCATTAAATCTTTTATGAATTCATCATCAATATCTATACCTTTTATAACTGCACATGCTATGTATGGTCGTACTTTAACATCTTTGACATAGACTTCAAGGATTGGTTGTTCAATTATAACCCTATTTAGATAACCATGACCTATTTCTATTTCCAAAAAGTTTCTAATGGCTCGTGCTAATCCCTCAATACACATGATATCTGGTCTATCAGGTTCAAGTTCAACTGTAATTTCATCACCATATATACCTTTAATTTCCCCTTTAAATTGTCTTATAACATAAGTCAATTTATCATAATCATAAACTCGACTTAATTTCATTAATTTCTTTAAATTGAAATTTAATGTTGGCATCTAAACACCCCACAAAGATGGAATTCTCTGGGATCTTAACCAATTAAGATCATTAGAAAAAAGTAAACGTATATCTTCAATTTTGAGAGCTACCATAGCTAATCTATCTATACCAAGTCCCCATGCAAGTACAGGTACTTTAATTCCCAAGGGATACGTTACTTCCGGTCTAAAAATGCCTGCTGGTAGAGCTTCAATCCATCCAAGTTTTTCATGTTTAATATACCCAACAACGCTTGGCTCTGTAAATGGGAAATATGCTGGTTGAAATTTAACATCTTTTATTCCAAAAGCTTCCGCTATTATTTTTAAGAAACCTAATAAGTGTCTAAAATTGACATCATTAGAAACAACTATTCCTTCACATTGATTAAATTCCATTAAATGTGTTGCATCAATTCTATCAGGTCTATAATTTCTATCAATAGTAAATATCTTTTTAGGTAAATCTTCATCTTTAAGTTGTGCAAGACAACGGGCTGATAAAGCTGTAGTTTGACTTCTTAAAATTCTTTTTAAAGCTAGATTTGGATCCCAATAACCCCAACCTTTTGAAAAGGTTTTCCAACCATTTTCATGAGTTTCTTTTACTTTAAACCATATATCCTCTGAAACAATTTCATCTATAGACATAGGTTTATAGTCAACGTAGAAAATTCCGTGTATTTCTCTGGCTGGATGATCAGATGGCATGAATAGGGCATCAGCATTCCAAAAATTGACTTCAATAGGTGGACTTATAACTTCCTCAAATCCAAGTCCTATTAGAATCTCTCTAATTTCATCAATTAACTCCTTATATGGATGCTTCTTACCAACAAGAATCTTTTTAACTGGTTTAGATACATCATAAGGTCTAAAGTAAACGTTTTCCCATTCACCAGAAATAATTAATTCTCTAGTTAATTCATTGACTATCTTTAATCCTCCCCACTCTAAAATTCTTTGCTCAGCAAAAAGTTGGTTTACTATCTCCCCCAATTCAGAGCCTTTTAACGTTAAAGATGCATATACATCTTTATGTTTTATTATCTTAATTATTTGACCTCTTTTCCTTAAGTCTTCTAATAATTTCAATTCATCTTCAGATAATTGTAGTCTATGTTTAATTTTATTTAATAGAACATATGGTTTATAATCCTTTTGAACATCTACATCTTTTATATTCAATTTAATAATGCTTCTGCCACTCTTTTTAATTATTGATATATAACCAAGTTTTACAGCCCAACTTAAACCTATTCTGATTTCATCTTCAGTTAGATTTAGATTTTCAATAAAGGCTTCGCCTCCAGCAATTTCCAGCTTCTTAATAATCCTTTGTTCTGGAAAATAATTCTTTAAATAATTTTCCCCTTCAACATCAAGTTCATATGAAATATCCACTACTTCATTTAAACTAATAAGGCCTTTCTCCTTTAATCCTTCAAAAGCCCACATAATAGAATCTAATGGTAATCCCGTGACAATGGATATCTGTTTTAAATTATTAAACCCCTTAGCTAAAGAAATTAAAACTCTTATTTCAATGGGATGTAAGTGTTTAATTAACTCTCGTAATTCATTGTGTGAAATTGGCTTTTCATCACCACATGCACCAATAGACATTTCAAATCACACTCAAATATATTTCTTTCTTCCAATTGCTTACTGAAATATTATGGGGATATATAAATAAAAATGTTTAAAAGATATTTAAAAATGAGTCTATGTTAGGGTGTTAAATTGTGGATTTAAAGGGGATTTATGTACCACATGTCACACCATTTAATGAAAAAGGAGAAATTGACTATGTAGCTTTAAAGGAGTGTATAGATTTCTGGATAAAAAATGGAGTTGATGGTCTAGTAACACTTGGTAGTAATGGGGAATTCCCATATTTAACACACGAAGAAAAATTAGATGTTGTAAGAAAAGTAGTAGATTACGTAAATGGAAGAACAAAGATAATTGTAGGTACGGGGGCTCCAAGCACTTATGAAACAATAAAACTTTCAAAAGATATTCTTGATATAGGTAGAATAGATGCATTAATAATAGTTACACCATACTACTTTCCAGTATCATCAAATGAACTACTTTCACATTACTCTGAAATATTGGATAAAGTGGATGCACCATTAATATTGTATGATGTACCTAAATTTACTGGATACAGCATGGATGTAACCGTTATTGAAAAATTAGTTAATGAATATAGCAATATAGTGGGTATAAAGGATAGCTCTGGAAACATAATCCATATATCTGAAACTATAAGGACTGTAGGAAGCAAAATAAGTGTGATGGCAGGGACCGCTGATTTTATATTACCCGTATTGGTTTTAGGGGGTAGAGGAGCAATAGTTGCTGTTGCTAATTTTATACCAGAATTAGTGGTACGACTTTACAAATGTTTTTTAGAAAAGAAATTAGAAGATGCAGCACAAATACAATTAAATATAACAGCTATATGGAATGCATTGAGAAAATTTAATCAACTTTCAGCAGTTAAAGCATGTATGATATTAAGAGGAATCAATGCTGGATACCCGAGAAAACCTTCATTACCATTAAATTCAGAAGATATGAAAAACATTAAAAATGTATTATTAAAATATGCAAATATTTAATTAAATTCACATAATTTATTGGACTTTAATCAATCAAGTTAATATATAACTAGTTGTAAAACTAAAAAAGTAGTGAGAAATAATTATGGAAACACAAAATACCGAAATAAAACAAAGAGCTTATGAAATATTGTTATTACTTAAAAAGGTATATCCAGATATAAAGAGCACCGAACTTAATTTCAGTAATGCATGGGAACTGTTAATTGCAACAGTATTAGCAGCACAAACACCAGACAAAAGAGTAAATGAAGTTACAAAAGTATTATTTCAAAAATATAAAAATATAAGGGAATACGCTGAAGCTGAAATAAATGAACTTGAAGAAATAATAAAATCGGTAAATTTTTATCGTAAGAAAGCCCAAAGAATAAAAGAGTTAGCCAAAATAATATTAGAAAAGTACAATGGGGAAATTCCTAAATCACTAGAAGAATTAACAAAACTACCAGGAGTAGGCAGAAAAACTGCAAATATGGTATTAGCAAATGCATTAAACATAGTCGAAGGAATAACTGTAGATACACATGTCATGAGAGTTTCAAGAAGACTTAGATTAACCTCGCAAATTGATAGAAATAAAATAGAAAAAGATTTAATGGAATTATATCCAAGAGAAGAATGGTTTAATTTAGCAAATCTCTTGATAGCACATGGTAAAAGTGTGTGTAGTGCTAAAAATCCAAAATGTGAAATATGTATTCTAAGAGATAAATGTCCATCAAAAGAAAGATAAAAAAATAGTGCTCAAACCTCTTATTTTAAATACAATTCACTAAAGTTTCTAATTTAAAAGTTTGATGACAATTTTACCGTCAACTTACTTTCTATTCAGTTTTAAATTTTTTACGTTGTTTTCGTCTGAGTTAAGTTTATTATGCGGGGGGTGGGATTTGAACCCACGAAGGCCTACGCCACGAGGTTTCTCAGATTTCTTCTGAGCCTCGCGCCTTTATCCTAACTTGGCTACCCCCGCTACATTTAGAACTTTCAAATTACTTTAACAATTTAAGAACTAATTTTTACTATATTTTTTATAAATTTTATTATTATTCAAAAAACTAAAAATTTATTTAAATGGCACTTATGCTCTTCTTGTTTTTCCAGGGTACCCCACCCATCACTTCACGTCTAAAATGCTCTATTTTATTTTTCATTCTTGGAGAACGACTTTTTCTTGGCTTAGGGGGTATTTTTGGTGTTGCAGATCTAACTTTCCCGGCTTTTGTTAATGATCCATGACTTGGCATATTAATCTTCCCTCTATTTTCAATACATATACTAAGTTACTTAAATTTTTAGTGTTTATATAAGTCTTTTAAGACCAGATGAATCTCTCTTATAAACACCCAACTCTGTTATTTTTACAAGTGTTTCTAATGGTAGAACAGGACCTTCGATACATACTCTTAATCCAAGAGGATCTATAGTGCAGGATCCACATATACCTATTGCGCATTTCATATATCTCTCTATAGCTGCTTGTACATGAATACCTCTTTTTAAAGCTATATCTATAGTTTTCTTAATCATGAGTTCAGGTCCGCATACGTAAATTTCATCTATTTTTCCAGACACTTTATTTAATACATCTTCTAGAACTGTAATAACTGAACCCTTATACCCATAACTTCCATCTTCAGTTGCTGGTAAGTATTTAATTAATCCTTTGTCTGAAAGATCTCTCAATTCTTCATTAAAAATTATTTCATCGACACTTTTAGCACCATTTATTACTATAATATCATTTTGATTATTTCTAATAATCCTTCTTAAAAGTGGCATTAATGGTGCCATCCCAGTCCCCCCTCCAACTATCATTATTCGCCCTTCTACTTCTTTGAATCCTTTACCATAAGGTCCTCTAATACCAATATACTCGTTTACTTTCATTTTATGTAATGCTTCTGTAGCTTCTCCTACTTTATGTACTGTAAATGATATTTCTTGATCCCCTATATGTGATAAGCTCATGGGTATTTCATCTACACCTGGAATCCAAACCATTACGAATTGCCCTGGCATAGCTCTTTTTGCAATTTCGTAATTTAATACTGTTATAGTCTTTCTATCTCTTCCTTCGTCTTTTATTGATATTATCTTACTTGGTATAGGTTTCATATTCTCATCCTTTATGTGCTAATCCTATAATATCTTTAATGGATTTATATCCCTCTTCCTCCATAAACTTCACAATTCCTTCTTCTATTTCATTAAAGATATTTATTCCTTTGAAAGCTATTGCAGAACCTATTTGAACAGCACTTGCTCCAGCCATCATAAATTCTATCGCATCTTCATAATTCATAATTCCTCCAACACCTATTATTGGAATATTAAGGGAATCATACAGTTGATATACGCATCTTAAAGCTATTGGTTTTATAGCGTTTCCACTTAATCCACCATATATATTTGAAAGCACCGGTTTTGCAAGTTTAATATCTATAATCATAGCTTTAAGTGTGTTTATTGCAGTTACAGCATCTGCTCCAGCTTTTTCAACACTTTTACCTATTTCAACTATATCTATTACTTCTGGTGTTAATTTTGCGAAAACTGGTATTTTTAATACGTTTTTAACCGCATTAACTACTTCATATGCTAATTTTGGATTTTGCCCATATTGTATATTGGGGCCATGAGGACATGATAAATTTAATTCAATTGCATCTGCTCCAGCTTCTTCAGCTTGAGAAGCTACATAAACAAATTCATTTATTTCGCTTCCAAAGATTGATACTATTACTGGTACACCACCCTCTTTTGCTATTTTTATTTCATTTTTAAATTCATTTATACCTGGATTTGAAAGTCCAATTGCATTTATTAATCCATATTCAAGTTTTATTACCGTTGGATTTTTATAACCCCATCTTGGATTTCTACTTATGGATTTCGTTGTTACTGCTCCTGCACCTGCTAGTGCTACTCTCTTTAATAACGATCCTGATGTACCTAGTATCCCAGAAGCTAATATTAATGGATTCCTTAACTTTAAAGATGCTAAATTTATATTCAAACATACTTTAGTCATTAAAACCCTTAGCTAATAGTTAGTGTAAAATATTTAAAAGTTATTGTGTATTATGCATTATTGACTGGTGGTTTTAGTGAGTATATCTGAATGCTTTTTTATGGATACAAGTATTGGTTTCATAATTTTTTCTAAAAGCGAAAATGTATTGTTATATGAATTTTTTAGTGGTGAAGTTAAAGATATAGCAGATAAATTAATTAAATTAGAAGAAGGTGAATTAGTGGATGAATTAAAATCTATATGTAGTAAAATTCCATCTCTTAATGTTAGTAAAATTGTATTTGAATCCGAAAGATTAATACCTTTAGTTAAGCGTTTCCTACGTAATATCGAATTATATGTTGATCCATTCAATCCAATATTCAAAAAATTTAGGGGTTTAATACCCCAGACCGCTGTTTCCTTAGGTTTCATTCCATCGATCAACGATTACTACGATCTTTTACATGATATTTCAATGTTCATTTCTAGGAGGAGAATAAAGAAAGCTGTAGAGAAGAGGGATTTACTACTTGCACAATCCATAAACACTATTGATGACCTTAACAAGATAATTAATATGATGGCTACTAGATTGAGGGAATGGTACGGTATTCATTTTCCTGAACTTAATTCCATAATTGATGATCATAAACTATATTCTAAGATTGTTAGTGAAATAGGTTCTAGAGACGATTTTGATTTTAATAAGATAGTAGTTTTAGGTGGTTCAAAAGAAATTACTACTAAGGTTATGAACATTGTAAAAAGTTCTATTGGTGCCGATTTTAGTGATTACGATATTGATTCAATTAAACTATTTGCTAAAATGTTGAATTCATTGTATGAAGTCAGAGATAAATTGGAAGAATATGTAGATTCAGTTACAGATGATGTTTGCCCAAATTTAAAAGCTTTAGTAGGACCACTTATTAGTGCAAGACTTATTTCACTTGCTGGTGGTCTAGATAAACTTGCTAAACTTCCTTCAAGTACAATACAAGTTTTAGGTGCTGAAAAAGCTCTATTTAGAGCTTTACGCACTGGAGCTAAACCACCAAAACATGGTATAATATTTCAGTGTCAAGAAGTTCATGGATCCCCAAGATGGCAAAGGGGAAAGATAGCCCGTGCTTTAGCTGGTAAACTTAGTATAGCAGCTAAAATAGATGCTTTTTCTGGAACCTATATTGGTGATAAATTGAAACAAGATCTACACAGGAGAATTGAAGAAATTAAGAGATTATATCCAAAACCTGTTAAGAAACGTATTGAAACTAAGGAAAAGAAGGTTAGGAGGAGGGGGAGAGGATAATGAATTTACTGAATGTTTATGAAGATAAAAAGTTTAAAGGTGTTTATTGGTGTGAATTTGATGATGGATCTAAAAAGCTTGCCACCATAAATATGGTTCCAGGAGTTCAAGTTTATGGAGAACAATTAGTAAAATTTAAAGATGTTGAATTGAGGATATGGAATGCTTATAGAAGTAAACTTGCTGCAGCTATTATAAATGGTGTAAGTGAAATTTCTGTAAAACCTGGCATGAATATACTTTACCTTGGTACTTCTACTGGAACTACTGTTAGTCACGTTAGTGATATTATTGGTAAAAGTGGATATGTTTTTGGTATTGAAATAGCTCCAAGACCATTCAGGGAATTCATGTATTTATGTGAAAATAGAAGAAATATAATTCCCATACTTTCAGATGCTCGTATACCACATTTATATCGAAATATAGTTCCTATTGTTGATAGTATTTATTGTGATGTAGCTCAGCCAGATCAAGCTAAAATACTTGTTGATAATTCTAGAATGTTTTTAAAACATAATGGATTAGCTATGCTTGCAATTAAAGCTAGAAGTATTGATGTAACATTAGAACCTAGTGAAGTTTATAAACGTGAAATAAATGTTTTGAAAGATGGAGGATTTGAAATAATTGAAGTTATACATTTAGAACCTTATGATAAAGATCATGCTATGGTAGTTGCAAAGTACATTGGGTGAATTTAAATGTACCCTTTAGATAAACGTTTTGATAGAATCTTAAATTTGATACATGAAACTGATATCAAGAAATTAAATGATCATTTACCTAAAGAATACAGGACATTGAAAGCTATAATTTCCAATGGTTTATATGTCTTTAAAGCAAAGAATGATTCAGATATAATTATAGATCCTGGAGAAGTGGAATTTATAGGTAAGATTCTACCTGTTAATTTTCATGATAAATTAAAATTACCCTTTATTTTTATTAGGAGGATGGATCTTGGTAAAGGTGTTTATGAACTTCTTGGAGATAAAATTGAAGCTTTTACAATTCTTAAAATTCTTTATGGTGATGTTGAATTTGAAAAGGTTTCAATTCCACTTAGATTGTATAGACCTCAAATATTTAAACTGAAAACTATATTACCTACATCAATAATTATAGCTTTTGGACATATAGAAGAATCTTAATCCATTTTAATTCTTTTAATTGTTGACCAACTTTTTCGTACAAAATCTGGTAGTTCTCCACTCTTAATACACTCTTTTATAAATCTTATAGTTTTCATATCACTTGGGTATCCAGAACCTATATCACCATAAATCCTCTTTATTTCTTCTATTATTGAATCTCTTTTTACTTTTGCCATTATTGATGCAGCTGAAACCACTGGATATATAGCATCAGCTTTATGTCTAGCTATAACTTCAATTTTGTATTCTAATTTCTCTATTATCATTCTTTTAAATCTATTTTCATTTACATCTACACTATCTACGTATACCACATCTGGCTTCATTTTATTTATTACTTTAGCCATTGCTTTTGCTTCAAGTTCATTTAATACACCAATACCTGTTCTTCTCTTATAGAATACTGCTTGATCTATTTCTTTTGGAGTTATAATTTCATATACGTAATCTACACATAATTCAATTATTTTCAAACATAATTTTTGTCTTTTCTTTGAGGTTAATACTTTTGAATCCTTTACACCAATTCGTATAAGTTTCTCTTGATCTTCTTCTTTAATTTTCACCCCAGCTATAATCATTGGACCAATTATAGGTCCTCTTCCAGCTTCATCTACTCCAGCTATCATCATTTCTTCTTCACAATTTAAGTTTAATTAATTGTTTTTGTTAATAAATTTTATATGATTATTGCTATTACTGGTAGACCTGGTATTGGTAAATCAACTGTTTGTCTTAAAGTTATTGAAATGTTAAGGAATAAAGGTTTTGCTGTTGGTGGAATAATATGTCCAGAAATTAGGGAAAAAAATGTGAGAGTTGGTTTTAAAGTTTTAGATTTAATTAGTGGAAAAGAGGGTTTATTAGCACATGTTAGAGGTAAATCTCCATTCACGGTTGGTAAATATTATGTTTTACTGGATTCATTTGAAAATATAGCTATACCTGCATTAGAATATGCCATTAATCATGCTGATATAATAGTTTTTGATGAGGTTGGACCTATGGAATTGAAAAGCAAAAAGATTTTGAACATTATATCTTCTTTTTCAAATGTTAATAAACCAATATTGCTTGTAGTTCATTGGAAGATAGGCAGTAATATAAGGCATATGGTTAAATGTGATTGTAAAATTTTTGAAGTAACCTTTGATAATAGAGATAAACTTCCATCAATAATTTTCAATTTAATAGTTAGAGGATTGACTTAAATGCATGATCTCAATAATTTGAAACTTAAGATGATTATTGAAGGTAAAGCAAAACTTTATGTTCCAGATTTAACGTATTATAGTTTTCGTGAAGGTGAATTTGAACCTTCATATGCACCAGTATTTTATAATCCAAAAATGGTTTTTGATAGAAATCTATCAATACTAGTGATCAAAGGTTTTGGGGATCTATTAAATGAAAATTTAAGAGTTTGTGATTCTCTTTCTGGTACTGGTATACGTGGGATAAGGTATGGTTTAGAAGTTGATAAAGTGGATTTCATATGGTTTAATGATTGGAATCCATTAGCGGTAAAGCTTATACATAAAAATTTATCTTTGAATAATCTCACAGCTTCTACTGTTGTTTCATGTTTAGATGCCAGAAAGATGTTTTATATGAATACGAATTTCAATAGTAGATTTCATGTTATTGATATTGATCCATTTGGTTCACCAGTAAAATTTCTTCAATCTGCTCTTTCAGCTTTGAAAGATGGAGGGCTTATGTGCATAACAGCTACAGATATTCCAGTATTGTTTGGTAAGTATCCTTTAACTTGTTTAAGAAGATACAATGCTATATCAATTAAAGCAGATTTTTCATATGAAAATGCTATAAGAATATTGTTAGGTTATATCGTTAGAATTGCTGCTAACTACAATTTTTCATGTACACCATTGTTATGTTATATGCGTAGTCATTATGCCCGTATTTTTGCATGTTTTAAACTTGATGTTGAAGAAGCAAATAAATCTATAATGAAAATTGGTTATATAGCTTTTTGCAGTAAATGTCTATATAGGTGTGTGTTTGAAGGTTTTATACCTCAATTAATTGTTAATTGTCCAAATTGTAATTCGAAATTGGAATTTTCTGGTCCTCTATGGATTGAGAACATATTTGATGTTAATTTCATAGTAAAATTGAAAAATAAGTGTTATGCTGATCACCTTATAAGTAAGTTTTTAGATATTTTGCATACTGAAGCTTCTGGTCCACCAACTTTTTATGTTTTAGATGAATTTTCTCGAAGATTAAAAATTTCTTCTCCAAATGTTGATGATATTATTGAAAAAATCAGGTCTAACGGTTATTTTGCATCTAAAACCCATTTCCATGTTAAGGGTATTAGAACTAATGCACCTTTAAGTATTATATATGATGTTGTGAAATCCTCATTTTAGCTATTACATAAATTTCTGAACTTTTCTTTCTCGATGCTTTAGGTTTATATATTTTCACATATTTAAAATTCTCTCTAACTTTGTTTATAAATTCTCTAAAAGTACTTCCTTGAAGAGCCTTTATAACACATGCACCATCTTCCACTAATAGTTTAAGTGATATTTGAAGAGCATTTTCTGCCAAGAAAATTTGATTAGCATGATCTATTTCATGTATACCTGAAAGTTTGGGAGCTGCATCTGATAATACTACATTTGCTACCTTATTTGGGAGTAAAGACTTTACTTTATCTACAGTATTAGGATCTGTTATATCAGCTATTATTGTTTTTACATTTTCCCATGGAAATTTAGCTATTGGATTTATATCTACTCCAACTATAAATCCTTTATCACCAACAATTTCTCTTGCAACTTGGATCCATCCTCCAGGTGCAGCCCCTAAATCCACTACTACATATCCCCTCTTAATTATCTTAAATTTCTCATTAATTTCCTTCAATTTATAAGCTGCTCGTGATCTATACCCTTCAATTTTAGATCTATAATAATAGTAGTCTAATCTATCGTCATTTTTCAACTATACTCCCCAACCTCTTTCATAATCCAATTTGACAATTTTGAACATGTCATTGGATTTATATCATCATTTCCTTGACCACATTTACCTAATAGTGAACATGAAAAACACGGTATTTTTCCAACACTTGCTATGGAAATTTTCTTTGGTTCTTTCTTTATTAATTTAAGTCTATAAGTATGTTTACTTTCATGTACAATAGGTTCTCTAGTTATAAATCCCTTTTTCTCAAGTCTAATTGCAATTCTTGATCCTTCTCTACTATCAGTTCCAAGAATCTTCCATAATTCACTTTGAAGAATACCATCATCTATTCTTTCACTAATTATTTCCAATGCTCTTCTTTCTAATTCACTTAATTTTACTGCTTTCGGCATTTCACATCATCTGCGATAATTAGTCGTTTTATCCCCTAAATTACTTTAACTTAAGTTAGTTATAAAATGGTCGTTTAATAAGGATAAATACTTTTATGACTTTAATAACCCTTGATTGTTTAACTAAGCATTATTAATTTTTCAATTTATTTGACATTTCATAAGTAACATAAATTATATTGGTATATCTATCAATATTTTTTCAGTTAGCTCTTTATACCTATTTCTAATTGTTACTTCGGTTACTCCAGCTACATATGCTATTTCTTTTTGAGTTTTCTTCTCACTAAGTATCACACTTGCTATGTATATTGCAGCAGCTGCTACTCCTACGGGACCTCTACCAGATGTCAATCCACTTTCTCTAGCTACATCTACAATCTTTTTAGCATAAGTTTGTACATCTCCAACTAATCCTAATTGCGATACTAATCTAGGTATGTATTCAACAGGGCTTGTCGGATTTATTTTCCTTAATAATTCTTTAGCCATAAATCTATAGCTTCTACCTATATCCTTCTTACTAACTCTTGAGACTTTTGTTATTTCTTCTAAAGTTCTTGGAATATTATATCTTCTACATGCTGCATAAACTGCTGCAGCAGCCATACTTTCTATAGACCTGCCTCTAACTAGTTTTTCTTCTGCAGCTTTTCTATAGATTAATGCTGCTTCCTCATGTACACTTTTAGGTAAACCTAATTGAGATGTAATTCTTTCTATTTCTTGTAATGCAGCTGCAAGATTTCTCTCTGTAGCATCAGAAATTCTTATCCTTCTTTGCCATCTTCTAAGCCTATAAACTTGAGCTCTCTTTTTTGGTGTTAAATCTTTACCATAAATGTCTTTATCTCTCCAATCAATAACAGTTGATAAGCCTTTATCATGGATTGTCAATGTTAATGGTGCTCCAACACGTGTTCTTTTCTCCTTTTGTTCAGGATTAAATGCTCTCCATTCAGGTCCTGGATCAGTCATTCTTTCACTGATTACAAGTCCACAATTTAAGCATGTTACTTCAGCTCTCTCAGAATCTCTAATTAAATTATTACTACTGCATTCTGGACATACATTTAGTGTTTTTTCACGATCTTCCATATGATTCACCTTAATTTTTAAAGTATACCTTTTCTTTTTTAACGTAATTTACATCTATGTCTTTAGATAATCTTATTAACACATATGGATTTTTTACTGGTCCTAGGAGGTCGTATACTACCCCTATAACTTCACCCTTTGAATTATATACCTTCATATTTATTTCCGGAGTTTTATCAACCCTTGCAAGTATTAATTTGTCATTCACTTTCCGCAGGATTTTCCCTGCGAGTGTCAAAGAATCAACCCCATTTCGGCATAATTCTAAAACGAAAATGAACTTATAAATTTGTTGTGTTATATTTTATAGATTTCTTCAACTAAATGCATATATTTATTTACTTTTTCTTTACTTTTTCAATTTTTATTTTTAAATTTCTCTTTTGATTTATAATTAAAGCTATTTTCTTAATAATTTCTATTTTTCTACCACTTTTCTCCACAAGAATTCTCCCTTTATCTTTAAACCACATTTTAGGATATTTTTTTCCTTCTTCAACTATGAAATTTAAATTTAATTCTTTAATAGCTTCCTTTATTTCTTGTAATGTAGGGTTTGACACTGCAATCTCTTTAGGTATACGTCTACCTCTACTTCTTGTAAGTGTTGCATCTAGATATGCAGGCCATATGACTATCATTCTCTTTTTACTCATGATTTAACCCTTCTTGATTAGTATAGCATTTATTACTCCATCTTGTCCAGGTCTTGAAGTTACTTTTGCTTCTCCAATAGATGTTTCTATAATAGCTCCTCTTGTTATTACACCTCTTCTAGAGTAGTCTGGATTTGCAGGATTACTTTTTACTTTCAATATTTTTGCTTTTTTCACGATTGTTTTATCATCATCTTTAATTACAACATTAGCATAAGCTGTTACTTTAAGTCTTATTTTCCTTCCTCCACCACGAGTTCTAATTATAATTCGTTTATCTTTTTCTCCAAGTATTGTTTGTGTTGGTGGTCTTCCAAGTTCATGCTTTCTTTTTTCTCTACTTTTCCTCTTTTTTCCTCCAGAGGGTTTTTTAAAATCGTTTCCTTGGTAATAGCTCATATCAATCACTTACTTGCTATATTACGAAAATTTATTTCATATTTTTAAGTGTTGTGTTTTTGGAGAGTAATATTTTCACATCTTGTAAAACTAGAGACTTAATTATACAATTGCTTTTTAAATTAGAAAATCTAATTTTCTTTGTATGTTGCCAAGTCAAATTTTCAAAGAACGATTAATTAATGTTAAGAATGAAATGATTAATAAAGGAATAGATTTTTTTATGGTTTTTAATGGATTAAACATATATTACCTTACTGGTTTCCCAAGGGGTAGAGTTTTACTTTTGAATGTAGATAAAGATCCAGTATTAGTAGTTTCTGAATTAGAGTTTGATGAAGCTGCTGAAACTTTTAAATTTGGTGAAATAATTCCAATTAAAGCAAATTTGAGTTTAACTGATACTATAGCATCGGTATTTAATGGTTTAGATAGGAAGGGTAATGTAGCTTTAGAACGTCAATATATAACTATGGAATTACATTCTTCATTATCTAAAAAACTTGGTATTGTCGATTTTATTGATCTCTCCAATTATATATTGAATTTAAGATCTATTAAGAATCCTTATGAAATTGAATTAATTAAAATGGCTTTGAAGATAAGTGAAAAGAGTATTAAGTGTGGATTAGACAATTTCCATGAAGGTATGAGCGAAATTGAATTAGCTGGTGAAATCGAGTATAGTATGAGGAAGAATGGTGCTTTTGGTTACGCATTTGATAGTATTGTTGCTTCTGGTCCACGCTCAGCTTATCCTCATGGCTCTGCATCTAGTAGAATTATTGAAAGAGGCGATTTAGTGGTTATAGATATTGGAGCTAAATATTATGGTTATTGTTCAGATATAACTAGAACTATTGTTATAGGCTCCATGAATACGGATATTAAAAGGATATTTGAAATCATTATTGAAGCTATAGATACTGCAATTGATAAATTATGTGCAGGTGTTACTGGAGCTGAAGTTGATGCTGTAGCTAGAAAAGTCATTGAAAATAATGATTATGGAAAATACTTTACACATAGTTTAGGTCATGGAATTGGATTAGCTGTACATGAAGAACCTGGATTAAATTCAAGAAATAATTCTCCACTACGTGATGGTAATATAGTTACAGTTGAACCAGGAATATACATTAAAGGTTTTGGTGGTGTAAGAATAGAGGAAATGGTTTTAGTGCGTGAAAGTAAATGTGAATTGTTAAATAGTTTAAGTAGACTTCTCTTCTAAACTACATCCAACATTCACATTTTTTATATTCTACAGATATCTTTAATATCGCTCTTCTTATTAACTCTAATACAGTTTTAACCTTCATCTTCATAATTTCATTAACCTCTTCTTGAGTAATCCTCTTCTGCATTCCAGCAGCATAATTGGTTACAATACATATTGTTGCATAACATATCTTCAATTCTCTTGCAAGCACAACTTCTGGAATTCCAGTCATGCCCACTACATCAGCTCCAAGTAATCTAAACATTTTTATTTCTGATGGAGTTTCAAATCTAGGTCCTTCAGTACACACATATACACCACTTCCCCAAGTTTTTACACTAATTTCATTAGCAGTTTCAATTAATATACCTCTAAGCTCTGGACAATATGGATTAGTAACATCTATGTGTATTGCTTCTTTATCATAGAAAGTACTAGATCTACTTTTCGTGAAGTCTATGAAATCATGTGGTATTAATAGATCTCCAGGATTCAATCCTTCTCTTATTCCTCCAACGGCATTTGTTGCTATAATTCTTTCAACTCCAATTTTCTTAAAAGCCCAAATATTCCCTTTATAATTTATTTTATGTGGTGGTAATTCATGTCTTTCTCCATGTCTAGGTATAAATGCTATCTTTCGTTTTTCAATAGAACATATTTTCAAATTCACTTCTCCATATGGGGTTTCCAATAGATATTTTTCTCCTTCTAATGCTTTTTCCAATCCCGATCCTCCAATAACCCCTATTCCAATATTACCTATCACTTTATCCTCCTCCTAACCTCTTCCAATAATGTGAAGAACACTATTAAAACTATAGTTGCAGTAGCTGGTAATATTAATTGTGCTATTATGGTTTGTACAATATACTCTTGCTTAATTAACATTTGAGCAAGTTCCTTTAACAACGGTCTAATTGTAATTATAAATGTTAAACTTACTGCATTATGCCATATTTTCCCAGTTTTTTTCAAAATTTTATCAATTAATCTACCAATTGATATAATTGCTACTCCTACAAGTATTATGTCACTTGATACATCAATAAACGTTCCTGATAGAAAAGCCCAATTGCCCATTAACGATTGATTAATGCTTACTTCTGACACTACTTTTCCAAGTCCAATGTATATTGATATAAATATTGATAATATCCCCGTTAAAGTTGAGAAGAATATTGCTGGTGATGATTTCAACCATCCAATTACACGTGTATCTATTGAAAATCCACGTACTATAAATGCTATTCCAATGATAAATAATGTCCCAATACCAGCATATTGTGAATATCCTAATGCGTATAGTACTGCAAGTAGTAGAAATATGATGCCTGGTATTCCTAGAAATAATCTAGCATATTGAGCTTCTTCAACAAGTTTTCTCAAGTATCTAGCTAAAAGTATATATGTTTCTTCAATTCCTCTTTCTTGCTGTATTACTATTCTCTTTACTGAAATTATTGGTATCCGGGATTGTATTATTGGTATTATTAACTCATCAGCTGCACCATCACTTACAAATATAACTCCACTTGCTTGATATACACTTAAAACTTCATCAAGTTCACTTCTTATTTTAATATCAGCCTTCAATCCTCCTTCTGCTTCTCCAGATAATGTTGCAATTTCACAATCCATATTGCTTTTTTTCATTTCATTGTAAATCTTTAATGCTGCAAATAATGCATTTACATCTGAATCTTCTGGTGATGAAACCGCGAACCTCAATGCTACTTCAATATTTTTATCTTTACCAATTATCGGAGTTCTAAATCCAGTAGTTCTACCAACATCATCATCTTTATCTACATATAGAATCAATATTTTACTTTTACTTATACTTAAAGAATTCTTTTCCATATGTACTATACCATAAATTAGTAGATTGAAAACTTATATATTATTGATTCTTTTGATCAATTTCTATTAATGCTTTAAATTCTTCAAAACTCAATCTCTCTCCCCTTTCAAGTTTTTCACGTGCTTTTTTCGCTAATTCCATTAAAATTTTTGTTTCTTCCTCCTTTATCCTCAAAAATCTTATTTTATTAATTTCAATTTGTAATTCAACTATTTTTTCAATTATTCCCCTTTCTTCTTTTAAAATTTCCTTTATACGATTATTAATATTATCAATTTCCTTAGAAATCCCCTCTTTTTCCCCTCTTAACTTCGCTATTTTAGTATTTGCCTCTTTAAATACCTCATTTAAATTGTTTATTTCCATAGATACATTGGTTATATTATCCTTAACATTTTTTCTTTCAATAATTCTTTTTGCCATTTCCTCTTTTATTTCCATATATCTTCTTTCTTCATAACGTAATTTCTCCATAATCTTCAATTTTCTACTTAAATCTGCAATTTTTTCAACAACATTCTTTTCTTCATTTTTTGAAAGTGGATTTGTTTGTTGATACCACTCTAATTCTTCAATTTTCTTTTTCAATCCTTCCTCATTTTCTTTGAATTTGATATATTTATAATTCTTTAAGAATTCTAGTATTCGATCTTTCTCTTTCTTCAAATTATTTATTTCATCACCTATAATTTTCAATCTATTAATTAAGTTATTTCTTTCAATTCTTTTTTCCTCAAGTTTTGCTTTTACTTCATTTCTCTTTAAATATTTCTGTTCAAGATCCTCCTTTAACCTATTTATTTCATTAATCAATCTATTCTTATTTAAGATCAACCTATTTCTTTCTTCTTCAAGTTGTTTATATTTCTTCCTTAATTCAATAATTTCATTTAAAATAATTTCATCTTTCATCCTAATATTATCCTCGCATCAACTACTTTTACTCCTTTTTCATACACGAATACTGGATTTAAATCCAATTGTTCTATTTGTGGAAAGTCCGTTAACAATTTTGATGTTTTAACTATTGTATCTACTATAGAATCTTCATCTGCTTTTGGCTGTCCTCTATACCCTTTAAGTAATGGGTAACCTTTTATTTCCCTAATCATTTCTTTTGCATCATCAATTGTTACTGGATTTATCCTAAATGTAACATCTCTTAATATTTCAACAAATATTCCCCCAAGACCAAACATTATTGCATGTCCAAATTGTGGATCTTTTATTCCACCAATAATTATTTCTAATCCCGTTGGAGCCATTTCTTGTACTAAAATTCCAATTATTTTAGCTTCAGGTTTATGTTTTTCGACATTGCTCAATATCCTTTGATATGCTTCTATACCTTCCTTTTCATTTTTTATATTTACTATAACTCCTCCTACATCACTTTTATGGATTATGTCTGGTGAAACTATTTTGAAAACTACTGGGTAACCTATTTCTTCTGAATATCTTAATGCTTCTTCAATATTTCTAGCCACTTTAAATTTAGTTACACTAATTCCATATTGTGCACATATGCTTTTAGCTTCATGTTCCATTAAATATCTTCTCCCCTCTTTTAGGGCGTTATTAATTATTTGTGTTGCATTGATCATTAGTAATTCACCATACTTCAATTCATGACTTCTCCTTTAAAATATTTTCTTTTTTTAATCAATTTATTATGGTTTTTCCCAATATTCTTTCTATTCTACCAAGTAAAGCGTCCCCTCCCTCATTAGTTACAGAGGATGTAAATATAATTTCTGTAAACATTTCATCACTTATTACATCTACAAGTCTCTTGCATATTTCACTCTGCATAACCTCTTTATCAAACATTATATCCATTCTTAAAATTTCAGGGTTTTCAATCCACTCCTCAATTTTCTCCTTTAACTTTGGACTTAATAAATCTGCTTTTGATATAACATTTATTTGCGGTTTTAGAAATCTATACTGTACCGATGTAGCTAGTAATAATGTAGATACGAAATCACTTGGCCTTACAGTGAATATTGCGTCTATTAAAAATACTACAACTAAATTTTCTCCAGCTATTTTAGAGATTACTTGAGGTCCAACAGTTCTAAATGCAAAAAGCTCCATTTGACCTGGCGTATCTATTACTAAAAATTCACAATTTAAACTTTCTATTTCTTCTCTAATATATTTAACATAGTTTATCATGATATCTACAGCAGCTATCAAAGCTCCATTTGGTCCAAGCTCATACTGTGTCATTATTTGATCTAAATTTACGTAATCTCTTATATCTATATCAGGTGAATATGGTAACCATCTTACTCCAGGATCTAGATTTAATATTCCAGTAGATCTATTATTTTCTTCAAGCCATTGGGATAATACATAAGTTAAAGTGCTTTTACCAGAACCAGCAGTTCCAATTAACATTATTGAATCCATATCCTCATATTACACCTCTTTAAATTCACAATAAACATGTTTTTCCAATATTTTCTTAATAATTTTTTCAATTATTTTCCTCCATTCATCATCACTATGATTCTTACTGTAAATATGTATTTTGAGTGTAGGTTTCTCGCTTACTTCTATTATTGGATGTGATTTTATGTATATATTGGGTATTTCATTCATTAATTCAATTAATGTTGGAGCAAGTTCCGCTTCTGGAACATTAAACAATAGAATTTCCTTTTCTTTTAATCTATGTTTAACTCCAATAAATTTTATTACTTCTTTTTCAAACATTTCAATCATTTCATTTGGAACTCCTGGTAAAGCTATTATTATTGTTTTCCCATATTCTAATATTATTCCAGGTGCAGTTCCAATATTATTATGTATTATCATGCTTCCATCAGGTATATATGCCATCTTCTTTGCAGCTTCACTTAATGTTCTACCTTTCTTTCTTAATTTCTCCTCTATATTCATTAATACTTCTTCACTTAGTTTCAATGGTCTATTGGTAGCTTTTGATATTGCTTCCATAGTTTTATCATCGAATGTAGGTCCTAAACCACCAGTAGTAATTATTGTATTTGTCCCTCTATTAATTGAATCATGTATTACCGATACTATTTCATTTACATCATCACCAACTGTTATTATCCTCCTAACTTTCCAACCTATTTCAGTAATTTTTCTAGCAATCCATGAAGCATTAGTATTAACTACTTTCCCTATCAATAATTCTTCACCTATACTTATAATTTCCACTACGATTTCTTTCACGTAATCCGCCCTCAATTCTTGTTATTCACTTTTTAGAACTTAACCACCATTTTAAATACTCTTTTTTCTTTTCTTTTTCATCTTTTAAGTTCTCTTTATCTAATTCTGCTTTAATAGATTCATATTTTGATATTGATAATCCGCATTTTACACATACAAATGCTCCTTTTCTATTATAGTACATTTCTCCTCCACATTCAGGGCATATTCTAACCATATTTCTTCGCCAACCCTGTAATTATTTTTAGGATTATCCATGTTAATCCACCGATACTAATATATATTACTATTGTCAGCAGGTAGGTTACTGGTATTGCGGTTACACCTATTCTTAATGCTGCTACTATTGACGTTATACTTGAAAATATAACTCCACCTTTCAATAAGTCTTTATAATTGGAATTTAAAAATCCAAGAATTAAACCATTAATTATAGACAATAAGATTATAATGTTATGTACACCGCCTAGAATAATCATAGAAGCTCCAGTTAATAGAGGTATTGTTAATCTCACTTTAATAATGTCAATTCCATCTTTTATGGTTAATTTCCTTTTAGATTCAATTTTGATATCTCCTACACTTTTCTGCATTAGTTCTAATATCTTAACACCTTTATTTGTTAATTTGTAATTGTATCCTTTATCTACTTGAAATCTCTCTATCAAGTTTCTTTCTACCAATATTTTTAAATGTTCTGAAATTGTTGATTTAGCTTTTCCAGTTAATTTTGATAAATCGTTTAATCCAAGTTCCTTACTTCTTAACAATATTAGTATTTTTAATCTAGTTTCTTCACTGGCAATCTTTAAATCTTCAATTTCAATTTTTTCTTCCATTCACAATCTAATCTATATATTTAACTTTGATTGTTTATTCGTTTTTCGTCGTTCATAGTTTTCGGTGGACATCTAAACTACAATTATTTTACCCTAATATCAATTTTTAATCATGAATTTTAAATGGCTTCTATTAATCTCAATTATAGTGCTTGTATTTATAAACCCAATATTACCACTTATATTAATATCTCCATTGCTGATGTTATATGCTATTAGAATTATACATAATAAGAATACTTCTAGTAGCCATAAAGTTATTAAGGAGATTTTATTTAGGAATATGAAGTTTAATAATGGCGAAGAAGTTAAAGTTTTAATTAAATTCAAAGTTTTTGATAGGTTTCTAAAGGTTTATGGCACTTTTGGACATATGAATATTTATAGTGGAATATCTTTTTCAGGAGTTAAAGATTTTGGTTTATTGAGGAGTATACTATTGACTATACCCTTCAATTACTACTTAATTTTTATTGGTGGAAACACTTCTAAAGAGACTTTCATATTACTACTAAATGTTAAAGTAAGTTGGTATGAGGAAGAATCTGTAATTTCTAAAATTGTTGAAGTAATTAATTCATTATCTCTCTCTATACCTGCTAATGAAATTAAAATTCTAAATGGTTATGAACTTACATCTAAGATACTGCCTTTTATGGAGGTGTAAAGATGTTTGATAATTCATTTAAATTAGAATTTATAAATTTGCATGATCTACTTCATGAAAGCAGAAATCTAATAATAAGCTCCTTTGGTCCACTCAATTATAGATTCAAAATTAATATTTCTATAATTGATTATAGTGATTGGAATTATTGTTTAATAATAGATCCTCATGGTTTATACAAATATCTTAGAAATAAATTTATGGATTTTAAACTTTTAAAACTTGGTTTTAATGCATCAATAAATCCCTTTAGTTTTAAATCTGAAGATCCATATTCAGAGATTAAATTTATTGTTGACATTTTTAGGTTGAGTTTCCATATAGGTGAAGATTCCGCTAGAATACTTCAAAATTCACTTATTAACTTAGTGAGTAGAGATATTTTTAATCCAAATGTTAAGGATGTAATTTCTGAAATTGAAATTCAAAGTAGTCTGTTTAGATATAGTTTAGGTATCAATAAATTACTTAGATTCCTTGATTTAATGACAGTGGGACGTGTAGGTTCATCATTCAATTTTCATCATGGTTTCACCAATTTAAAACCCGGTTTAAATGTAGTTGATATAAGTCACTTACCAGTGGAATTTAGAATTTTTTCATCACTATTAACGTTATTTCATTTTTCAAATATTTTTGATTTTATTGTAATTGAAGATGTGGATTTAATATCTCCAGCTTTAATTAGAGCGTTGAGAGAGGAGTATGCTGTATCATTTGAACGATCAATGTTATTTTATGATATCTTAAAAGGCAAAGGTCATGGTTATATACTACTATCTTGTTATGCTCCATCATTTATTAATCCCAAAGTTAGGTCTATTGTGAGTATAACTTTATCCCCAATACTTGTTAATGGAGAATATTTTAATGATATAGTAGATCTTTTCTCCATAGATGACAATAATCTAAAGGTTTTTAGACATATTGATAATAAAAAGTACTTTTTAGTTTTCATTAATGGAGATTTGAAGATTTCAAATTACAGTTGTGATTTAGAGTTTAAAGGTGAATTTGAAATTGAAGATGAACTCAAAATATCTAAACCGATGAAGATAAGTGTTTTACATAAACTTTTTGGTGATAAAGCAGATTTAGCTCATAGTATTTTATCCTTTTTATCTCAAGGAACTGTTGAAAAGGATTTGATGATTGGTTATGCTACAAGTGTTTTAGGTTTAGATGGAACTGAAGCTAGGAAGATGTTAACAATTTTAACAGTTAATGGTTTGATTTTTGAAAGTATACATCGTGATGGTAAATGTCATCTTAAGATTTCCCCTATTGGTGCATCTATACTGGAGGAATATAATAGGACTGGTGATTGATTTGTTTACATTTATGAAATGGGATAATGATGGTAGAGGATTATCAATTCAATTAAAAACTTCAGAAAAATATTCTGCTTTCTTATCTTTTAGAGCTTACAGTAATTCTATACGTATCTGTTTAATTATATATGCTAAGAGGGATATCTCTGGTAAAATAGTTTTTGAATTATTTATGAATTTAAATGAGTTTGAATTTTTAATTAAATCCCTCCAAAAATTGAGTTCTTTGTTAAATATTGAAGGAGGGTTTTCCATTGTTAATGAATTGGATAAAGTGATAATGCATCTAAAGTGGTTAAGGAATTATATTGGAGGTGGGGGAAATGAGTGAAGAACTTAAAAATTTAGAAGATATTCCTGGTATAGGCTCTAGTACTGCTGAAAAATTGAGGAAAGCAGGTATATACAGTCCAAAACAATTATCATTGTATAGTATAGATGAATTAATTACATTATTGGATTTAAGCGATTACTCTAGATTAAATAAAGCTCTAATACATGTTAGAAGTGTTTTCAATAGAAGTAGAGTTATTAATGGTTTGGAATTTTCATCTATTAGAAAAAACTTACCAAAGATTTCCACAAAAGTGGATTCAATAGATAAACTTCTTAGAGGTGGAATTGAACCTAAATGTATATATGAATTTGTAGGTGAATATGGTTCTGGTAAATCTCAATTATGTTTTCAAATATCCGTTACCACTCAATTAACTAGGAATAATGGTGGAATTGGTGGAAGTGTATTTTACATTGATTGTGAAGGAACATTCTCTGATTCTAAAATTTGTAAAATAGCTGAAAGATTCAACTTTCTCGAACCACTTAAAAATATTTTTATTTCTCAACCAGTAAATGTTGATGAACAAATAGATTTTATAAGGATTATGGCTCCTAAACTTATTGAAAATAAAAATGTTAAATTAATTGTACTTGATGGATTAATTACACATGTTAGAGCTGAGTATAAGGGTAGGGAAATGCTTGTTGCAAGACAGCAAACATTAAACTATATATTGAATTTTTTAATGCGTTTAGCAATGATATACGATATTTACGTTGTAGTAACAAATCAAGTAATTTCTAAACCGACTTTTGGCGGTGGAATTACAGCAGCTGGAGGTAATGTAGTTGCACATGCAACCACACATAGATTATTCCTTCAACACGCATCATCTGATTATGCAAAGAAGGGTATGGAAATTAGGAAAATGATAGTTGAAGATAGTCCATATATTCCAAGAGGTGAATATGCACTTTTTGCGATATGTGAAGAAGGGGTTATCGATGTATTATAATTTAAGTATTTTAGAAAAGTTTAAGTTAAAATTTAAAGATAAAGGGAGATCGTGGGTTAATCGTTGTATTGCTAGATTAAATGACGTTACTAAAACTAGTGATCCTAATGTATGGTTTGTGAAAGGTAAATCTAAATTTGGAGATTACTATGAAATTTATAAAGTCACCTTTATTAAAAGTGCTGGAAAATATGTTTGTACCTGTTATTCAATTAGTAAAATGTATGGCTTAATTAGAATGAGGAATATTTGTACACATGTAGGTTCTGTAATTTTATGGAGAATGCTTAAAGGTGATTTAATTGAAGAATCTAAAACTTGAAGAATTAATACATTTAGTATCTTTTACTAATACCCAAATACTATTTTTTGGTAATAGTTCTATTGCCCTTATTAATATACTCCCAAAGTTTACCTGTGAAAAGTTGTTGTTTGTATTAGAGCAACCATTTCCACTATATAATTTTTCGAATTATGAGCAATATATACTTGAATGTGATGTTTTTAATCCATGGGATATATTTAAGTTTAAAGATATGGTTAAAATAATTATTTATCTACCTAGATTTCCATCAATAAAGCATTACAATCATAAAACATGTGGTAAATTATCTTACAAAATTTTTATTGATAAAATTCAATTCATACTTAAAGTTCTAAAACTTCTTTCCTTAAGACTCTTTTTAATTTTCAAAGGTGGAATTATCTCTTTTGACCCGAAACCGTATATTCATCCATACTTCATTAACTACATAATTTCATTATTTGATTTAGCAATATACTGTGATGATGGTTTTACACTAGTAAAATCTCTTTATGAAACTGGTTTATAACATATTCCAAGTTTCTCAGCATATGTATATGCTTCATTCATTTCATTCCAAGTAATTCTTCTATTAATATCTTTATATTTTTCTGGATATTCTCTAACTAAATATTCTGGTCTATATTGTTCCATAATGTTAACTAAAGACCTAGGTATATTTTCACTTATCCATTTTAATGTAGGTTTTGTACAGCATTCAATATGATTTGGCATTACTAAATGACGTATTATCATATCTATTGGATAATCATGCATAATCTTATGATTCCAAGAAACTATTTCAAAATATCTATCAACATTTGATAATCTTTTTGCACATTCATTATTTCCATACTTAAAATCTGGTAATCCGATATCTATTATTTCAAGTAGTATCTTCATAGTTTCTTCACTACAATACATATTACTATTCCAAAGTAGTGGTACGTTTATATCCATATACTTTAATGATTCCACTATTGTATGTAAGTTTGGTGTTGGTTCTCCACCAACGTAATTTATATTTCTAACACCTTCTTCCCTCAATCTTCTAGATATTTTAGCAAGAGTTTTTGCATCTACTTTTAAACCACCATGTGGATGCAACTGACTTATATCATAATTTTGACAGAATACACATCTAAAATTACATGATGAAAAGAATATTGTTCCACTTGGCACTAATGGAGCTTCTTCACCCCAATGGTGAAACCATGATGAAACATAAGTATTTGAATCCAATCTGCAGAAACCAGGTTTAATTCTTCTATCCACCTTGCATCTTTTTTCACAAAATACACATTCCTTTAGAATTCTATTTACAATTTCTATTTTTAAATCTAAAAAATTCTTACTTGGAATAGGAAGTTCTTCAAGCTTCAATTTACCATGTACAATTTTCTCGTAAGCTTCTTTGAATTCTTTTGCTCTTTTCTCATGTTCTATCCATAAATCTTCAAGAGCTTCATCTTCTTTAAATTCTGATGATATTCTTTTACATATGCGGTATTTTGCTGGTTTTTGATTTCTCATAACCGCTAAATACCATGAAAGTCTATTTTTAACTTCTCGATCTTCAAGCACGTATATCGAATCTGGTCTTAGTAATAAATTCATATCAATTTATTTTGTGTTCGTTAAATAATAAATATTTGTTGTTTAAATTATATTTTGGATTTTATGTCTAGCAAACGTAAAGTGAAAAGTAGTTCTAGAAATACAAAAATATTCTCAATTATAGTTTTATTTCTAATACTTATTGGAATATCTGCAGTATTCTTCATGTCTCTTCCAGAGAAAGTTGAAGTTAAAGCTAAATTTAATACTATTTCATTGTATCTATCTGGTGATCATTACCGTATATGTTTAGTGTATTCTATTGAAAACCCTAAACCCTATGGTACTAGGGTATATGTAACTCTTGATTTAAGGGATGCTGGAAGTTCATTGAATGTTATGGTTTCAAATGTTATTGGTATTTTCGATAATTCAACTAGGAAATTTATACAATACGAGTTTTCTGGTAATTATATTTTAAAATTTACTTTAGAGATGTCTGCTAATGAAGTGAAAACTATATTAATACTACTGTAAATTAAAGCGAGAGACACTTTTATATATTGTTCATTCTAATTGAATTCGGTGATTTCCTTGAAATATAGGCTAATGGATATATTAGCTTGCCCCATATGTAAACACTTTCCTTTACAATTATATGTCTTTAGCGAAAATAAATATACTTATAATATTGATTTAAAGAGAGAAATTTTATGTGAAGAATATTGTGGATTAAATGTAAAATTCATTAAAGATTTAAAATCTGAAGAAATTAATTGCAGAAATTGTTTAGAACGTGAAGTAAATGAAGGTTTACTCTCATGTGTTAAATGTAGTAGGTGGTATCCAATAATTGAAGAAATTCCACATATGTTACCAGATGAATTAAGGGATAAACGTGAAGATATAAAGTTTCTGGAAAAATATATGGAGAAAATACCAGAAAAAATCTTATCCAGAGGTCTCCCATGGAATCTTTCATCAAAATAAATTATACCAATAAAATATTATAGTCATTTACCAAATCTTCTATTACGTTTTTGATAAATCCTAATTGCACGCCACAAATCTATTTTTCTGAAGTCAGGCCAGTAAACTTCTAAGAAAACTAACTCACTGTAGGCTGATTGCCACAGTAGAAATCCACTAAGTCTCTCTTCACCACTAGTCCTTATTATCAAATCAGGATGAGGTTGTGGTAAATGTGATGTATATAGATACCTTTCAACTGTTGCTTCATCTATTTGGTCTACATCTATAATATTACTTTCTACATCTTTACATAATCTCTTTACAGCATCCACTATTTCAGCACGTCCACCATATGCAAATGCAAAATTCAAGTATCTTTCATTATAAACTTCAGTTTCTTTCTCCACTTTCTCTATCTTTCTTCTCAAATCTTCATTCAATAATTCCTTCCTACCTAGAAATTTGATTCTAACTCTTTTTTCATGAATATTTTCATCATTCATATACTCATCTAGATATTTATTTGCTAAATTCATTATCGCTTCTATTTCCTCTTTACTTCTATTGAAATTTTCTGTTGAAAATACGTATAGTGTAAGTATTTTTATACCAGTATCATAACACCATTTAATTAAATCCTTTACTTTCTCAGCGCCTTTTTCATGTCCAGCCCATGGTGGAAGATTTCTTTCTTTAGCCCATCTCCTATTTCCATCTAATATTACTCCAATATGTATAGGTTTATCTTTATCCTTTATTTGTCTCCAAAGCCATTTTTCATACAATTTGTATACTCCAATTAATTCAAGTAATTTCCTCAGCATATAATCATCCTCTATAAATCGCACCATCCATAATTCTTTATTAAATTAATAATTAAACACCTTAAAATTTATTTGATTTAATTATCTTTAATGCTTTTATACTTAATTTTAATGGGGTTAATATGGGTTCTCCTTTTTCAATGTACTCATAGGTTTTTCCGCCTTTAAATTTTATGTAATTACATATTTGTTTTGCTAAATCTTCTTCTACTTCAGATGAAAATACTATAGCATCTACTACTTCTTTAATTTTTTCAGTAGTTTTTGGATGGTCATCAATCCTATATAACTCAAATTTATATTCTCCATTTTTAACTATTTTCTTCATAATTACCTTTAATATTCCAAACAAAATATGATCACTAAAAATGTATTTTATTCTTTCATTTGTTAATGTGTTTAGTATATTTTTTAATTCTTCAGTTTCATTCACCATTATTTCCATGTTATTTAATTCTTGTATTATGTCCTTAGCTCTTGGATTACTTGATCTTTTGATAGCAGCTTCAGATATTACTTTTATCATTAATGTTAATGCTACAATTGATTTCTCCAAGTCATCTTTAATATCATGTATTTTCAATTGTATTGTTTTTGGCATGATAATTTTCTTTAATTCTAAACCCATTTCCTTAAATAATACTGCTATAACTTCAAACTTCATTATCCTACATATATCTATCAAATTTTTCATTTGTGGAGTTATTTTTTCACTTTCATCAATTAATATTATAATTTTATCCAAATCTCTATATGGTGCTATATATCTACAGTATTCTAATGGTGTATGACATCTTATAGTACATCCAATTAAAGTTTCTGATATTAATGGTATCATACTTATAGATTGATATACATCTTCTTCAGCAATTACACATAGGTCTTGAGTTGATAACGTTAATTGAATGAGGTCTTCGATACCTATATTTAACACTTTTTCAATAATTCTCCTCCATTGAAATTCCAATAATTTACCCTCCAAAGCTTCTAATTATACTCATCAATTTCCTTTCGTATTTAAATGAAATTTCTTCGGCTTCCTCCAGATTTTTTGCTTCAGAGTATATTCTTATTATTGGTTCTGTTCCTGATGGTCTAACCAATATCCATGTATTTTTCCCAAACCATATTTTTAAACCATCAATTCTCTCTATTCTCCAAACGTTTTCTAATGTTAATTCTTCATACAATTTCCTCATAACTTCATTTTTTAATTGATTTGGACATTTTACTTTCTTTTTGATACTGTAATATTTAGGTAGTAATGATATTAACTTTGATAATTTTCCTTCACCTTCAGTTAATGCGTCTAACATCATTGCTGTAGCCATAGCTCCATCTCTTACGTATTGATGTTCTGGATAAAGTATACCCCCATTATCCTCTAACCCCATAACTCCTCTAACTTTTTTAAGTTCATGTGATACTACTACACTTCCCACAACAGTCCATTGAATAATTCCACCAAATTTTTCAGTTACATCTTCTACTATTTTAGAAGTACTTATTGGGGTTACTATAATTCCTCCCCCCTTCTTCCTCAATACATATTCTACAAGTATAGCTCCTGTTTTATCTCCCCAATGAATTGCTCCTTCATCATCTATGAATATTGCTCTATCTCCATCTCCATCATATGAAACTCCAAAGTCACATTCTTCTTTTACAACAATTCTTCCAACATCAATTAATGTTTGAGGTGTTGGTTCAGCACCTCTACCTGGGAATTCCTCATCTATATGTCCGTTAACAACCATGTAATTACAATTTAATTCTTCAAGTAATTTTGGTATTGTAAGTATTGAAACTCCATTTCCAGGGTCTATTAAAACATTATATCCTATTGACGATATACGTTTAACATTGACATTTCTCTTTATTGATTTTAAGTAATCATCAATTATATTTGGAGCTGTAGTTATATATCCAATTTCATTCCAAGGTCTTCTAGAAAATTTTTCATTGAAAAATATTTCTTCAATTTCTTCTTCAATTTCACGTGGAACTTCAATTCCATCACTCCCAATAACTTTTATACCATTAAATTCTGGTGGATTATGACTTGCTGTTATCATTACTCCACCATCTAACTTTAAACTTTTAACTCCAAATTGTAGTAATGGAGTTGTAGTCATTCCAGCATTATAAACTTTACATCCAGTAGCCATTAAACTACTTGCAACTGTTCTAAATAATATGGGGCTAGTCTTTCTACCATCATATCCAAGCATAATTTCACCACAATTAAAATACGTTCCAATAGCTAATGCTATTTTAGCTACAAATTCTGGCGTAAGTTCCTCAATAGTTCCTCTAATACCATTAGTTCCAAATAATCTCCCCATCAATTACACCTTCTCACTTCTCTTTTCTTGTTTAAATACATAAACATTTATAATTAATTTAATAGTAATCAAGACATCTATAATGGTCATAAATAAATATTCTACACTATAATAGTAACTTATAGTATAGATTAATGATAGCTTAGTAAGGAACTTAAAAAGTTCACTACATATTAAGTTCATAATAAAATAAATTTGTGAAAATATATTTAGTGCCTCGGCCGGGATTTGAACCCGGGTTTCCTGTCACCCATGTTGGTGATCGCAGGCTCGAAAGGCCTGCATACTTGGCCGGACTATACGACCGAGGCTTATTATAATATCTTTACTCAACAATTGTGATAAAAATTTGATTTTTTAAATCTTTCTTTATGATGAAACTTCATTACTCTTTAGTTGTTATAGTATATTTGCATCCAGTGTACATTAGCGCATCATCAATTTTCCTTATTAAACTTCTTAATTGTTCTATTGTTGGTATATTTGTCCATTCAATAACATAATCGTAATCTCCTATGATTTTCGTACCTCCACGTATGCTTTTCCCAGTTTTAATATCTATGTTTGGATCCAATATTGAAATTATTTGTTGGATTGCTTCTCCATATGGATATGTTTTTGCTAATTGCCTCATTAAGTTATCAAGTGCTTCTAAACCTTTATCTATTGATGGACCATAGAGTTTTATATAACTTTTCATAGTTTTCCCTTTTAAAATTACCATTTAAAGTATATTTAAACTTACTTCACTTCCTTTTTCGATGCAAAATTGAGTATTTAAACTTTTTACATTTTCTTTTTTAGAAAGTAAGCTTAATGATAAAATTTGTATTAATTTAAAGGTAGATTATCACTTAGATTATTTGCTCTTAATAAGTTCTTTCACATCTATTCCAAGCTCTTTTGCCTTCTTTAATAATTCTTCAAATTGTTTTAGTACTTCTATTTTTCTTTCTTCTTCTGGTACTGTTGTTATCACTATTGTTTTTACTGGTTCTATACTCATAACTTCTAACATAACTGATATTGGTTTAAATTCTCCATTTGGTCCAGTCTCGTACTTTATAGATAATCTTGTTGGATTATCTGAATATCCATACTTATTTATTTCTTCAACCATTCTTCTGGCTAAATCTGTCCATATCTTCTTATTTCCCTCTTTTACTTCTAATGGTAAACTTTTAGTGTAGAATGTTGCATAAAACCATCTTTTAGCTCTAAATATGGCCCCTCTACCAGTTGGAGCAATTCTAAATCTTTGTTCAGGCATATATTAACACCCAGATTCTAATTATCATAATCTTCTTCAACAATATAAAATTTATTATAATAATATTCATTGTAAATTTACAAATTGCATTTAATTAAATATAATCTTTTTAATAGCTTTAGTAATATTAAGATACTTTATAATGGTTATAACGTTTATTTGAATTATAGTATAATTAAAATTATTTAATTTTTAATATTTTATATTTTGTAAGTAGTTAATTCACTTATTGCTTTAATATAAGCTTATTGCAAGCTATTGAATTCTTCATAAACTTTTTAAATAAACTTATCTAAATTATCAAAACTATGTCCAATGAATTTGAGGAGGGTGAAGAAAGTTTTAAGCATCGTGGTATGGGTAGATATAGAGATAGGATAGTTAATGGTCCTATTATAAGCACATTGATTTGGTTGGGTCTACCACCCCTCATAAATAATATTGTTATGACTGTTTATCATGTTGCAAATGCTTATTGGCTTAGTATATATAGCACATATTCTGTTTCTGTTCCTAGACAGACTTGGCCTGTAATTATGCTTTTTCAAGCATTTTTAAATGCTTTAACAGCTGCAAATTTAAGTATTATTTCGCAGTATATTGGTGCTAAAATGTATAAAGAAGCTAGTTTATCAGCTTCTAAATTCTTTACAGTAACCTTTTCATTTGGAGTGATTTTTTGTATAACCTTCTTTTCATTAAGGGAATTTATATTTTCAAATATTGTTTCCGTTCCACTAGAAATATTTGATGAAATTATGAAATATTCTGGAATTATATCTTTAGATGTATTCTTTGGTTATATATCCTTCACATATTTAACATTACTTCAAAGTGTTGGTGATACTAAGAGACCTGCATTAATCAATGTAATTGCAGTTACAACTAATGCTATTCTAGATCCATTTCTAATTTTGGGGATAGGGTTTTTCCCAAGGCTCGGTGTTATAGGTGCTTCAATTACAGATGTTGTAGGTAAAATAATATCAATAATTGGGTTAACGTACATCCTTAAAAAGAATTATCCTGATTTAAAAGTAGGTTTTACAAAGAACATAGATATTGATTGGATTAAGATGGTTATGCATATTGGTGTTCCAATAATTTTTCTAGGTTTAACAAATAGTTTTGCTTTTATATTTCAATTGAGATTAGTAAATGCATTTGGAGTTATAGTGGCAACAGCATATTCAATTGGTTTTGTTATAATGGATATTGTTGATGGTGCTTTATGGGGGTTTATGGGTGCAAATTCTATAATGATTGGTCAAAATCTAGGTGCAAATAAATTTGATAGAGCTAAAGAAATTGCATGTAAAACTGCACTTTTAGTTTTCAGTATTATAATCATAGGTTCAATCATAATATATCCATTTAAAATCAACATAATACGAGCATTTACCGATAATTTAGAAGTAATTAATGAAACAGACATATTCTTACAAACACTACTACCAACATTAGCTTTCTTCAGTTTATTTATGATTGGTATGTCTACTGGTAGAGGTTCAGGTCATACTTTAATTCCAACAATCCTCGGAATGATAAGATTATGGGGTATTAGAATATTTCTTGGTTATGTTCTTGCATTTAATCTAGGTATGGGTTCTTATGGTGTATGGTTAGCTTTAGCAATAAGTAATTTTATTGGGGGTATACTTTCAATGTTATGGATTAAATATGGGAAATGGAATAAAGCTATAATAAAGAAAACTAGAATTATGTAGATAAACTTCAGATTTTTACTTAAATTGATTTGAATATTTTCATTTCAATGATTTTTTACTTATTGAATAGAATTAAATGAATACTATAACCGTTGTTAAAATTAAAAAGCTAATTCCAAAAATTGGATAAGCAATTTTCTTAGCTTTTTTAATAGCATGATCTATTAGTACACATAATTTTTCCATATTTTCTCTTCCAATAACCTTAATTCTTGGAATAATTATATTCTTAAATCCAACATTTACTTCACATATATTTCCTAAAGCCCTCTGCACAACTTCAACTATATACTTTATTATCTTACTTTGATTTATGGCTTCCCCTATTGGGTGATATCCCCGTCTACTTCTCAATGTTAAAGCAGTTACAAGATGTGTATCTGTTGTAAAAACTTCACAATCATCAATACCAAGATATTTAATTTCATTTATTATTCTCTCTCTTAAACCGGAAACCATATTATTTCCATCGATTACTATATACGTTGATCTTTTTCCATCAATTTCAAATACTATTGCAGTTATACCTCCAGGTCCCATACCATCTTTAAGAGTAAATTCGCTAGGTATTATATGAGATACACCCATTTTAAATGTTGATTTCTTTGATGAAATTGCTTTTTCTAAACATTCAATTGCTTTCTCTTTTAAAGTTTTATATGCTATACCTATTTCTACATCACCATTTATACTATTATGTGCATTCACAATTACACAATTTTTAAATCCTAATCTTTCAGCTTCTTTACGAATATCCATATTTAATTCTATGGGGAGATCTTCAGTTGTATTTGGAGCTAAAGAAAGTGATAATAGTGCAGTTTCCCCAAAAACATGACAACATACTGTAGCTAATCCATTACTAACTTTAATGAATGGTGAAGCTTCATTTTCTTCAACACTTATATCTGCATTTTCAATTACTTCATGAATTAATTTCTCTAATTGATATTGTGAAGTTAAATCTAAATGGTGTTCCACTAAACCCAATAATACACATGTAATGCAATCAAATTTTTTCTCTAAAGCATATTTAAGTTTAGATGGTAGAGCACTTCCACCAATATTCTTAAATGGTCCTGGATGAACTGATGGAACAACTATAAATGCTTTATTACTTCCATGAAATCTAATAAGTGAAACTTCTACATCTCTTTCTTCACCAAATTTTTCAAAAAAGTATTCTAAAGGTTCATTTAAATCTGCAATCCAATTCAATAAAAATGCTTTAAATATGGGTAGGAAAGATTCCTCAAAATATTTTTTACCTGTGGAATCTATCACATGCAAAAAGCAATAGCTTGAAGTTAAAGCTATTATTATAGAAAATATTGAAAAACTTAAAGCTAATATGAAATCATAAACGTTAAATAATTTCCATATGAATATTAAGAATATTAAGGATAAAAATGGTTGTAGTATTGCAACAATAAAAATACGTTTATAACTTGAAGATGAAGTTGCATAAAGGACAACAAATCTAAGAATTAAAGTTATTGAAAATCCTAGAAGAGAAAACTTAACTACCCAAATGTAATTTGCGGTAATTATGGTAGTAAATAAACCCAGAGTACTTAAAATAGTCCAAAAGATCCAAGAGAAAAGAGATAATCCTGATAATCTTCTAACATTATATATTTTATCCTCTTTAAATATGTAAAATACAGAAAAATAATTTAATAGTAAAGTAAGTATGAAAAAAATTATTCCAAAACATAGTCCATAGATAAAACTCAAAGGTTTTAATATATGGTATGGGGTTATTATAAAGCCTTCAAAAATGCATATTATGAATAGGAATGTAAGAATTCTTTTGTATGATGGTAATGTAAATAATGAACTATAGTGTTCAACAGCTCTATCTAAATACTTATTAAACCTCTCTTTTTCTATTAATGTGTCCACATAACCTTATAACATAAACCTTTAATATAACAATTGCCTCCTCATAGCCTTATGAACTTTTAAATCTTTATATAAAAGCAAATTTAGGTAGGTTATTATTTGTAATCCTATAACTGTATATTGTGGTTTAAATGAGTAGTAGAGTTAAAACTGGAGTATCATTTAAAGAAGATACTCTAAGAAAATTAGATAAGTACATGGAAAGAATGAATTTAGACAATAGATCTAAAATAATTGATGAAGCAATTCAATTGTATCTATCTGAAAGAAGTTTAATTATTGAAGAAGGTGTTTTTGGTGGTGTTATAGCTGTATATTTTGAACATGAAGCAGAACAAGAATTAACAAAATTACAACATAAATTCCTAGATGTCGTAATATCAAATACACATGTACATTTAAATAAAGAAAATTGTATTGAAGCTATCCTTGTGAAGGGTGAAGCGCAAAAAATAAAGAACTTAATATCAGAGTTAGAGAAGATAAAGGGTTTAACTGCTTTAAGATTTAATTTCTTCAAAATATTATAAGTTTAAATACCACCAATATTTCAATTAAATTTATACAAACTTAAACAATAATTCACTATTAGAACTAAATAATTTTATGTTAAATCATAAATCTTTTTATATCTTCATCTTTCATAGCTACTGTTACTATTTCCATTTCTTCATCTAAACTTTTATAAATTACATTAACTGGAGTGTTTTTTGGCGCATCAGAATAACGTACTGTTATCGCTGCAGCTATTTCTATAATTTCTGGGAATATTTTACCTATAATGAGGGTAATAGGTCCTTTATAATCTTTAACCATTAAATATTGTATTTTGTAATCTCTAGCTATAGATAGAAGTTCTTCATTTTCTTCTTTATTCCTTCCAACTACTATTTTTACACTATTTACTCTGAAATGTCGTCCTATTGTTAATAGAAATGCATCCTTAAGTGTTATTTTCCCTTCATGTTTTAAATGATCTCTTAATCTACGGGTAAATGATGGATCTACTAATAAACATCCTCCAGAAGGACTTGGATAATCTTTAATGCCTAATTTTTCTGCTAATTTAATTTGTGGAATTCTTCTTCTACCTTTAATAGCAAAAAGTTTTTCTCTATTAATCCAACCTTTCTTTTCTGATTCTGTTGGTGGTAGTAGTTTTGCTGATAATGGTCTTAAAATTTTACCTTCAAGTCCAGTTTCTCTTTCTATAAGCATCATAATTTCAAATCTTTGTGAAAATGGTCTTTCATTTAAAACTTCACCAGTTACAAGAAAATTGGCATTTATCTTGTTGGCTAAATCCCAAGCTTTCTTAAACATAAGTATTCGACAATCTATACATGGATTCATTTGACTTCCATAACCATGTTTTGGATTCATAACTATATCAAGAAATTCTTGACCTAAATTTATTATATGAATTTTTATACCAAGTTCTTCTGAAAATTTAATAATTGAATTATAATCACAATTGTAAAATGGAGTTACAAAATGAACAGCTTCAACCTCTATCCCCTGATCTAAAACTATTTTAGTGGCAAGTATACTATCTAATCCACCTGAAAGTAATACTAAAGCTTTTGGTTTTAATTCCATATTAATCCTCCAAAATCTTAATTTAATCAAAATATTTCTATTTTAGTTTATAGAAGTAATTTAATCCAATAAATTTTACTTTTATCCATATTCATTGAACTTTTAATCAAATATTTCACAAAATTAACAACGAAAGTAATAATTTTAGTTTTAAGTATAATTTATCTTGGTGTATCTTTAATGGAGAAAAATATCACATATATTGGTGAAGGAATAGATAGACTTATCACTTTAGATGTTAGAGCTAGAGGGGTTATTTATGATCTCTATAATACTGCTAGAGAATTAATAGGATCACCCCTAACTTTAACTACAGCACAGAAAATTAATGAAGTTATGAAGAATGGCGGTATAGCTATTATAACTACTGGTTTTATAGTTCTACCCAGAAAAGTGCAGGAAACTGATGGTCCACTTGGAGCTGCAGCATTAGCTAAATGTTTAAATATTGCCTTTAATTCTTCTTCTGTAATACTTATAGAAGAACAATCAAAGGAGATCATGGTTTCTACATTACGTGCATTGGGATTAAGTGTTAAAACATGTGAAAAAGAGTTTAAATCAAAAGATGAAGTTCTAGTTTTAGATTTCCCATTAGAATTAAAATCTGCTGAAGAAAAAGCTGAAAAGATACTTGAAAAATTTAAACCCTCCCTCGTTCTTGCAATAGAAAAAGCTGGAAGAAATATTAAAGGTGAATATCATACAATGAGAGGAATGAACATAAGTTCTCTTCATGCTAAAATAGAACCATTATTTGAGAAGGCTCGTAGCAGGGGAATTTTAACTATTGGAATTGGTGATGGTGGAAATGAGGTTGGAATGGGGAATATAAAGAATACAGTTGAAAATATTGTTCCTTACGCTAAAATTTGTCAATGTGAATGTAAAAGTGGTATTGCAGCTGAATCTAAAGTTGACATGCTCATTACAGCATCAATTTCCAATTGGGGAGCTTATGGAATTGAAGCTTGCATTGCAGCATTAACTGGTAAAATCAAAGCTCTACATACACCAGAAGAAGAGGAAATTATGCTTAAATCATCAATTGAATCTGGAGCTGTAGACGGAGTTACCGGTGAACAAATTCCCTCAGTTGATGGTGTTCCACTAAAAGTTCATAAATCAATAATAAAGATTTTAGAAGGTTTCATAGGTAAATGAAAATAATCTAAATACATTACACTCCCACCTAACTAATCACTTATCCCCATTATTTTCAAATATTCAATATTACCTACTTACATAAACGATACTTTTAATATTCTTCAAGAAGTTTACCATAACCTTTAATCTTAACCTTTATATTTAATTTTCTGATCATAGCCCATAACGTAGCTGTATTACTTGAAATAATAGGTTTTTTAAGTTTATTTTCAAGTTTCTCGATGACTTTTATCGTTGGATAATTTGTACAACTTATGAAAATTCCATCAGCATCTTCATATTTCAATTTAGAAATTAATCGATAAGTAGTTCTACTACTTATCCTACCAATCTTTAAATTATCAGATAATTGCAACCCCTTTAAATCTACAACTTTAAATCCATTTTCAATTAAAAACTTCTTTTCCAATTCATTAATTTCATCTATATAAGGGGTTGCAACAGCAACGTTCTTTATGTTCAATACTCTTAAAGCATTCACAACAGCACCAGCTGTAGCTACAGCAGGTTTTCCAGTAACCCTAGTTATCATTTCTTCTAACATTTTATCATGACCTAAACCTTTAAATAAACTTCCACTCGTACACCCATAACCAATTACATCAACATCGGCATCAGCCAATTTAATAGCTTCTTCTTCAACTCTACTTTCCATTTCAATTAAACCTTCTAATGTAACACTTTTCAATCTTAATCTTGCTGTATGAATCGTAAAACCCTGTGGCAACATTACACGAAATTCTGTTTCCATCGTAGTATTTGAAGAAGGAATTATTAAACCAAGTTTAACCAAATCCAAAACCTCCAATCATTTAGAATAAATTAAAATAACCATATAAAGATATTCATTCTATTTAAATACTCAATTCTATTTATCTATTTTTAAAATAAACATTTAATGGTAATTAAAAGTGGTATATGAACGTAAAATTTATAGTGAAATAATGCGGGGGGTGGGATTTCAACATTAATTTACTAGTAAAAATCTCTAGCTAACTAACCCCAACAAGTGCGCAGGTGCAGACGCATGATAACGACGCTAAACACATAAATCAGTTATTAATATGAGATACTTCATTGCAAGTATTGTTGGAGGTCGTATGGGGTTTTATGAGAAAGGCGTTTTAACGCATAGCAAGGGAAGGTTACTTGCTCACCTCGTTTGGCATGGAAAGATTAGGTGTGTTCCATCAATTAGTGCAGAGTTGATGAAGTCGCTTGGCTATAAAAGTCCGGGTCATTGGAGCAGAGATATTCAAGATCTTATATATATGATGGATATGTGATTTTTGACGGTAAAGAGGGCAGTTATAAGCCTACTGATAAGGCGGAGGAAATGCTCAAGCCGCTTGTGGATTTGAAGAGGATGATTGTACTCAACACAATAGCGGCTGTGATTATTCTTCTTGTAGGCTTTGCATTAATGTTAGGTGGGCACCCATTGTTGTTCATATTTAACCTTTTTATATCGTTATACTTATATGTGGTGAATTTCCACTCCGTAAGGCCCTTCTCTCTGCTCTTTAAAAAGTTTAAAAAGTCTGAATTCCTTTTCTCATTTTAGAGTTTGTTGCTCTTTTTTGAGAAATGTTTCACAGCATCATAACTCCTGATTATGAGAGAAAATGAAGGCGCATTTAACTCTAAAGCACTGGGAGGAAGTTATTGGCAAGGTACTCAGCGTGGAATCCGACGGCGTTCTTTTAAAGTTTACGCTTGAAATAAACGGAGTATTATCGATTATAGCAGTTTATGCAGAGGATATGCATAACGTCAGTGCATGCAACTTACAAAGGAAGTTAGGCGAATTCGTTGACAAGCGTATAGGCATATTAAGGACTGATCATGGGTATGCGGTACGTCTCCTACAATCTTCCAAAGCTGCGCATACGCACTTTACCTTGGGTAAGGGAGAGGATGAAAATGGATCCGATTAGTTTAGTGATCATAATCTCTGCCGTTATACTCTCTTTCACTATTCTTGTGAAGCTGAATTGGCAGGCATTTAGGCCCTTAGGCAATTGGATTACGCCTGCAAAGCTTCTCGGCATTTTGAGGCTTATCGAAGGAATGTCGACCTTTGTAATTGCAACTATAATCATTGTCGCCGATACTTTTCTAAAGGATTCAATTTTCGCTATGATAATCTCATGTATTATTGGTGTAACATCTACCAAGAGACAGTTGGGGAGGAAGATTTAACTACAAAAATAAGGGAAAACGTTAAAAACGTGGTAAACACCGCGGCTTCCAAGATATTAGAGGACATTAAAAGATTGGTTGTGAGTGCAGAGGGCAACTTTCAAGCGATGACAGGGACGGTTCAACGCGATATTCAAAATTATTATGAAGAAATTAGCGCGCTGCAAAAAAGATATGAAGAGACGCTGGAGAAGCTTCAAAGCAGCCTAATCCAGACTGGTAGGATTACTGAGGAATATAACGCTATGGTTCAAACATACCGTGAAGAAGTTAGAAAACTTGAGTTGCTAAACTTGCAGATTGAAGAGGTAGCGCGAATGCAAGAGGAGTACGCCAGAATTCTAGAGGAGCATGAGCAAGCAGTAGAAAAAGAAGAAAGAAAGGTCAAGTTGACAACAGCAAACGGCATTGCAAGTAGGAGGCTTGGAAATAAGGTACAACATGAGACTGCTGAGATCCTCCGCAATATAGGTTTCGGGGTTGAAGAGTACTATGGGATTGGTCAGCCGGACTATATACTTCTTTGGCATGGCAAGCGTGTGGCCGTAGGCGCTCACAAGGCCTATACCCTGACAAAGGATGGGACGAGACAGCGAACGATAAAAAGGAAAGATATAGATGCTGAGGTAAGCATTGCTTCGAAACTTAAGCTCCCGTTAGTGATATTCATCACAAACTTAAGAAATGGTAGGCGATGGGCAGAAATTGAACCATATGAGCATCTTAAGGAATTCAAAAAGTTCACAACACCACTGATTTTGTTGGACGATGATGCAGAAACTTTGAAAATATGCGAAGAGTCGCTACTCAGACTAAGGGAAATCCTACCCCATAAGGCAGTAAGCAAAACTGCACAATAACTCAAAATGCACGAAAACTCACATAAATGCACCCTTAACTATTAAGCCATTCCATACCAACTCAAGCCTTAACACAACCTCCTTTTATGCATTACCAAACATTTATTCACCGGAAGATTCAACTATCCAAGCACTCTCCAACAGGTACCTTTCCAATGTTTTCCATATTCACCAAATCTACACAATTGTTTTCCATAATCCGCAAAGCTTTCGTAGGCGCCGCATCCCTTAAGAAGTTATTTACAAGAGTGCAGAGCGACTTATAGCTGGTTACATAAACTCCAATTTTTATTTCAGCGTTGAAACAAGCTAGTTTGGCTTTCTTTCTTGGCAATAAAACACGGAAAAACAGACAAAACGAGAGGAATAACAAGCCTCACATGGAATTAGCAAGAAAACATCAATTTAGCAACAAGCTAGCGTGCGCAGAAACTCGTTTAAACCGAAGTCTGGAGTGACAGAAAACATGTGAATGTTCTCTTTTGTAAAGCCCGTTATTGGTTTCTGGTTGATTTATTATTGACGTGTCTACTTTTCAAATGTAGCTTGTTCTGGGTGTTTCCGCGTTATTACCCATTGATTTTGTCTGCCTACTCTTCTGCCCTTCACCATACCTTCGGCCGTAAGCTTGTAAAGGTGTGTCTGAGCTGTGTTCCATGAAACTCCGAGTTCTTTTGCAACCATTTCTGTTGTGACGGGCCAATCCTGCTTGGCTAAGTATCCGAGAATGGCTTCATCTATGCTTTGTCCTTTCTTATTATGATATTTCATATGACATCCTAATGAGGTATTATATGTTTATATTTAATCATATGATTGAGCATAGCTGGTATTCGTATGAACTTAAAGTTGGGTTTGGAAAAAGCCTTCATTATTGTGGCAGTTTTTCTTTTAGCGCTTTCATGTCTTCCTTTGAATGCCCATGCAGCTTCAGGCAGTTCAAGTGTTGAAGCTGCTCTTTTTAGAAGTCCAGAAACTGTCCTTTCAGGGCAGGCTTCGCTTATATTTGCGCATGTGCCGAAGTCTTTCAGTGAAATGCATCTTTCAACAACCGTGACGTTAACCCTGAAAAGGAGCGGTTCCACACTGTTTTCTAAGCTGGTAGCTGTTAACTTGCCCTTGGTGGCTGTCCCATGGGTTTCAGGGTGGTATGTCACTTCCATTCCCGGGTTGCCAGCATATACCTTGAAGGGTGTTTTGGAGGATTGGAAAGTTTCTACGCGGGTCGATTACACCCTTGTAATAGACGGAGCCAGTGTGGCTTCAGGCAGCTGTGATGTTGTTGAGAAGCCTGAAAAGATTAGAGAAATCATCGGCGTGATGCAGCAACACATTAGTTTAGACAGAGACTTAACCGTAAGAGAGGACATTGAGCTTTGCGTTCGTCTACATCACTTCGCTTTTTCTGAACGTGAAAGGCTTGTAGCCGAGTTTCTGGAATATGTGGGCTTACTGAACATGCTGACAGGACCATAGACGAGCTTTTTGGCGGATTTCAAAGGCAGGCAATGATAGCATACTCTTTAATACATAAACCCAAACTTCTTTTCCTCGATGAGCCTACAGTAGGGTTAGACGCTCACACGAGGCGTCTCATGTGGGATCTGATCAGCTGCCTCAACACTGATGGCGTCACCATTTTCCTCGCAACCCATTACATCGAGGAGGCTGAAGCCCTCTGTCACCGTGTAGGAATAATCCATGAAGGGCAGTTAATAGATCTCGGCAACCCTTTTGAATTACGAAGAAAAATAGGCTTTTTTACAGTTGTAACCATTGTAGAAAACGGTAACGCATCATACAAGTATTTTCATTGATAAAAAAGCAGCAGCTCAATACGTTCAAAGTTTGCCTTCAACTGTTAAAACCATCGTTGTGCGAGAGTCAAGCTTGGAAGACATTTTCTTGGAATTAACTGGTCGAGGAGTAGGCGATTAAATGAAAGCGTTGATAGATATTTACACAGTTTTGGGCAGATCTAAGAGTTTTGAGACGCCGTTTAGTTCGAACCATAACTACCAGTCTAATAAACCCTTTACTTTATCTTTTAGCCTTCAGCCACGGTCTTGGAAGAGGAATAGGCTTTGAAGGCTATAGTTATATTGACTTTGTTGTGCCAGGAATAATAGCCCTCACGACCATGACAAGCAGTTTCAACGGTTCAAGTTCAAAACTCCACGTAGATCGACTATTTTATAAGTGCTTCGATGAATACCTAATGGCGCCTGTTAACGTTTTTTCAATGGCTATAGGCAAAGCTCTAATAGGCGTTGTACGCGCCTTATGAGTTCTGCAGCTTTGCTTTTTGTAGGAGTTATAACTTCACCTAAAATTGTTACAAGTCCTTTGCTGTCCAATTTTGTGTTAGTGTTTATCATATCCTGTTTTGTATTCGCGTTTCTAGGGGTTTTATCGCGTTGTTGACAAAATCCTATCGGACATAAACACCTTCAGCACTTTAATACCGCTTCCAATGACTTTTCTCAGCGGCGCTTTCTTTTCGCTTAAAGCACTAACAATCATTCTGTTACATTTGCCATTCCTCCCACAGCTAAGATTTTTGATTAGTCATGGTTAACAGAAGAATTTTTGCATTATCTTTTGAAATGTTACGATATTTACGCAGCCTTTTTCATTTAGACATTTTTGATGCATATATAATTTTGACGTTACCTAGGTAACGAAATGAACGAACATAAAAGTTATGTTCGACTAGGAACCTATAAAGTGCTTGATAAATTTCTTCTGAGTGGGCCTCTATCAGCCATTCATCAACTTGCTCAACATTGTCTACTTCTAAGAGGTACTTTTCACTCCCTTCTATGTCAACTTTGACCAAGTTTGGATTATACTCGGAAATCAACTTCTCAATTTTTTTAGGACTATCTATAAAGTCTTCAATAGGTATAACTTTATCTTTATCATTTTGAAAGTGCAACCTTAATTTTGACGCAAGTTGTGGATCTCCCTCCACCGCGATAATCTTTTTCGCTTTCTTACGCAAAAAATAATATGCTGTGCTTCCATAATCCGCTCCCAAATCCAAAATAATTTTATCTTTAAATGACGTAAAATTCCAATGCATATCATAGTCCTCGCCGTAGATGGGTGGAATTCCTCCAATCAATTTAATAAATATAATCCTCATTATTTTTTTACACTTATAATAAACACCAACGGGATCTAGGAATAAAGTGCGAAATTTTTTAACAATTACAGCGAAAAACTGGTTTATTTTTCCCTTAATACTGAGAGACTGCATAAACAGTTGCACCAAGATAAAATATGAAGTATTCTTTCAATCATATCAAAAAATAGTTATATAAAGATTTTGACCCGCAATTTTCTATTAGTCGCTGATAACAGAAGAAGGATATTGTTAGGATAAACTTAAAGCTGATAAGAATGCATGTTTATTTTGAAATGTGTAGTTTGATGGTGGGGTGTATTGTCTAGTAGGGTTACTGAGCGTACGCTTTATCCTTTTATTGGTAGGGTTTTTGAGAGGTTTGGGTGGCGCTATTTTTCTGAGACGGGTTTAGATGAGCGTTTTCCTGATTTGATGTTGGAGGGTGATGGTGCTAAGGTTATTTCTGAAGTTAAGATTGATTCTGAGATTCAGTTGACTAAGGCGATTATTGAGGCTGATCAGAAGGCACGGAGGCTTGGCACACGGAATGCTGTTGCCTAGCTTTTTCAAAGTTATCCGCGGGATATTCCGCTTAGCGAGTTGGAACGTAGTTATCCGCGAATGAAAGTTTCCGCGATTGTTTTGACTGACTGGCTAGCAGACCGGCGCGAATTAGCCCTAGAAGATTTGGCGGAGGCATTTTCTACCTCTTTTAAGGATTGGCTTCAGACTAGGAAGACTAAAGTTAGTTATGGCTTGGTTGTTGATGTTGCAAAAGAT